>JAUYIZ010000140.1 GCA_030688615.1 Desulfobacterales bacterium | reverse complement strand
CAACGAACGTACCCAATCCTGACAGGTAACCGTTCACGGTTATCGGTTCACAGTTCACAGTTTTTTCAATGAACTATGCAACGAAGACCCCATATTTCTCCCTAATGTCTATTTTTTTCTAAACCGTGAACCGGTAACTGTAAACCGTGAACGGGCCCCTGGCGGCAACCGGCCGGACCTGTTACAGCCGGACGGTTGCGCCGGGCGGCCCGGACATGGCGAACCTGCCTGTCAAAGCCCGTGAACGGCCGCCTTCTTTTTTCTGCGATGGGTGAACCTCAATCCTGCCAGGCCCATTCCCAGCAGCAGAAGCGTCGCCGGTTCAGGAACCGGGGCCGCTGAAGATGTGTTGAAATTATCAAAGGCCAATCCTATACCCGAGGTTTTGGATCCTGTAAAGGATATTTCAATCCTGGATATATCCGCGGAAGCGTGGCTGAATGACCATGTCCAGGGCAGCCCGTCCAAAGAGCCGGCGCCATGGGTCGTACCGGCAGGGCTGTAAATGTCGCCGGTCAATATATCGGAGGAATCGAAAGTTTGCACCCGCCACTGTTCGGTGCCGTTTGAATGGCCGTCAATATCCCAGATCTGGGCGGATGCGCCGCTCACCGGGTCGGTGTAGCCGATGATGAGCCTGGGCACGGGCACCGACAAAAGCCCCCCGGTTCCAAGGCGCAAAAAATAGTCTCCCAGCAGGGGTTCATACCCCGGCGCGGCAACGTCATACTGGCTGAGCGCGTCATTTAAAAAACCTGTTCCCGAATCCGCGTCGCCTGTTTTTTCAAGATAGGGGTTTCCCCCCCTGTTACTCAGGCTGAAAGTCACCCCATGGGTGGCTTCATACTGGCCGGTGATCGCCAGCTTATCCGATGGCCAGCCGCCGGGCACGGTTTCAAAATCTATGAAGGCGGCCAGCGCCGCAGACCCCGCCACCAGTGCCGCAGCCAAGAGCGTCGTTAAAAATACGGCAAGTTTTTTCATTTTTTGTCCCTCCTGTTTGAATTTTCATTCACCGTTCGGGCAGCCTTGATTTTTTTGCGTTGAAATTCTTTCGGAGCTTCCCTTCCGGTGGCCGGACCTTTCCCGCCGGCATCGGAAACCAGATGCCTTCAAAAGGAAAAAGCCGGGCTGCCATTGTCGATCAGATGCGTGGCAACCCGGCTTTCCCCTGGGGGGATTCGTGGCTTTCCGTCCTCACCTTGCGGTGAGTTTGGCTTTATCCTTCTCTGTCTGGACATAGGTATGAGCAAGGGGCGTGCCAATGGGGCGCAAGGCGGGCGGAGCCGGGGAGGGCGGTTTGATTATTTATTTAATAATCAAGTAGTTATAATAATTAACGGCAGGATATTTTTGTCTTTGACTTTGGATTTTAATGCGAAATGATCGTAGGATTGGTAATCGGGAAGGAAATCGTGTAATCTGGATTACAATATAGTAATGTCTGAACCCGTCAGGGTTTTGGGCGGAAATGGATATCAGTTGAGCTGCGGTTCGATTTTTAATTCCAGGGTCCGGATGCGGTTGTTGTCCCGGTCGCCGATATAGATTTTCATGCCGCCCCGGGCGGCAGCCATGGTCACCCCGTAAGGCCGGTTCAGCCGGGAGGCGGCCGCCGGCAGGTTGTCCCCGTCAAATCCGCCGGACCCGGTTCCCGCCAGGGTGTAGATGAAGTTGTTGCCGGCGCTGACCACCCGGACTTTGTTGTTGCTGGCGTCCGCGATGAACAGGTTGCCGGCCGCGTCCGCAAAAACCGCCCGGGGCCGGTTCAGTTTTGCCGCCGTGGCCAGCCCCCCGTCCCCGGATGACCCGGCGGCGCCCGTGCCGGCCACGGTGCTGATGATGCCGGTGGCGGCCGTGACCTTGCGGATTTTGTGGTTGTTGGTGTCGGCGATGAAAATGTTGTTGGCCGCATCCGCAAATACGGCCTCGGGGGCGTCGAGCCGTGCCGCCGTGGCCGGGCCGCCGTCGCCGGAAGACCCGGAGCTGCCGGTGCCGGCCACGGTGCTCATGAGGCCGCCCACGGTAAATGCCCGGATGCGGTGATTCAGGGTATCGGCAATGTAGATAATTCCGGAGGCGGCCGCAAAGACCCCTTCGGGTCCATTTAATTCCGCCACATTCGCATTGCCGCCGTCGCCGCTGTAAGTACAGCTTGGAGAGCCGCCCTTGCCCGCCACCCGGTCGATGACGCCAGTGGCAACCGTAACCTTCCGGATGCGGCAGTTGTTGGTGTCGGCAATGAAGAAATTTCCGGCGCCGTCCGCCGCGACCCCGCTTGGGGTGTCAAGGGTTGCCAGGACGGCGGAACCACTATCGCCCGCCCGGCCCTGTGCTCCCGTGCCGGCCGCAGTGGTCATGACATTGCCGGTGTCCAGTTTGCGGATGCGGTGGTTGGCCGAGTCAGCAATATAGACGTTGCCGCTCGGGTCCATGGAGATCTCCTCGGCCTGGTTGAGCCCCAGGCCGGGGGTGGCCGAAAGGGTGGATATATTTCCGCCGGCCACCTGCCGGAGGACCAGGTTCAGGGTGTCGGCCAGGATGACCTGGCCGGTGCTCTTGACGCCGACCCCCTCGGGATGATCCATCATGGCGCTGGCTGCCGGGCCGCCGTCGCCGGTATAGCCGGCAGTTCCGGTGCCCGCAAAGGTGCTGATGTTGCCGCCTTCGGTAAACTTGCGGATGCGGTTGTTCTCGGTGTCGGCGACGTAGATGTTGCCGCCGCTGTCCTTGAAAACGCCTTCGGGTTTGTTGACTTGAGCGCTGGTGGCCGCAATGCCGTCGCCGTTGTAGCCGCCGCCGCCCGTGCCAGCCACGGTGCTGATGTTGCCGCCCACGGTGAACTTGCGGATCCTGCTGTTGTCGGTGTCGGCCACGTAGATGTTGTTGGCAGCGTCCACGAAGACGCCCTGGGGGTGGGTGAGCTTGGCGCTGACGGCCGGTCCGCCGTCGCCGGAATCCCCGCTGCTGGTGCCGGCCACGGTGGTGATGGTGCCGCTGCCGGCCGCCACCTTGCGGATGCGGTGATTCTCCCGGTCCGCGATGAAGAGGTTGCCGGCCGCGTCCGCATAGACATCGTAGGGCCTGTCCAGCCGGGCGCTGGTGGCCGGGCCGTTGTCGCCGGAGGACCCGGAGCTGCCCGTGCCGGCCACGGTGCTGATCATGCCGGTGACCGCATCCACTTTGCGGATGCGGTGATTGAAGGAATCGGCGATGTAAATGTGCCCGGCCGGGCCGATGCAGACCCCCATGGGAAAGGTCAGCTGCGCCTGGGTTGCCGGCCCGCCGTCGCCGCCGGATCCGCTGGCCCCGTTGCCGGCCACGCGGGTGATGGCGCCGCTGACGGCGTCGATTCTCCAGATGGAGTGGTTGTCGCTGTCGGCAAAGTAGATATTATTCGAGCTGTCCGGGCGGACCTGCCTGGGTTTCTGAACGTTGATGGGCGTGGCCATGTAGTATCTTAGGGAGATTTTCAGGGCCGCGGCCGCGCCGGGCCGGGTGACCGACACGGTCACCGCGTCGGTGGAACCGGACACGGTGGAAAAGGCGGCCGTGCGGGTATAAAGGGTCCCGTTGTAGGTGTAATCCTTGCTGGCCGCGGTGGTGTGCCAGAGCGGGTTTTTGGTCAGCTCCCATGCGGCCTGCTCCATGACGGCCAGCTGGTCGAAATTGGTCTGGACGGCCCGGGTCTGGTTGGCCGCCATCCGGGCCTGCAGGCCCGCGCGCCGGTTCAGGGATGTTGCGGTCACGGCAATCAGCAGCATCATAAAAAGCATCATGATGAGGACAAAACCTTTGGCTTTCATGCGCCCCTCGCTTTCGTAAAAGTAAGTATGTAAAAAGAAGCGCTGCAAGTCAAGCCCGGAATGACGGTCCGGGGAAAATTTTGATTGGCAAGCGCTTTGCTTTTGTGCTTTCTTTATTTGTCCGGATGTGCTTTATTATTGGATCGACCGGCAGGTTTCTATTTTACTGTACCATTCAAGGAGAAATACCCATGGGCATATTGTCCGCTTCGACGTCCGTCACGCGCTACAGGGTGTCCGGCGCCCTGGAAAAACCGGTCCTGGAAGCCGTTTTCCAAGGGCTTGGCCGATATGTCATCCGGGAGATGGACGAGGACCAGTGGGAGGTCAGCGAGGGCTGGACGTCCTTTGAGAACCCGTATCTGCCGGATTTTGAAGGGTCTTCCTTTGTCATCGGGCCCTTTCTGGTATTTTCCCTGCGGGTGGACAAAAAATCCATCCCTGCCAAGATCGTGCGGAAGGACTGTGCCGTGGAAATGGCGGGCCGGTTGAAAAAAAACGGCCGGCAGTACTTGTCCCGCAGCGAAAAAAATGCCATTAAAGAACAGGTGACCGATCTTCTGGTCCGCCGGATACCGGCCACGCCCAACAGTTACGATGTCATCTGGCACCCCGAGCAATCCCGGCTCTGGTTTTTCAGCAACCTCAAACGGGCCAATGAAGCCCTGGAAAACCTGTTTTTCAAATCTTTCAATCTCAGATTGATCCGCCTGTTCCCGTTTACCCTGGCCGACCTTGCCGCGGATCTTTCAGACCCGGACCGGGACCGGCTGATAACGCTCAGTCCCACGAATTTTTCGGAGTAGCCCATGCTGGATGTTGCCGTTTCCTACAACCGCTACAAGTTTATCGGCCATGAATTTCTCACCTGGCTGTGGTTTGTCATGGAAAATCAGCCGGAAGCACTCGCCCGCGCCGACAATGAACTGCTGTCCCTTGAGGTTGGCAGCCGCATGGTGCTGGAAAACAACCGCAGCGGCAAAGTTGAGCGCATCACCATCAAAGCCGATCAGGCCGACCTGGAAGAAGCGGTGCTGTCCTTGAGAAAGGGATCGGTTGTCAGCGAACTCAAGCTGATCTATAAATCCGGCAGCCACGAGTGGCGGTTTTCTCTCAAGGGGGAAAGCTTCAACGTGTCCGGGCTGAAAACACCGCCCACCGGGGCCATTGAAATCAGGGAGGACGTGGAAGGGGCCGTGCTGGAAAAAATTTTCCTCTATGAAAAGGTTTTTACGCTCCTGGACCGTCTCTACCGGGAGTTTATCCGTCTGCGGCTTTCCGGGGGCTGGGAAAAAGAGACGGTGCCGGCCATCCGCAAATGGCTGGCTTCATAAAAACTTTCAATCCCAAAGGAGGTTTCCATGAAAGCAATGACAAGGCTGTGGTTTTCCATTATTGTCTGCAGCGCAATCCTCTCAAATCCGGCGCCGGCCCTGCAGGCAGACCCCCTCGATCCTTACATCGCAGGCGCCAGAAAAGAAGGATCGGTGACCATCGGGATTACGGTGCGCGACAAGATTCACGGCAAGCCTGCCGGGCAATTGTACATGGCGGCCTTTCAAAAACGCTACCCGTTTCTCAAGGTGAACTTTAAACGCATCGGCGGGGGGCGGGAGCGGGAAAGGGTGATCACCGAAATGACTGCGGGCGTTTTTAACTTTGACGTCGCCACGGCCAGCGCCACCATGGTTCGCACGCTGGTCGAGGCCAGGCTGCCCCGTGCCGTAGAGTGGGGGAATGTAGGTGTCCCCCAATTTTTAATTCACCCCAAAAATATCGGCATGACCCTGAGGACGGCGCTTTTCGGGATTGCTTACAACCGGGACCTCGTCCCGGATGAGGTTGCCGCGGGTTTCACATGGGAAACCTGTACCGACCCCAAATGGAAAGGCAAGATCGCCACGGATAATCTGCCGCTGCACCTGGAACCGCTCTACGTGAGCAATGTTTGGGGGCCTGAAAAAACGCTTGATTACGCCCGACGTGCCGCCGCCATTAAACCGATTGTGGAATCCAGCCGCACCAGTGCAGCCGCCAAGCTCACCTCCGGCGCCTACCATCTGATCTGCGGGGCGCCCCGGGCCCAAACCAGAGCCCTTCAGGTTTTTGCCGGGTCCAAATCCATCGGCATCGTGTTCCCCGAGCCAGTGCCGATCGGTATTGGAGATTTCATCTTTGTTCCCGACAAGGCCAAACATCCCAACGCGGCTGTACTGTTTATGGTCTGGACCGCTACGCAGGAAGCCCAGAATCTTCTCGACCGGATAGATTTCAGCGGGCATCCGGCCTTTGAGGGCAACGAAATCAAAGAACTTCTCAAGGGCAAACAACTTGTCTATGGTTCCTGGGATGATGTTGAACGTTCGGATTTTGTCCTCGCCGAGCTGCTCCAGGCCATGGGGATGCCGGTCGTCCGGAGTACAGCCAAAAAGAAAAAATAAAACCGGGGAATAACAACAGGGGGGAGCTATGGAAAAAACAGGTGCGGAAATTCTGGTGGAAGGATTACTGGTGGAAGGCGTCACCCATCTGTTCGGCATCACGGGAAGCCCGCTGCTTCCCATTCTGGACGTCGTCTATCGGACGCCCCAGATCCGTTTCGTGCAAAGTCAGAACGAACAGTTTGCCATGTTCATGACCAACGGCTACGCGCGGGCCGCCCGCCGGACCGGGGTCTGCATGGTCACCCGGGGGCCGGGGGCCACCAACGCCATGACCGGCGTTGCCCTGGCGTATTACAACGCCATTCCCAGCCTGCTCATCGCCGCCGAAGAGGGAGACCTTTTCCACGGGCTGGAAACCTCGCTTTTCCATAATATCGAAGGCTCGGTCCTCTTCAAGCCGGTGACCAAGCTGGCCCGCCGGGTGGAACGGGCCGACCGGATCCCCGAAAGCCTGCAGACGGCTTTCCGCCTGGCCGCCACCGGGCGTAGGGGGCCGGTGTATCTGGGCATCCCGCGCCAGATTACCAAAGAAAAAGCCTGCGTGCAATTCGACCCGCCGGAGCGCTCCAGGATTCAATGCCTCCCATGTGGAAACCCCCGGGAAATCTCAAAAGCGGCCGAGCTGCTGGCCGGCGCCAGGAATCCGGTGGCCCTGGTGGGCGGCGGGCTGGCCTGGGCCGACGCCCAGGATGTCCTGCTTCAGATCGCCGAGCTGCTGGCCATGCCGGTGGGGGCTTCCCGGGGCAACAAGGGGATCATCCCGGAAACGCATCCTTTGGCCCTGGGGGTTATCAGCCACGGCGGCGCTGCCTATACTATAGATACCTTCCAGGAATCGGACCTCGTCCTGGCGGTGGGCACCACTTTTGAAGAATTTACGGTGGACCGTTTCGGCTACCGGGTCATACCCCGGGGGGGCAAGATGATCCATATCGACCTGGACCCGGCGGAAATCGGAAAAATCTACCCGGTGGACGTGGGAATCATGGGGGATGCCCGCAGTGTGCTCGAGCAGATATTAAAAGAGCTCAGGCAGATAAAAACGGTCCGGGCGCCCTATGGCGAATCCGGGCGCGTGAAAAAACTACTGCAGAGGAAAAAGCAGTGGCAGGAGGAGATCAGCCACCTGATGCACTCGGATAAAACCCCCATACAGAGGGGTCGGCTGATGCACGATCTTCACCAGGCGCTGCCCAAGGACGCCCTGGTATCGGGCACGTCGGGCAGCACCCACCAGTGGTTTGAGTACGCCTACCCGGCCACCGTGCATACCACCCAGATCGGCGGCTGGGGGCCCATGGGCGCCGAGTACTGCGAAGCGCTGGGGGCGCAATTGGCCCTGCCCGACAAAAGAGTGGTCTGTATCATGGGCGACGGCGCCGCTATGATGAGCCTGCAGGAGCTGCAGACGGCGGTGACTTACAATATCCCGGTGCTGTGCGTGGTCTGCCATAACAACCTTTTCGGCAACATCCACTACAGCCAGATCAAGCGCTTCGGGAGCCGTTTTATCGGCACAAACATCAACGTGCCCAATCTGGCCGATGTGGCCAGGGTGTTCGGCGCCTACGGCGAAAGGGTGGTGGACCCCGGCCAGATCATTCCGGCCGTTTACCGGGCCCTGGATTCGGGCAAGCCCGCCCTGCTGGACGTGATGATCGACACTTCCCCTGAAAACCTGGCGCCCCCGGGCAGTTTTACCGAGGCAGCCACCGATGCCAAAAGGCAAGCCGACGTCAGCCTCAGCGCCAGAAAAGCGTCTTCTCAATAAGTTCGGGGGATTTTGAACCGCAACAGCGAGCGAATCTTAAAATAGATTCGCAGCAGCGGGCGCATTCCCTGTACCTGCCATAGGGTGTAAATCAAGACTGTTGGTTGCTGAGATTTTCATGGCTGTTTCCGGTCCGTTTTTATGTCACGGCTATTTGGTGTCAGGTTTCAGGTGTCAGGCGCAATATGCAAGAGTTGTAACCTTAAGCCTCGTCTGAGAAAC
>JAUYIZ010000198.1 GCA_030688615.1 Desulfobacterales bacterium | reverse complement strand
CGTAACACACAGGACAAGCGTTGTTGAGCCAATCATCTCCAAAGTTTTCGTATGTTCCAAAAATACTTTTCCCAAACCATCATCTCTGGCGCTCTTTCCATGAAAAAGTGCAGGGACCATACTCCATCGGGCGATGACCGGAGAAAGGATCAGTGGCACAAAAGCCGCCATATGAGCCAGAGTAAGCGCGTTTTTATACGCAAGATATTTCAAGAGGAGCACTAAAACTGTAGAAATAACGCCAATCGGACCGGTGGTACTGTCTTTCATGATGGCCAGCTTTTTTTCCATACTCTTTCGTGCTGCCAGTGCATCAAAAGTGTCGGACAGACCATCGAAATGAAGCCCTCCATTGCAGATCACAAGTGCAGCGATGACCAAGGCAGCAACGATTTCATTCGGTAATATCCGGATAAAGACCGTGAAGACCAATAAAAGCAGAAATCCCTGAAGCAGGCCAACAAGTGGGAAATACATACTACTCTTTCCCACATCTCTTTCCGCCGGGGGGGAAGACTTTGCCGGTAAAGGCAAAATCGTAAGGAACTGAACCGCTAAATATAGTCTCGTCAACATTGGGTAACGCTCTTATCCGATTTTATACCTTACGCCAATGACGGAAAGCTTCATTCACGCTTGTCTGAAACGCCGGCCTCTCCGAAAGTTGCCATCTCCAAGTAGACCTTGAGCCCTGCATCAATCATCATCATGGCCAAGGCAGCCCCTGTTCCCTCTCCCAGACGAAGTTCAAGATCAAGGATCGGCCGCAGTCCCATATGCTCTATCATTGCCTTATGCCCCGGCTCCACCGAATGGTGCGCGGCAAAGAAATAATCGGCAACATCCGGATTCAGCGTGTACGCAATCAGTGCGCCGGCCGTCGAAATGAACCCGTCGATAACCACGGGAATTCCTTTCTCCGCTGCACCGAGACAAAGACCGGCCATACCGCCTATTTCGCTCCCCCCCACCTTTGCCAACACGTCCAGTCCGTCCCGCGGATCGGGGCGGTTTACAGAAATAGCTTTCTCGATGACCCGCACTTTATTCTTCAGTGCATTATCTCCTATGCCGGTTCCCTTCCCGGTAACCTCTGATACAGATTTTCCGGTTATCACCGAAACAATTGCCGATGAGGGTGTCGTATTTGCGATGCCCATTTCACCGGTTGCAAAAAGTCTGTAGCCCTTGTCGGCATATTCATGTGCAAGATCCCTCCCGACCTCAATACACCGGATGGCCTCGTCCCGAGTCATCGCGGGCCCTTTAGCAATGTTCCGGGTACCGAAAACAACCTTCTTGTTGACCAGTCCTTTTAGGTCGCCAAAGTCAAAGTTTACGCCAATATCTACCACGATAACATCAGCTCCCGCATGCCGTGCCAGTACATTAATCGCCGCTCCGCCCTTGATGAAATTTAAGACCATCTGAGGTGTCACCTCTTGGGGAAATGCACTGACACCTTCTTCGGCAACACCGTGATCACCGGCGAAAGTGAAGACAACCTTCTTTGGAATCTCCGGCATTTCTGTTTCATAGATAGCGACCAATCTTATCGCAAACTCCTCAAGTCGTCCGAGACTGCCCGGCGGTTTTGTCAGGTTGTCCAGCCTTTGCTGTGCAACGTCATACAGTTCGGTTCTCACGGGCTGAATGTTTCCAATCAATTCCTTTATGTTCATAAAGTTAAGCTCCTTATAAGACCCCAAAGGCTCCTTCACCGACTCCTGTTTTTACCCTTTTAACCGGAGCGGTATTCCACTTACAACAAGGTAAACCTCATCGGCAATCTTCGCAACCTTCTGATTGAGTCGTCCGGCCATGTCCCTGAAAATCCGTGCCAGCCTGTTGTCAGGGACAATTCCCATACCCACCTCATTCGAAATAATAAAAATGCAGGATACATCATGGAACAGGCTGTCGGAATATTTTATTTCTTCCAACCCTTTGACAAATATGTTAATCGCCTCTTCAAGCCGTGCTTGCATATCTGGGCTTTCTTCATGTCCTCCCATGACATTGGATAACCAAAGGGTAAGGCAATCAATAAGGATAGCGCAGTAAGGCGGACCTGAAGTCATCAAGGTGTCGTGAATTTCCAATGGTTGTTCAACTGTATCCCAGTCTCCCCTGCGTTCTTTTCGATGCTTATCAATCCGCTCTTTCATTTCCGCATCCAATGGTTCTGCGGTTGCTATAAACAGTTTTTTGCCGCTGATTTTCGAAGCCTCCTGAAGGGCAAAAGAACTCTTCCCGCTCCGGGCGCCGCCAGTAATAAATAGAATTTTCGGGCCCGTTTTATCCGAATATATAGCCACGGGTAGTCCTTTATTCGTTCAGAAATCCATTATCCCTGTTTCGGGTCAACAGGATACCGGCGGGGCGATTGACCCGCAGCGGTGGTTTAAAAATCAGCCGATACTCCTAAAATAAAATTGATCTCCGGGGACGGGAAAAAGGCCTGCTCCACCGGGAACCCCCCCAGGGCGCCGTATTCCGAGTACGCTTCGTTGGTGAGGTTATTGATGTCCAGAAAGGCCGTGTAACGGTTCCGCCGATACTTTACCTTGGCATTTAAAATCAGGTAATCATCCTGGGGGCCGAAGGCGTTGGAAAAGTCACTGATAAAGGGACGCTCTCCGATATAGGTCCCATTGAGGGCCGCCGTGACGCCTCCCCCGACATAAAACTGTATCTCCCCTGAAACCTGGTGTTGGGGGACATCCGGCACTTCCTTGCCGGCATACAGTCCGTCTTTTATTTTGGAATCGGTATAGGTGTAGCTTCCGCGAAGGGATACGCGGTCAAACTTTTTGGCAGCGTAGACCTCCACGCCGTTGCGGCGGGTTTTGCCGGGCTGATTTTCATTGGCGAAGTTCGCCGGGTTGAAAAAGATTTCCTGGGCGGTATCGACCTGAAACAGGTTGATGCCCGCAGACAGATCGTCGGTGAAAAAGTGGCGGATGCCGGCTTCGTAATTGTCGGACTGTTGCGGCAAAAGGCCGGTGTTGATGGTATTGGTAAAAAAGTTGAACAGCTCATCCAGGACCGGATACCGGAAGCTTTTGGAAAAACTGACATAGACATGGGAATTTTTTAAAAAATTATAATTGACCCCGGCTGTAAACAGATCCTGCTCCATGCTGATGCGCTCCGGGGCGCTGGGGCGGAACCGGAACCTTGCCTGATCATGCCGGTACCCACCGGAAATCGCCAGGGTGTCGGTAAGGTTCATTTCGTCATGCAGGTAATATCCGTCGGTT
>JAUYIZ010000180.1 GCA_030688615.1 Desulfobacterales bacterium | reverse complement strand
CCTGAACCTTGATCTCCCTTCCAATAAAGACCGGCTGAAGAAAATCTATGAAAATATTGCGTGTCATTCCCAAATTCCGGAGCAGATAGAACATAGCTCTACCCATGACTTCATCAAGCAGGGTGGAAATTACGCCTCCATGTACCAGATTTTTCCAGCCACAATAGTGTTCGGGTGCTGTGAACCAGGAAAAGACAGAGGTACCGTCACTATAAAACTGCATCTTCAGGCCGTGTTCGTTGGAGGGCCCGCATCCGAAGCAGCAGCTATTTTCTAAATCCGGTAACTTTTTTGCCCCTTCCCTTTCCTGCATCGAATCGCCCCCTTTGTATATCCTTGGAACTGAAGCACCCGGATAGTGCAGATGGTGAATTTATCATTTCAGTATCATAGGTTGCCTAAAAGGACAATATCGTGTCAATCCTTTCCATAAAATTGAAGACCCTGCAGCAAGCTGCGGGGAGTGCGCTTGCTGTTGCGGTTCAATTTTCCATGGAACCGCTCATTAGCCGTATGGTTGGATGGCAGCGTTTTGAACCCTGATGCCGCCCTATTTCTATATCTTGGTGCCGGCAAAATTTTTATTGCGCTTTTCCCCAGAAGTCCCTAATAAACTTGGAACTGAACCACTCCCGTCTATAAGATGAGAGGTTCAACCATGGATTGATTGAAATCAACAAATTTCAAAGCCGGCCTCGCTCTGACCGATAGGGGTCGGACTTGATCCGGAATCCAGAGGTCCAGCGCGCCCCATTCTCAAGATTGCGCTAAAGCTTTAATACATACCGGCTCCAGGGCCGGAATGACAAGTCGCTCCGCGACAACGTAAAACTTTCTTCGCCTGCAGGCGAGGGGTTTCAACCCTCCCCGAAAGGGACACTAATTTCAAAAGAGGACAAGGATAATGGAAGAAAAGTCTCAAACAGCCGGGAAAATGAAATATTCCGTGGTCGGCCACCCCTTGCCGCGGGTAGATGCCGTCGTGAAGGCAACAGGCCAGGCAAAGTTCACCGAAGACCTTGCCCTGCCCCGGATGCTTTACGGAAAAATACTGAGAAGCCCTCATCACCATGCCAGGATTGTCAACATAGACACCAGCCGGGCGCAAAAACTGCCGGGGGTGGAGGCGGTCCTTACCGGAAAAGATACGGCAGGAGTAAGATTTGGAATGTCCGACGGCCTCCCACCCGACTGGTATCCTCTCTCAATCGGCAAAGTCCACTACCAGGGAGATGAGGTGGCAGCCGTGGCGGCCGTTGATGAAGCAGCGGCTGAAGAGGCACTGGATTTAATCAAGGTCGAATATGAGATTCTCCCGGTTGTTTTTGATGCTCAAGAAGCTCAAAAAGACGGCGCCCCTCAGGTGCATGCGGGGACCATCCCCGCTCCTGAAATCGTGTGGGATGTGGCCGGATTGGGCAGGAAACCGGCACCTTATAAAGTGACGAACAATATCTGTGCCACTTTCAGCCGGGAACATGGCGATATTGAGAAAGGGTTCAAGGAGTCAGACTATATTCAAGAGGACAGATTTATCATTCCGGCGACTGCTCACTGTGCCATGGAGCCCCATGTCGCCCTGGCAAACTTTGATTCGTCCGGAAACCTTCAGATGTGGCTGTCCCACATGGGAGTTGAGACGAAGCGGCAATGGCTGGCTGCCACCATGGGGATGCCGCTGAACAAGGTGAGGATCCTGAAAGCTTATGTCGGAGGCGCTTTTGGGGGGAAGATATTTCTACACTCCTATGAATTCCTTGCGGCTTTCCTTTCCCGGCTTACGGGCAAGCCTGTCAGGATCGCTTTATCCCGTGAAGAGGTCTTCCTGGCCACCTCGGGAGACCAGCGTATGACCATAGATTTGAAGACCGGCGCAAAAAAAGACGGGACTTTGGTTGCCCAGCATATGAAGATTATCAATGACGCCGGTGCGTACCGCGGCAGTTCGTTGATTGCACTGCGCCTGGCATACAGTAAGAGTATTCCCGTCTATAGCATCCCCCATGTAAAGGTGGAGGGTGTGTCCGTTTATACCAACAAGACGCCTTGCGGCCCTAAAAGAGGCCACGGAACCGCTCAGGTGGTATTTGCCATCGAATCACAGCTGGATATGATCGCGGAAGGTCTGGGAGTGGATGCCATAAAGCTGCGGCTAAAAAATGTCAGAAAAAGCGGTGATATCATTCCCAGCGGGGACAGGCTGGCAAGCTGCGGTCTCAGGGAGTGCATAGAAAAAGCGACCCGGGAGGCAGGCTGGGGAAAGGCACACAGCAAAAAGGACAATCGGGGCATGGGCCTCGGCGTGTCCGCAGCGCAAAGCGGCGTCAATGTCTATCCCCATGGAAGCTCCGCCATCGTGCGGATGAATTCTGACGGCTCGGCAACCCTTTTCACCGGCGCCGTGGAGACAGGCCAGGGATCCGATACCGTCATGTGCCAGATAGCGGCGGAGGAGATGGGACTATCTCTGGCAGATATCGTTCTGGTCTCAGCGGACTCAGAGCTTTGCCCGGCGGACCTGGGCAACTTTCTCATGGGGGGGGTTTTTGTGACGGGAGAAGCTGTCAGGCTGGCGGCGGCCGATGCGAAAAAACAGCTTCTGGAAGAAGCCTCCAAGGCCTTCGAGGCCAGGTATGAGGATCTGGAGACCCGGAATAAGGCAATTTATGTAAAGGGGAGCAGTGAGAGTCTTGCATCTTTTTCCGATGTGCTCAGCATCTGCCAAAAAGAGGGAGGCGTCCTTTTGGGAAAGGGATACCGAAAGGCAGGACCTGAGCTCGGTTCGGGGTATACCGATGCTTATGTTTTCACCGCCGCTGTAGCGGAGGTCGAGGTGGACAGAGAGACCGGCTCAGTCAGATTGTTAAAGGTGATAATCGCTCATGACGGCGGTTTTTCCATCAACCCCCTGACCACGGAGGGCCAGATAGACGGCCAGGTGATTATGGGGCAGGGAGACATTCTCTTTGAGGAAACTTTGCTTAAAGATGGCCAGGTGGTCAACCCTTCCCTGATGGAATACGTCATTCCCATAGCCCTTGATGCGCCGGAGCTGAAACTGGTTGATGTGGAAACCGTCGACCCGCTGGGCCCCTTCGGGGCGAAACAGGCGGGAGAGTGCGCCCGGCCACCGCTTTTTCCGGCCGTAGCCAATGCTGTTTACAACGCCGTCGGCATCAGGCTTAAAGACCTCCCCTTCACACCGGATAAAATCCTGAAAGCACTCGAAAGCCAAGGAGAAAACGCATGAAGCTTCCCAAATTCAAGTACATAGCTCCCAAGAGCGTAAAAGAGGCGTCATCCCTGTTGAAAGAATATGGGGACAGGGCGATAGCCCTAGCGGGCGGAAGCGATCTGCTGGTAAACCTGAAGAACCGGCTGAAGAACCGGGAATTTTTAATAGACTTGAAAGCCATACCCAGGATGGACCGGGTCACTTTCTCTGAACCCGAAGGATTGACAATCGGGGCCATGGCCACCTTGCGGGACCTGATAGAAATTGCGACGGTCAGGGAAAACTACCCCATGCTGGTCCAGGCGGCCGAATCGGTAGGTACGCCGCAGGTGCAGTACATGGGCACGGTGGCCGGCAACCTGTGCCTGGATAATCGTTGTTATTATTACAATCAGTCCCCCTGGTGGCATGCGGGCAGGGAAGCCTGCTGGAAACTGGGAGGCCGGACGTGCTATACGGTCAGGGGCAGCAAGACATGCTGGGCGACCTATTGCGGGGACACGGCGCCCGCACTGCTGGCGTTAGGGGCAAAGATAAAGGTGGCGGAACCGGCCGGGGAGAAAACGATGCCTTTGCAGGAGCTTTATTCCGGAGATGGCGAAAATCCCACGACTTTGAAGGCTGGTCAGTTCATAACAGAGATAACAATTCCGCTGCCGGCGGGTGGATCCGGGGGAGCTTACCTAAAGTTGAGAAGGCGACAGGCCATAAATTTCCCGCTGCTGGGGGTAGCGGTGAACCTGCGGTTAAATGGGAAGCGCAGCACCTGTGAGGATGCCCGGATAGCTTTAACGGCGGTGGAGAGAAAACCGATTTTGATAGAAGAGGCCCTGATGCTGAAAGGCGGGAAACTCAACGAGGCAGCAATAGCGGAGGTATTGGAGGCGGCGCACAATCAAGCGCATCCAGTGGACAATTTGTCCGGGTTGCCGCCATCGTACAGGAAAAAGATGGTGAAGATATACTTAGCCAAAGCGATCAACCAGGCTTTGCAAGCCGCGCAGCGGAAAGGAAAGTAGCCTTGAAAACGAAAATAACACTAAATGTAAATGGCCAGATGCATGAAGTGACGGTATCGGAAAACCAGACGTTGCTGGATACCCTCAGGGAGCAGCTGGGACTGACCGGTTCCAAGAAAGGCTGTGACACGGGGGCCTGCGGTGCGTGCACGGTCCTGATAGACGGGAAGCCCGCGCTAAGCTGCCTTACTTTGTCGATCAGGGCTCAGAACAAGCCGATCCTGACAATTGAAGGATTGGCGCAGAATGGGCAGCTGCACCCGTTGCAAAAAGCGGCGGTGCAGTATGGAGCGATCCAATGCGGATTCTGCACCCCGGGGTGGATGATGTCAGCGAAGGCCTTGCTGGACCGGAACCCATCTCCTGCAGAAATTGATGTCAGAAAAGCAATAAGCGGGAATCTGTGCCGCTGCACCGGGGGTGTGAAAATCGTCGAATCCGTCCTTGCGGCATCGAAAGGCCAGGCGGCCTGAAAAAAGCCCTCGAATAAATATCCTGGCCTTGAGGGCCAGGTTTTCTATGTTGGAATAAAATCGTACTCACCACCGCGGCATCCGGGGTCATGTGTTTAGGGCTGTATTTTCTAAGTGAGTATAAGTTCTGGCTTCCATGACTTGCTAAGTAGCCTGCATCCTGATTCCGTCACCAGAACAGGACTGCCCATGGACATGCCCCTTTTTCTATCCGCCCGAACAACATGGGGTTCAAACTCGATGACCATCCCCGCCTCTATCATCAGAGAAGCATCCAGTTTGTACAGGGGCTGGCCTGGATAGCTGCCTATCGGCTGTTCCAGGCTTGCTCCCATTCCGTGATAGCAAGGATTGACGTGTATGTAGCCG
>JAUYIZ010000176.1 GCA_030688615.1 Desulfobacterales bacterium | reverse complement strand
ATTACAAATTCCAAGCACCAAATTACAAGTAAATCTCAAATTCCAATATTCAATGACCCAAACCTTCCATGGCGAGACATCGTTTGGATTTTCCAATTTTGGTCATTGGAAATTGTTTGGTATTTGTAATTTGATATTTGTGATTTCAATAATACAATGAACTTCCAACCAAGCAAATCCCCTCCGGGGATAACCAAAGCCTGGTCCTCAGGGCCAGGATATTTACCCACTACAGGGAGGCAAGCGTGGACTTTTATGTAAACGGCGACACCGTAAGTGCCAATGTACCCGGCAAGCTGAGCTTGCTTCGGTTTCTACGCGATCATCTAAATCTTACCGGGACCAAAAACGGGTGCAGTGAGGGACAATGCGGGGCCTGCATGGTTCTTGTGGACGGCCGGCCCGCCCGCAGCTGCCTGACGAAAATGGGAACCCTTGCCGGCAAGAAGGTTCAGACCATCGAAGGGGTTGCATCCGATGGCGCACCGCACCCCTTCCAGAAGGCACTGGTGGATCGCGGGGCCATTCAGTGCGGCTTCTGCATTCCGGGTATGGTGATTTCCGGCGTGGCGCTGCTGGAAAGCAATGCAGACCCTTCTGACGACCAGATTAAAGAGGCCCTGCACCTGAATCTGTGCCGCTGCGGCGGTTATCTGAAAATTATCGAAGCCGTGCGGGAAGCCGCACGGGTGCTGGCGGGCAGCAAGCAGCCGGCACCGGAGCCGGTTTACACCGGGCGGCTGGTGGGCGTTTCTCTGCCCGACATGGAGGCCTACGAGAAGGTCCGGGGCGAGCTGACCTATGCCGATGATATCGTTATGCAAGGAATGCTTTACGGGAAGGTTCTCTGGGCCCAATATCCCCACGCTAAAATCCTGTCGGTGGACACTTCTCAGGCAGAGCCCATGCCCGGCGTGGCCTGCGTCCTCACGGCCAAGGACGTGCCGGGACGCAACAGCTTCGGCGTTTTCGTGCCCAATCATGTGGTTTTGTGCGGTGAGAAGGTGCGCTACCTGGGCGATGCCGTGGCCGTGGTTTTTGCCGAAAGCGTCCCGCAGGCCGAAGCCGCCGTGGCTGCCATCCAGGTGGGCTATGAGCAGCTTGAGGTGGTGGACAGCCCCCAGCGCGCGCTGGAAGAAGATTCGCCGAAACTGCACCCGCAAGGCAACATCTGCCGTTACGTCCTGAGG
The DNA here is from genome assembly GCA_030688615.1 of Desulfobacterales bacterium. Lineage (GTDB taxonomy): Bacteria > Desulfobacterota > Desulfobacteria > Desulfobacterales > JAUYIZ01 > JAUYIZ01. Next base: position 6,251 of record JAUYIZ010000176.1, on the reverse strand, counting down.
CACGTGGGGGATCTGGAAAAGGGTTTCAGCCAGGCGGACGCGGTCGTTGAGGGCCATTTTACAACGCCTTTCGTGGAGCACGCCTACATCGAACCGGAGGCCGGGGTGGCCGTGCCCTCACCGGATGGCCGGGTGACCGTCTACAGTCCGACCCAGTTTCCCTTTGAGAATCGTGCGCTGGTGGCAGCCTCGCTGGGCGTTCCGGAGGAAAAGGTGCGCATGATCTGCACGCCCATCGGCGGAGGGTTCGGCGGCAAGGTGAATATTACCACCCAGATCTGGATCGCCATCGGGGCCATGCGGACCGGCCGGCCGTGTAAGATAACCCTGACCCGCCCCGAATCTCTGCGCATGTCAGACAAGCGCCATGCCTACTATACCCATTACAGGGTGGGGGCGCGCAAAGACGGCACGATCACCGCTGTGGACGCCCGCCTGCTTTCCGATGCCGGGCCGTATATGACCACCAGCCCCATGGTTCTCGACCAGGCCTGTACTTTTTCCTGCGGGCCGTATGTGATTCCCAATGCGCGCATCGAGGGCTGGGCCATGTACACCAACAATGCCAACGGGGGAGCTTTCCGGGGTTTCGGCATCAATCAGGCCGCCTTTTCCATGGAGTCGTGTCTGGACATGCTGGGCGAGCGCCTGGGGCTGGACCCCTTTGAGCTGCGGCTGAAAAATGCCCTCGACGTGGGAAAGGAGACGGTAACCGGTGAAACCCTGCGGGCCAGCGCTCCCATGAAGCAGGTCTTGAGAGAGGCCAAGGCCGCCCTCGACCGCATGCCGCCCTTTAAGAGCGGCAAGAAGATAGGCATCGGCGTAGCAGCCGGATACAAGAATGTCGGGGCCGGAAAGGGCGCCCTCGACAATGCCAATGCCAACATCGAACTGACCCGGGATGGAGATGTCCTGGTGAGGGTGTCCACGGTGGATATGGGCCAGGGCAACCGTACGGCTATGGCGCAGATTGCCGCGGACACCATCGGGGTGAGCTACAATGCCGTCAAGGTGATCACGGGAGACACCGACGCGACCCGCAGGGCCATGGGCGGTGTCGGGGAGCGGCAGACCTTCTGCGGTGGAAACGCGGTTCTGGGGGCCGCGGGCCAATTCCGGGAAAAGATCCTGGCCTACGTGGGCAAACAATACAACCAGGATCCGGGCAAGCTGGAGTTGAGCGGCGGCCGGGTGAAAGAAGGCGGCAAGGTGCTGGTAAACCTGAAGGATCTGGCACGCTTTACCGCCGGCGAAGGCGAGGCAATTTCATCTGATTTTGACTATCTGGCGCCCAAGACCTACCCTTTTTCGGAAGAGGGCCTGGTCAAGGACCCCTCGGCCGTCCGGGGGTGGTGGGACGGGGACAAGTCCCGGGACAAGCCTGAGGATTATCGAAATTATCCTTCCTATGCCTATACCGCCCATGTGGCGGTGGTCGAAGTGGATACGGCCACCGGCCGGGTAAAGGTCCTGAAGATCATCGCCGCCCACGATGTCGGCGTGGCTTTGAATCCTTCCAAGATTGAAGGGCAGCTGGAGGGAAGCTGCCTTCAGGGACTGGGATATGCCCTTACCGAAGAGTACCGGGTCAAGGCAGGGATGCATCTGACCCGCAGCCTGGGACAATGCCGCATTCCAACCATCAAAGATGTGCCCGAAATCGAATGCATCGTCGTAGAGGACCCTGAGCCCAACGGGCCCCTGGGGGCCAAGGGCATTTCCGAGGTCGCCACGGTCCCGGTGACGCCGGCCATCATCAACGCCATCTACAACGCCGTCGGCGTGCGCATCACGGACCTGCCCGCTTCCAGGGAACGGGTGCTGGCGGCCCTGAACAAGATCCGCTGAAACGTTCACGGACCATCGTGCCGAGGAGGTTAATTCCTATGATGATAGATATTTTTACCCACGTCGTGCCGCAGAAATATAAAATCGCACTGGGCAAAGTCGATCCCCGGGCCGCGGCCACCACTGACCAGGTGCCCACGCTTTCCGATATGGCCAAAAGGTTTGCCATCCTGGACCGCTACCCGGATATGAAGCAGGTCTTAACCTTTACCCTCACCGGTTCCCTGATTCTTAATGATCCGGCCCATGCCGTGGATTTTGCCAAACGGGCCAATGACGAAATGGCGGCGCTGGTCGAAAAACACCCGGACAGATTTGCGGCCGGCGTTGCCTCGGTGCCGACAACGGACATGGATGCGGCGCTTGCCGAACTGGATCGTGCCATAGGACAGCTGGGACTCAAAGGGGTTCTCCTGTTTACGCCGTGGAAGGGAACACCGCTGTGTCTGAACAATGCAGGGCCTATTTTTGAAAAAATGGCGGCCTACGACCTGCCGGTCTGGATTCACCCCATGCGGCCGATCGAGCGAGACGATTACCGGGCGTTTTATCTGGATCATGTTTTCGGCTGGCCGTACCAATCCACGGCGGCAATGACCTATCTGGTTCTGGACGGCATTTTTGACCGCTGGCCCCGCAGCAAGATCGTCATCCATCACTGCGGCGCACTGGCCCCGTTTTTTGATGAGAGGATTACCGAATCTTTCGACAGCTCCGCCACGATTTTCGACATGAAATATGCCGGGAAGCTGGAAAAGCCCTTGATCGAGTATTTCAAGATGTTTTACACGGATACCGCCTTGAGCGGCGGCACGGCCGGATTGATGTGCGGCCACGCGCTGCTGGGCACCCGACAGCTGCTCTTTGGTTCCGATATGCCCTATGACGGCCAATTCGGTGACCGGATTTTAAGAAACACCATAACTTCCGTTGAGAAAATGACCATCGGCAGGCCGGACAAGGAGATGATTTACTCGGGCAACGCCATGAAATTATTGAAACTGTGAGCCTTCCGGTCTGTTATCCCTAACGCTGCAAGCCTGTCCGGCAGGCCAGCGTGAGTGCCAGGCCGAGTGCGGCGCATCCCGCCAGAAATAAAAATGTCCAGGCATAGCCCACAAGCTCCAGTGAACTGCCGGTCAATAGCGCCCCGACGCCGTTACTCAGGGGGAACGCCAGCGAGAAGGATGCCAGGGCCCTGCCGCGTCGCTGGGGGTTGGCCCTTTCCATGGCCAGCGCCAGGATGGCGGAGTGGGCGATGGCCGAACCGAGCATGTAAAGCACACCCGAGATAAGAATCCCGGCCAGGTTGGATACGGCGGCCAGCAGAATAAATGCGAGGCTCTGGAGCGCGAAGCCGGCCAGGATGGAACGGCCCCTGCCGATGTTGTCCGAAAGGCGGCCCAGCAGGGAACGTGCGAAAATGCTGACCAGCCCGTTAACCACAAAGTACGGACCGATATTGACGATGCCGATTTCCCTGGCATAAAGGACAATGAAGCTGGTGACGGCCGGAAGGGAAAATTGCAGACAGAAAAGCAATGCGGCGGGCAGCCTGACCTCGCGCTCCATCAGGTTGAAAAACTCCTTCCACCAGGCGCCCGGCACGAAGGTTTGGGTGCCATAGGTCCTGACAGGTACGCAGCGGGCAAGAAGCCGGCCTGCGGCCGCACCCATCGCGGCCAGCGCCACTGCGACCAGGAACACCGTTCGGTATCCGCCCCAGGAAGCTTGGAGAATCCAGAGGGCTATGGCCGGGAAAAAAATGGTAACACTGCTCTGGATCCCGGTGTAATATCCTGCAGCTTCGCCCCGCCGCTCCAGGGGCGCACTCAATGCCAGAAGGGAATAGCCTCCTGTATTCAGGCCGGCCCAGCCGATGCCCCGCAAACTGTTTGCCAGCATGGAAGCCCCGATGGAGGGGATAAGGCACAAAAGCACACCGGCGCTCAACAGGAGCAGGCCGACGACCAGCACTCCCGCTTCGTTCCAGCGGTCCGCCCAAAAGCCGATCAAGGGCCGGAAAATTACGCTGGTTACGGCAAAGGAAGCGATGACCATCCCAATGACGAAAGGGGTGCCGTTTAACTGGGTCACATAGAGCGGAAAGGTCGGCGAGAGCAGGGATTGCTGAGCATAGCCGAAAAATTGGGATAAACAGATCAGCACAAAGGTGCGGGTCCAGATGGAGTCAGGTTTCAAGTCTGTCATAAAATTCACAGCTTTTCACACTACCTCTCCGGCCGGAACTCTGCAAGCTATTTTTGTAACCGTTCACGGTTCACAGTTCACAGTTTTTTTATCAACAAAGCAACAATTGAACCGCAACAGCGAGCGAATCAAAAAATGGAAAAAATTCCTCTCGGTCAATGTATTCTTCCGGTTGAAATTCTCGCCCGCCTTGATCTTGCAAAAACTATCTCATTTATGGATGGGCACTACCTATTTTTTTATCCGGTCATATTTCACCATACTTGGTTTGAACTGCACCAGCGCGCCCGTTCCCCGCAGCCTGCTTTCCTGCCGCACACCGATTGATTGCGGTTTCAGCCTGTATGTGATATGGATTACTCAAACAAAAAATCTGCTGGGGAATAGTTTTGAACGCTCTGTCAACGGTCATCATCGTCCTTGCCTTTTTCTGTGTCGTCGTGACGTTGTTTGTCATCGGCCTGCTCGTCCAGCGTATGAGGCACGGCCGGGCGCAGGAGGAATTTCGCAAGAGCGAGGAGCGGTCTCTTTTGGCACTGGCAAGCTCCACCGACGGCCTCTGGGACTGGAACATCCAGTCGGGCGCCGTTTCTTACTCGGATCGTTTCCGGGAAATCCTGGGGTTTTCACTTGCGGAGTTTCCCGCAACCATGGAAGCCTTGCGCAGCCGGCTTCACCCGGAGGACGTCGAGAAAACCTGGGCGGCCATCGATCGCCACCTCAAAGGCCGTGTTCCTTTCAAGGTCGAATACCGCCTGCAGGCCAAATCCGGCACGTACCTGTGGTTTTTAGCACGGGGCCAGGCGGTCTGGGGGCCGGCGGGGGATGCGGTCTGGATGTCCGGGTGGGTCCAGAACATCACCGAGCGCCGGCAGGCCCACCTGGATCTTAAGGCAGCCCTTGCCGAAGTAAAGCGGTTAAAAGACAACCTCGAAGCTGAAAGAGCCTACCTGCAGGAAGAAATCAAGCTGGAGTACAACTATGAGAACATCATCGGTCAAAGCGACGAGATCAATTACGTTCTCTACAAGGTGGAACAGATTGCCGCCACCGATACCACCGTTCTGGTCCTCGGCGAGACCGGGACCGGCAAGGAACTGGTGGCCCGGGCCGTTCACAGCTTGAGCCCGCGCAAAGATCGCGCTCTGGTAAAAATTAATTGTGCCACCCTGCCGGCAAACCTGATCGAAAGTGAGCTGTTCGGTCATGAGAAGGGCGCTTTTACCGGCGCCTATGCCAGGCAGATGGGGCGCTTTGAAGTGGTCAACGGCGCCACTCTTTTTCTGGATGAGATCGGAGAGCTGCCACTGGAACTGCAGCCCAAGCTGCTCAGAGTGATTCAGGATGGTGAATTTGAACGGCTGGGCGGCTCCCAGACGATCAAGGTCGATGTGCGGGTGATTGCGGCCACCAACCGCCATCTGGAAGAGGAGGTCCGCCGGGGGCGCTTCCGGGAGGATCTCTGGTACCGGCTGAACGTTTTTCCCATCACCGTCCCCCCGCTGCGGGAGCGTCGGGAAGACATTGCCCTGCTGGTGGATTATTTTGTTGGTAAAATTTCCAAGCGGCTGGGCAAATCCATTGAGAGCATTCCCATAACCGTTATGAACACCCTGCGGGATTATCACTGGCCCGGCAATGTGCGGGAGCTTGAAAACGTTCTCGAACGGGCGGTGATCAACTCCTCGGGACCCAAGCTGCACCTGGTGGATGAGTTGAAAAAATCCCGGCCAGACCTGACGGTGGTTTCCAAAACGCTGGATGAGGTTGAGCGTGACTATATTGTCCGGGTACTTGAGCAGACCGGCTGGAAAGTGAGCGGCAAAAACGGGGCGGCAGAGATTCTCGGGCTGGACCGCAGCACGCTGCGCACCCGCATGCGAAAACTGGGCATCGTTAAGCCGTGAGCCTGCCGGGCCAGTAAATATCCTGGCCCTGAGGACCAGGCTTTGGTTATCCCCAGAGGGGATTTGCTTTGTTGGAAGTTCATTGTATGATTGAAATTATGAACTGTCTTTGTCATTGACACCCGGGTTCAGATTGCATATAGTCCGGCGCAAAAAATCGGATTTTCTCACCACTACAACGGGCGGCGCGAGGGGGCGCAGGAGTAAAAATGGCAGCAGGAAGCAAAAAAAATCAGCAGGACTTATTTTTCTTGATCGCGCTCTTCTGTTTCTTCTTTTCCGGCG
>JAUYIZ010000175.1 GCA_030688615.1 Desulfobacterales bacterium | reverse complement strand
GCCATGAAAAGCTGGCCCATGATTACCAATACCCAGGGCGGACTAACACGCGACGCGAAGCAGAGAGTGCTGGATCCGTTTGGAAGGTACATACCAAGGTTGTATGTAGCCGGGGAGCTGGGTTCGATATTCCGATATGTGTATGAGACAGCCGGAAATATCGGGGAATGCTTCACTTCAGGGCGCGTTGCCGGCAGGAATGCAGCCTCGGAAAAATCATTAAAGTAAAATCAAAATAGCCGGGCCAAGTTGATACTTCCCATGGCTGTCTTGCTAAAAACTCTGCTTCCGGCGGAGGATTTAAGAAAAGGAGTCTAACATGCTTTTCATCAATAACGACGATGTGCAACAGGTGCTTCGTGTAGCGGATGCGCTGCGAGTCCTCGAGGACGGTCATCGTGAACTGGCGGCAATGACACTGGTGGCGCGGCCGAGGGTGGACATCTACACCGAGACACCTGCTGCCGGCGCGTTTTACCGCTGGGGCACAATGGAAGGTTCGAGCAAGGGCCTGCAGCGCCATGCCATTCGCATGAAGTCCGATATCGTGAGCTGGCGCGACCACGGTGGCGGGAGGGTTGAGGACAAGCACTGCATGCAGCCCGGTCTCTATTGTGGACTTATTTTCTTGTTCGATACCAGCAACGGCGAGCCGCTGGCCATCATCAACGACGGTTACCTGCAGCACATTCGGGTCGGCGCGCTTGCCGGGCTCGGCGTCAAGTATCTATCGAAGGCCGATGCATCGGTCGTCGGAATGATGGGGGCCGGCGGCATGGCGCGCAGCCATCTGGAGGCTTTCGTTGCCGTGCGCCCGATCAAGCGGGTGCAGGTCTACAGCCCAACACGTGAAAATTGCGAGCGCTACGCACGGGAGATGGCGCAGCAGCTTGATGTCGAGGTGATACCCTGCAAACGCCCAGCGGATGTAGCCCGGGGTGTCGACATTCTCGCCACCTGTACCAACTCTATCCAGCCCACAATCTATGCCGAGATGATCGAGCCGGGCATGCATCTGACCAAGGTGGCCGGCGAATGGGCGCCGGACGTGTATCCGCGTATCGATGTGGCAATTGGGGGCGACCCTCGGGCGCAGCTGGTGCAAGGTTTGCCTGTAGACGATTCGCAGGGCTTCACAACCTATCTGGCCGGCGATCTAGAGGCGTTACGCGGCGCTTTGGGGCCCGGCCGCCGTCGCGATGCATTGACTGGAGGCAGTGGCCAAAATCGCGAAGATGGCCATTTCAAAGGCCGCATCACTCCGCTGGTGGATCTTATCGTCGGGTCAGAAGCAGGGCGGGAGAGCGACGACGAGGTGAGCGCATCAGGCGGCGTGGTCGGTATGGGGGGTAAGCAGGGCCTGCAGTTTGTGACCGTCAGCTCGCTCGTCTTTGATCTGGCGAAGAAGGCCGGCCTCGGCCGTGAGGTTCCGACTGAGTGGTTCACCCAGGACATCCGCGACTGATGCATGAAATACTGGGAGCAGGGCAAGAGTTGTCCCGTTGTGGACCGGGGCCTGGAAATGGGACCTCCACCTGGACTCCGGGGTACTGTGGAATCAGATGGAGCGTACGGGGATTCAAGACGTGACAGGCACTTACTGCCATTCCCCCTACCTGTGTGTGGTTGCAATCAAACAGCGTTATGCCGGCCATGAAATGGATATACATTAACATGGAAACTACAAGATCGAATTGAGGAGGTAAGAAGATGACAAAAGAAAATGTGGCCAGTATGAGATCTGCTTTGGAGTTCCTGAAGAAACAAAATGAGGTTATCACAATCACTCGCGAGGTGGATCCCATCTATGAGATCGCAGGGATACAAAAGGCGCTCGAGGGAGGCCCTGCGCTGCTCTTTGAGAATATCAAAGGTTATCCTGCCGTAAGAGATACCGGTAACGTTTTTTCAAGGCGGGAGCGGCTGGCAATGCTATTCGATGTGGATGATCCGAAGAAAATAAAATTCAAATGCCTTGATGCAATGAGAAATCCGATACCGCCAAAGGTTGTCGATAAGGCGCCCTGCCAGGAGGTGGTTATCACCAAAGACATTGACGTGATGGCGACTCTGCCCGTAATAAAGCATACCGAAAGGGATGCCGGACGAATCATTGGAGGAGGGAACACACTGCTCAGCGGAAAATATTTTGGCAATGGAACCCATATTTCGTTTAACCGGATGCACTTCAGAGGAAAGGACTGGGGGACCATAAATACTAACCTGGGGCACCACCTTGGGAATGCGGCTATTACTGAATTCCGGGGAGAGAAAATACCGGTGACGATTAACATCTGCACGCCCCCTGCTGTCGTGTTGACAGCCGGTGCAGGTTTTATCCATAGCATTGTGCCCCGGGGATCGGATGAGCTTGGTTTTGCCGGCGGTCTGCAAGGTTTTCCTGTGGAAATCTGCAAGGCCAAGACCATTGATGCCTATGCCGTGGCGAACGCCGAATGGGTCATCGAAGGTTATGTGGATTCAGGTGACAGGGTATGGGAAAGTGAAGCTGCTGAAAAAAGCAAGAAAATGGCCCTTGAACCCTTTTTCCCCGAGTGGCCGGGGTACCTGGGCCGGGTATATAAGCAGCCAAAATTCCATGCTACGGCAATTACCCATCGGGCGGACAGACCCATCTTCTTCACCCCGCTGGCCCGCTCCATAGACGCCGACATCCTCAGCGCTCCGTTCAAGGAAGCGTCAGTTCTGGAACTGGCTGAAAGGCTTTATCCCGGACTTGTCGTGGATGTAAATGTACTTCCGGGAGTCGCCGGATGGGCAGCTAATGTGATAGTTCAAGTAAGAAAGAGGACAGGACAGGAGGGATTTCAAAGAGCCTTGCTGGAAACTCTTCTCGCCACCCTGACGCTCCTGAGACTAACCGTGGTGGTGGATGAAGATGTTGACATTTACAGCCCTGAAGATGTGCTTTGGGCAATGACCACAAGGGTCGACCCGAAAAAGGACATTGTTACCGGAGGGGGCGGCATAGGGCAGATGTTGATCCCGGCCGCGGAAGCGGGAGTTTTGCATGAGATGTCCAAGGAGCCCTCATTCCGTGGCGGGTCCATGGGATTTGATGCCACAATGCCCGTTGCGTCAAAGTGGAGATTCGAGCGAGCCCATTACCCATCTGATCAGATAGATTTACGCAAGTGGCTTTCCGAGGAAGAGATCGCCCGGGTAAGATCGATGCAGAGTGATTACATCAGGATGCTGGCGGATACCGGCCGGTGAACCGCGACAGTGAGCGCATTCCCCGCAGCTTGCTGCAGGGATCTTCAATAGAGAGCAAGAGAATGGTTGAACCATCTATGGATTTGGAAGAATATCTGCCGCCTAAAGAATTATGGCCTGATCTGGTTGTTCCTGAAGAATTTAAAGATTTGCCGGACCAGTTCAATTTGACGGAATATCTTTTAGAAAATCATCTTCGGGAGGGAAGAGCCGATCAGACTGTGATCTATTTTGAAGATGAGAAGATTACCTACGGTGAAATCGCCCGGAATGTAAACAGCCTTGGAAAAAGTTTCATCGATCTTGGCATTGCCCCTCGCGATCGGATCGGGGTCCGAATGACCAATCGGCCCCAGGCCATTATCGCGAATCTGGCCATACTTAAAATTGGGGCAATTCCGGTACCCGTGCCCCCATTGTGGTCGGCAAAAGAAATCGTCTATGTGACTGAGGATGCTTTATTAAGGGCGATGGTGGTAGACCGTTTTTTGCTGGGCGCTGTTCGGCAGGCTGAAAAATTGTTGACCTCTGACATGCTCATCATCGTTGTCGATGATAATTCCGCGAACGATATGCCGCTCGGCGATCGACATTATGCCTTTTCCGATCTGCTCGCCCGAGAGTCGGAAAATTTTGCTTCCTTTAAATTAAAGCAGAATGATATTGCGGTGTTGCTCTACACCTCCGGGACAACCGGTCCTCCCAAGGGGTGCGCCCAAACGACATCGGGTGTCTTTATCAGTTCAAGTTTGGTAGCTAAAAACATATACGGCCTTCATGAAGGAGGCATTTTGGGAGGCCCGGCGCCCATCTCTTTTGCCGCAGGCTTCGGCACTTTTGTTTTTATTCCTTTGATCAGCCGAGGAGCGATTTCACTTCTTCCAAAGTTTTCCCCTGAGGGGCTTCTGAAAAATATTGCCAGACACAAAGTGACCGTATTAACGGGCATTCCTACGGCCTATAGAAAAATGCTCGGAAGCAAAGCGCTTGACACATGTGATTTGAGTAGTTTGAGATTATGTACGGTGGGCGGTGACGCCTTGGACGACGCGACCTTGGAGACTTGGAAGGCGAAGACCGGATTGCCGGTCTGGTTAAACTACGGTATTACCGAAACCTTCCATGTCTTGCTATCGACCCGGATTGGAAAAATTCTGGGGGGCAACTCCATCGGTAAACCGGTACCGGGGTATGAGGCCAGGGTTTTAGATGGAGATGGTCACCCTTGTGCTTCCGGTGTGATGGGTACGCTGGCTGTCCGAGGACCCACCGGCACTATTTATTGGAACCCCCGGCGCAACGGTGGAAGGTTGATGAAAAGTCAGCAGATGATTGTGAAGAACGGATGGAACATGGTGGATGATTATGTGGTTCAAGATGATACGGCTAACTTTCGCTATGTTTGCCGGCAAGACGATATGATTAAAAGTTCAGGCTACCGGCTGGGCCCTGAGGAAATCGAAAGCGTTATCCTTGAGCATCCATCGGTTCAGGAAGCCGTCGTTATTGGAGTTCCGGACAGTATTCGGGGACAAGCCATAAAAGCTTTTGTGGTGTTAAAAAAAGGGGTAATCCGCCGCCCGGGACTTGAAGGGGAAATCAAAGAGTTTTGCCGAGACCATATAGCGCTTTATAAACTGCCTCATATATTCGAATTTGTCTTAGATTTGCCCAAGACTGCCATGGGAAAAATCATAAGAAAACATTTGAGAGCATCATAGAAAAGGAAATAGATATGGCTTTTAACGACAACAGGGAGTTCATTGAGGCTCTCGAAAAAACCGGGGATGTGGTGCGGATCAGGCAGGAAGTCGACTGGGATCTGGAGGTGGGGGCCATCACCCGACGCGTATGCGAAAGACAGGACCCCGCCCCGTTTTTTGAAAAAATCAAGGACTACCCGGAAGGCTACCGGATCTTCGGAGCGCCCCTGGCCACGGAGAGGCGGTTTGCCGCCGCACTGGGGCTGAACCAGGACACCCCTTTCCGGGAAATACAGGCAGAGTACTCGCGCAGGCTGGAACGTCCGGTGAAACCCGTTATTGTCAAAGATGCACCCTGTAAAGAGAACGTGCTGGTGGGTGACGAGGTGGATCTGCACCGTTTTCCCGCCCCTATGGTGCATGAAGGTGATGGGGGGCGGTATATGGCCACCTGGCACGCGATGGTATCCAAATCTGCAAAAAAGGACTGGACCAACTGGGGAATGTATCAGCGACGTAAAAGTCAACGAGGGGCCCTTTGGCGAGTATCCGGGGTTCAGCACCCACGTGCGCGCGCCACAGACCCTGTATCGGATAAACGCCATTACGCACCGCAACGATCCAATCCTGACCATGAGCTGCATGGGAGTGCCCGTGGATGATTCTGCCACGGTCAAGTCCATGGATCTCGGAGTTTTTTTCAAGAAAATCCTCCAACGTCATAAAATGCCGGTCACCGATGTCTATATTCCCCCGGAAGGGGCGACCTTTTTAGCCGTGGTCGGAGTCAAACTGATCTACAGCAACATTGCCAGCCAGGTGGGGCGTATCTTTTCAGCCAACATGGCGGCGACCTACAAGATCATCGTGGTCTCAGATGATGTCGATGTCTTTAATATGAAAGAGGTCATGCATGTTTTCGCAACCAAATGCCATCCATCCCGCGGCGTAAAAATCAGCGATACCGAGATCGACTTTATGGGTCTAATCCCCTATACCAACCCTGCAGAAACCCGGTTGAGAAAAACCGCCAGCGTGGTTTTTGACTGCACATGGCCCGGCGAATGGCCGCAAGAAATTATCCCGCGCAAAATGTCCTTTGATCAGGCTTACCCGAAAGAGGTTCAAGAAAAGGTGGTTCGGTCCTGGCAGGATTATGGATATAAATAGGCGCCTGTTTTTAATATAGTAAGCAACCTCACTATCACCTGCAAACATACGGCGGGCAGTAATTGGAGCTGTCGAAAATTATCGATTGAAATGCTGACGCCCGAGGTGGGAGATTCCCTGCGGCAAGCCGCAGGGAATTCTGCAATAACAGTCATCTGCCGCCCTGTGTTCCGAAGATCTCCTTGGCCAGTGCAAGATATTTGTCCTGGTCCTCCAGCACCCATTTCTCCATGCTGTTGGCGGCAACAAAGTATCTCTCTCCGGGCTGCCTCATATTTTTGGAGTCGACGATTCCTTCAGTGGAAATATCATTCCTGGAAGACATATATTTCGTTGCCTTCTGGGCAAAAATCTGTCCATCTTTACTTAGAAGCCAGTTAACATATACTTTGGCTGCGTTCGGATGCGGCGCCTTGGCCGCTAGGCCTACATTTCCGGCA
>JAUYIZ010000172.1 GCA_030688615.1 Desulfobacterales bacterium | reverse complement strand
TTTCTCAGACGAGGCTTAAGGTTACAACTCTTGCATATTGCGCCTGACACCTGAAACCTGACACCAAATAGCCGTGACATAAAAACGGACCGGAAACAGCCATGAAAATCTCAGCAACCAACAGTCTTGATTTACACCCGTGTTGTAACGGTTTGCGGTTATCGGTTCACAGTTCACAGTTTTTCAATACTTCTAAATCTTCAAAAGAAGACCCCATATTTCTCCTCTAATTTCTATTTTTTTTAAACCGTGAACCGGTAACTGTAAACCGTGAACGGTTACAACGTGTTCCGGCGGCGCTGTTTCTTCCGGTGCAATTCCAGCAAGAAAAGCGGTGTGATAAAAAGCAGTCCGATGATGCCGCCGGCGGGGCTGGACGTAATAAACCCGAAAGCCCCGATGGCAAAACAAACCCGTGTTATGATTGCCAGCCTGTCAAACAAGTACCCCACAAAGGCAACGGACAAAAATAAAGTGCCCAGCAGGGCCGTGGTGATCGTCAGCAGAATTTCGCCGGTCGTGCCGATAAGGATAAGACTGGGCGACAGTGCGAAAATAAAAGGAACCACATAGGCGATGATGCCCAGGCGAACCCCGGTAAATCCGGTCTGCAGGGGTTCAGCGTGCGCGATGCTGGCGGCCACATAGGCCGCGATGGCCACGGGCGGTGTCAGAAAGGACATGACGCCGAAGTACATGATGAAAAGGTGGGCCGCGAGGGGTTCTACTCCCAGCCTGATAAGGGCCGGGGCGATCAGGACCACCAGCATGATGTAGGTTGCCGTCACGGGCATGCCCATTCCTAAAATGATCGCGCCGACTGCGGCCAGAAAAAGCAAAAGCAAAACATTGCCGCCGGACAGTGTAACCAGTGCGTCGGATAGAGAAAGGCCCAGACCGGTCAGGGAGATGGACCCTATAACCAGGCCCGCAACGCTGCAAACGATGCCGATATCCAGCAGCCCGCGGCCGGTGTCCTCAAGAATCGTCCAGATGTTTCGGGTCACAATCGTCCGGGTGCTTTTCCTGAAAAGACTCACGATCATGGTGGCCGCCACGGCGAACAGGGCGGAGGTGGAAGGCGGCAGAAAAAGGACAAACATGCAATAAAGGAGCACCGCCGCGGGTATGAAAAAGACCCACCCATTTTTCATGACGATCTTCAGAGATGGCACTTCCTCGGGAGGAAGGCCCTGGAAGCCGCCCTTGATCGCCTCCAGATGGACCTGCACGAAGATTGCCACATAGTACAGCAGCGCCGGAATAAAGGCGGAAGTTGCCACCGTGGAATAAGAAACATCCAGAAATTCCGCCATAATGAAAGCTGTTGCGGCCATAATGGGCGGCATGAGCAGGCCCCCGGTGGAAGCCACAGCCTCTATGGCTGCGGCCATATGGGGCTTGTAGCCGATTTTTTTCATCAAAGGAATCGTTATGATCCCGGTCATGGCGACATTGGCCGAAGCGCTGCCGGAAAGGGTGCCGAACAGGCTGCTGGCGACAATGGCCACCTTGGCCGGCCCGCCCCTGTATCGGCCCATCATGGAAAGGGCAACGTCGGAGAGAAACTTTCCCCCGCCAACGGAAAAGAGCAGACGACCGAAGAAAATAAAGCTGAAGACAATGGTTCCCACAATTCCCAAAGGGATTCCGAGCAGCGAACCGGGCGACAGGTACAGGCTGGTAAGCACCCGGCTCCAGGGAATCTTTCTGGCGTTAAGGACGCCCGGAAGCAGGTAGGCATAGGCGCTGTAGAAGATCAGGACGATGCCGATCGTCACGATGGGCCATCCGGTAAGACGTCTGGCAGCCTCAAGAACCAGGAGGATCATGACCGCCCCCATGACGATCCGGTGAGGCATCAGGTAACCCAGGGTCGGTATAATTTCCGGGTAGAAAAAAACAATGTACCCTCCGGTTATCATTGTGCCGACAATGAAAACCACATCATACCAGGGAACCTTTTCCCTCGATGCGGCGCTGGAGGCGGGAATGGTCAAATAGGTCGCAATGAGCAGCAGGGACAACACCAGGCCCATATATTGCTCTTTATATATCGCGATGTTCAGGTATTCGGGAATGTGCGTTACGTAAACCGTTCCGATAACCGGGATGATGCCAAGGGTCGTTTTCGCAACCATGCCTGTAACCCCTGCGGGCATTCTAACTTTCGGGCCGGGGTCTGATGCGTTTTGATCTGCTGCGGACATAGGCCACCCTGTTTTTGGTGCGAAGATTATTTAATGGCCATAAGTTTCTCTTGGTGCTGAGCGAGCTGCCGGGTCCACACCCCCTGTTCTTGATAAAATTTAATGGAACCCGCATGATAAGGCACCACCGCGTGGGTGGAAACAAACCTGTCGGGTGTCCAGGACTTAAGTCCGGGGTGAATCGGCCCCAGTTCCTTATAGTTCTCCCATAAAGCCTTGGTGATATGGTAGGCCACATCGTCGGAAAGATGCCTGCCGGCAACCAGCGTGATATCCTTGCCCAGGACCGTCGTGTCCTTGGCCAGGCCCCGCCGGGCCGGGTTTAGCCTGGATCGGATAGTAGCCGGGGTGGACCTGCTGCATCCTGGCTATTGCCTCCGGCGACAAATCAAGATCAAGATAGCGCGCACCCCTTGCCGTTTTCAGCTCATTGGTGATGCCGCTTCCCACGGATCCCAGTGCCAAATCCGATCGCCTCTCGATCAGGGCGCGGACCCCGGCCGGATAGGTCGTAACGTTAAGCCCCTTGACGTCCTTGGCTGTCAGGCCGGCATTGGCAAGCAACGCTTGCACCGTCAGGGTGGAGGAATAAAAGGCGCCGTAATCGACAGGCACTCTTTTGCCCCGGATGTCCTTGGTGCTCGCAATGTCAGAGTCGCCGGGCACGAGAAAGCCGACTTTAAGAGGGCTGCCGAGCATGAGGGTCCTCAAATAAAACCCTTTGCCCCGGGTCGGTTTGTCGTAAATTGCTTCACCTTTGTAGGCGCTGAGAATATCGCCCGGGACGTTGATGCCGAAGTCCACTTCCTTGCTGTCCAGCATGGGGTACCATACGGTCCCCCCCTGGGGGAAGATTTCGACTTTCATGGGCGTATGCGTGCCGATGACCTTGGCCAGGCCGGCTGCCATCACATAAAATAGGGACCCGGGCGGATTGGCCCCGAACACGATTCTTTTCGGCATGGGTTCTGCCATGACGCCGGGTATGGTTAAAAACAGGATCAAGATGCTGAGAAACACACCAGTCGACAAGGTCCGGTAAAGATTTCTTTTCATTTGATTTCTCCTTTCTTTAAGGTGAACAGCATATGGACGGCCTCTTTTTATGGCAACCCGTAAGCATCCCAGTTCTCCAGGACCCGTTTCAGGTCCTCCGGGTCCGGTTTTACAGGAGTTCCGGTGGGCCGGCGGTTTTCCATCGCGGTTTTCTTGGTGGCGTCGATACCCATCTTTCCGATATAGGCAAACTCGGTAAAACCGGTCGTTCCGGATTCACTGCGCCCGGAAGCGGCAGGATTCAGCGGATAGACCCCCACCTCCGGAATGATGATCACATCCTTTGCCGGATCCATGCGGGTGGCGATGGCCCAGTCCACCATGTTCTGGTCGTAAATGTCGATGTCCGCATCCACGACCACCACATAGTTGGCCGCGGCAAACCCCTGTCCCGATCCCAGATAGGCCAGGATTGCCTGCTTGCCCCACCCGGGAAAGCGTTTTTCGATCTGCACCACCGCCTTGAAACCCCGTGAGCTTATGGGGGCGTAGTAGTCCCGAAACCCGACCACCGCGGACTTCAGGTAGTTGTAGTTGTTGGCCTGCAGCATGGGGATTTTCCACAGATCCCCGTCGCTGCGTTCATGGCCCAGGGTGCACATCTGATAGATCCAGTCCCTGCGATGGGTGATGGCCGTAACATGGAACACGGGGCACATCATGCTTTCCTCAAAATATCCCATCCATTCTCCGAATGTTCCCTCCCATCTGCATTCATCAGGGTTTAATTCGAGCTCGCCCTCCAGTATCATTTCGGCGCCGGCCGGGACCTCCAGGTCAATGGTCCGGCACCGGACCATGTCCACGGCCTCGCCCCGCAGGGCGCCTGCAAATTCAAACTCATCGTCAATGAAAGAGCCCATCTTGCAGCAGGCCACCATATTGATGACC
>JAUYIZ010000169.1 GCA_030688615.1 Desulfobacterales bacterium | reverse complement strand
AGCCGGACTGGCGGCCTCACCTTGTGTCAGCATCAGCGCTTTTTTGAGATTGTTCCTCGCGACAGAATAATTCGGATTTATCTGTAAGGCTATTTTAAAGTGTTTTACGGCCATATCAACATTTCCTTTTTTAATAAAGGTGATTGCCAGGTTGTTGAGGGCTTCGACATAATCGGGCTTAAGGCGCAGCGCCTGCCGGTAATGGCCGATGGCATCATCGGCCTGCCCCCGGCGGGCAAGCGCATTTGCCAGGTTGTTGTGGGCTTCTTCAGAATCAGGCTTAAGGCGCAGCGCCTGCCGGAAATGGCCGATGGCCTCGTCGGTCTGTCCCTTGTCGGCAAGTTTAAGAGCCAGATTATAGTGGGCTTCGACATAATCAGGCTTAAGGCGCAGCGCCTCCCGGTAATGACCGATGGCATCATCGGCCTGCCCCCGGCGGGCAAGGGTATAGCCCAGATTATAGTGGGCGCGTGCATAATCAGGCCTGAGGCGCAGCGCCTGCCGGAAGTTGCCGATGGCCTCGTCGGTCCGCCCCTGGTCGGCAAGCGCATTTGCCAGGTTGTTGAGGGCTTCTACATAATCGGGCTTAAGGCGCAGCGCCTGCCGGTAATGGCCGATGGCATCATCGGTCCGGCCCTTGTCGGCCAGTGCCAGTCCCAGGTTGATGTGGGCAATAAAATTGTTTGCAGTGGCGCCGATGGTGTGCTCAAAAAGGGTAATGCTGTTTTTCCAATGCTGAACCTGTTTGCTTGTAACGGCCATTAGAATGGAAAGAATAATTGTTGCGGATGCGGCAAGCCATATTGTTTTATAAGGCCGGTGGGCCATGAGCTCGGCAACGCCCCACACGATGATAATAAAAAGCCCGATAAGCGGGATGTAAGTATACCGGTCGGCCATGATGACCGAACCTATTTGAACCACCCCGATCACAGGTACGAGGGTCCCTATATACCAAAACCATCCGACCGCCAGCCAGGGTTTTCTTTTGGCCAACCAGATGCATAGAAAAGAAATGGCGCCCGTCAGAACAACCGCTCCGGTAATCTGCCACCCGGGAGGCATCCCCGGATGAGGATAGATAACAGCCAGATCGACAGGCCACAGCATCTTGCCGATGTAACGCACATAGGAAACCAACGCGTTGGCAAGTCTGACACGGATGGGGTAGGAATCAAGTGTTTCCAGGGCGCCGATTTGTTTCTGCCCAATAAAAGTGACGACACTTATGGGCAATAATATAAGAATGAACGGTATTTTTTCGACGATCAGCGACAGTGCGGGGGTTCTTTTTCCGGAACACCCGCTGTCCGCGCGCGCGGCGAAATTAAACCGCGAGAGGGGCCAATAATCGAGCAGGAGAAAAACAAAGGGTAAGGTGACCAGCATCGGTTTTGCCATAAGCCCGCAGAAAAACAGCAGAAAAACCATGATGTACTTTTTCCTTGCCGGATTTTTAGCATATGCCGTGTACCCCATGAGAACAAGCATCCCGAAAAAAGTACTCAATACATCTTTACGTTCCGTCACCCAGGCAACCGATTCCACCTGCAGCGGGTGCAGCGCAAACAAGGCGGCGACAAAACCGCTGCGCCAATGGTCCCCGGTAGATTGTTTGAGAAATAGAAACAA
This sequence comes from Desulfobacterales bacterium, assembly GCA_030688615.1. Taxonomy (GTDB): domain Bacteria; phylum Desulfobacterota; class Desulfobacteria; order Desulfobacterales; family JAUYIZ01; genus JAUYIZ01. The sequence goes on along the minus strand of JAUYIZ010000169.1, from coordinate 12,206 downwards.
CAGCATGGCGTTGGCCACATGAAACAGCACATTGGTAAGGTGGTACCCGCCGGCTGCTATTCCGCTGATCTCATAATCAATCAAAAACGACAGCCAGGTAAGAGGCGCCCAGTAACCGCTGTATTCCGTAGCGCCGCTAAAAGCCCAGAGGATGTTTTCCCAGGTCACCCCGCGCTGGACATGATTATTATCCTTAACAAAAATCTGGTCGTCATAGTTAACGAAAGAAAAATCTCTCACCTGCCAGTACACGGCAAGGGTCACCAGGACAAGAACCAGACAAACCAAAGCTGTCCGATGTTTATGAAGAAATGGCATGGTATCGAAGGCTATATCTGTCTATTATTGATGTCAATCTTTAAATTTGAGGACACATTCATTGACTTGTAAGCGTTTTTTCTTTATTATCGGTTTCGCAAGATCCAATCACTGTACTTCATTAAAGGAGGATTTTAATCATGGTAATGCTCAATACGGATATGAAGGTTGCCGAAACCCCTGCAGCGGGCCTTGAAGACTACTCGGAAACTGACGGCTACAAGGAGTGGCTCAAGAAGGAAGGTGTGAAGGTCTATGAGGCGTTTTATTTTCCAAGCCTTGCCAAGATCGAACTGGGACCCTGGGAGCGCAAGGGGGGCGACGGTGCGGTCATCCATATACCCAACAACCACATGCCCAACGACTGCCACGTGGTCGAGATCCGGCCTGGCGGCAAGTCTGAACCGGAGCACCACCTGTACGAGCTGACCTTCTATGTGGTCTCGGGCCGCGGCGCCACGACGATTTGGACCGACAATACCCCCAAGCAGAGTTTCGAGTGGGAGGCCGGCAGCCTTTTTTCCATTCCGCTGAATGTGTGGTACCAGAACTTCAACGGCAGCGGCAAAGAGCCTGCCCGCTATATTGCCGTAACCAACGCTCCTCCCATGATGCGCCTGTTCCGGGACCACAGCTTCATACTTAACAACGCTCATACTTTCCGCAATCGTTTTTCGGGCGAGGAAGACTACTTCAGCGGCAAAGGCAAGCTCTACAAACGGCGGGTCTGGGAGTCCAATTTAATTCCCAACCTTCCGGATATGGCCCTGTATTGTTACAAGGAGCGCGGCGCCGGCGGCATCAACGCCCACTTCGAGATGGCCGGCAACAACATGAAGAACCATGTCTCCGAATTTCCCGTCGGCACTTACAAGAAGGCCCACCGCCACGGCCCGGGCGCGCACCTGGTGCTGGCCAGCGGTACTGCCGGATACTCCCTGATCTGGACCAAGGAAGACCGGTCCGACATGGTCAAGTGCGACTGGCAGCTCGGGTCCATGGTGATCGTCCCCAGCGACAATACTTTCCATCAGCATTTTAACTGCGGCACCAATCGGGCCCGCTACCTGGCCCTGCGCACCGGCGATATGGGTCTCAAGGTACCCGGCAGCACCGGCCAGGGTTCCTCCAAGAGTCTGCAGGAAGGCGGCTGGCAGATCGAGTACGAAGACGAAGATCGCGAGATCCACGAGATCTTCGAAAAGGAAATCGCGGCCCATGGCGCAACCTGCAGGATGAAGGCCTTCATCCCCTGGTGCACCGGAGAGGCCGGCCCCCTGAGCGAACGGGACACCTAATCGGTTCAGAGATCACACCGGGCATCCTTTCTCCCGGTAGTAGCGTGCGGCGCCGGGGTGCAACGGGACATCGCGCGGCGCGGCATCGGTGCCGACGCACAGATCCGGCAGTTGAACAGGGGTATCCGTATCCCAGACGATGCGGTCCATCGCCTCACCCAGCGCCCTGGCCATGCGATAGGCCGCTGGCTCCGGCAGGTCTTCCCGCGTGAACAGGGGCCAGCCGCCGAAGCTCACCGCCGTAATGTCTTCTTTGTAAGCCGGGAAGTGGGAGCGGATCGGGCCTACAGGCCAGCCCAGTTCCTCGAGCCGGGCGCGGGACCTGGGGTCCAGGTCCAACAGCTTCATGCCATGGTCGGCGGCAACAAAACCCCAACCCTTCACCCCTTCGTCAAAGACCGCCTCGATGGTCGCATCCCGAATTGCATCTGTCCGCGCCGGATCGTTGGGCGTGTCCACATAGGTAAAGCGGCCGCCCCAGGCCTCCAGGTCACGCAGCGAGAACCCGTGAACAGCCAGCAACTCGTCGATCAGAAAGCGCGTCCCGTGCGCCCGGCTGCGACGGATCGACAGGCGCAGCGGATACTTTCTCGCTGCAATATCGGCAAGGGATGTCAACCCGGTGCGCTCCGAGACTGCGAAAAACATGCGGTCCCAGGTGGGCATGACCGCGATAACACGGACGGGCGCCGGCTCGCGAAACAGCCCTGTTCCCCGGTAGGCCATGTTAAGATATCCCGAGGGATTGATGGAGGCAAGGTCAACATCGCCGCGGACGACCGCATGGACCAGGGTGTAGTCGCCGTTGGCAAAGGAAAAAGCCGGCTGATAGACGCCGTCGCGGGTCGTGCCCAGCGAGACCCTGAGGTCATTGCAGTCAAAGTCCGGGTCCGATCGGTCCCTGGACATGCCATAGGCGATCTGAATCAAGGCGTTGACACGCATGCCGCTGGCTTGGTTTCTGGCGGGCTGAGGATCATTGAGTAAGCTTTGCATATTCTCTCCTTTCGACATTTTCTTTGATGGTGCACAAAGCATGGTTCCACACCACGTCATGCACGAATTCGGGAAACAACATTCTGGCACACCGCCAAAGTGTCCGGCCGGCCAGGGTCCGGCCCCGTATGTAATCAAAGGCCGCATAGATGGTCAATCTGTTGTTTCCGTCCCGGGTCGGGGCGACGTTGAAGACGAGCTTTCCGCGGTGCGACAGCTGTTCATTGAGCTGGTACAGGAGCGTTCCGGAGCCGACCCGCCGGGTCAGCCGCATTTCCGTCCCCAACCCGATGAGCGGGATCCGGTACCGGATCACCGAACCGGCCTGGTTGGGTTCCCCCCGGATGTGCCGCACACTGACAAATCGCAGGTTCAGGAACCTTGCTTGGGGGTGACCAAACTTGGCCAGCTCCGCCATGATTTCTTTCTCGGGACCCCGGATCTTGATCATGTACATGCATTCGAAGTCAGGAAACTCGTCGAGCTCCATTTCCAGCGTCGACGCCAGCAGCAGCTTGACCGCCCGGCGCTGTTCTTTGAGCACGATCGTGGGGTACCGGCCGGACGTACCCCATTTGAGGCCGAACAGCGTCTCAAAAGCCGCATTTCTCAGGGTGATCAGCACCCCGGAGAGAATCGATCGGAACACGCCGTAGCTGAACATTTTCCGCAGCACCTGGCAATAGTCGGCCGTGCCGCTGGCAGCCTGCCATAAAACCGCGGTTAAAGGGCGCCTTTGTTCGTCTCGCTGCTTGAACTCGGTGGCAAAGGACTGGTACGTGACGCGACTCAACCAGGGCCGGGAGAACGCCACCCGGCTGGCGCGAAACACCATTCGCCCGCAACGATTGTCCGCAGCGAGCCACCGGACGGCCTGATTGTACCCTTTCGCCAGGGCCTGCCTGTCAATTCCGTCATGGAGGATCGTCTGGGCCAGCCGGAATGCCGTTGCGTGAGCCGAAAACATGCCGTCGCCGTTCAACCGGGCGCCGGCAGCGTCGCCGATCAAGGCAAACCGGTCTCCGAAGGGAGACCGGGCAGGGGTCACGGCTGTTCCGGGAAAACAGGCACAGACCACCGGAGCTGCCTGGATGTCAGGCAGGATCCGGCTGATCTGGTCTAAATTGAGAAACTCCTGGATGATCCGCCCGTTGTCGCGCGGCAGGACCGCCCGGTCGATACTTTTTCCGATCAGGGCGGCGCTCAGATATCGGCCCTTGGGAAAGAGGACGGCGTGTTCCAGGGCAAACCGCTTCGAGCCGTACTCGATGAAATGTATTTCCCGGTGCATGTTGCGTTTCAGGTAATCCTCGCCCACGTCCATAACGAAGAAAAAGACTCTCCGGGACCTGGACGGTGCGAAATCCGGGTTCAGCCGCCTGACGGCCGCGATCAGGGCATCGTTGCCGTAGCGGCCGCAGTTTCCGTTGATTCCGGTTGCAATGGCCGCAAAGCCGGCATCGAGCGAGGTCCTTTCCCCGGAGGGTTTTTTCATTGTCAGCCGGGGCCTGCCGGAGGCTGAATAGGCAATGGACTGCACCTCGGCATGCAGGATGCGCGCCCCGGCCTTGGCCGCTTGACCGAGAAGAAACTCATCGAATCCCGGAGTCCCGGCGCCTCTTCCGGTCGGCAAGGAGCCCCTGAATACCGAGTACATCCGCATGTCCCGGGGAACCCGAAGCCGGAAGTTCTTCCAGTGGCCGTGCATCCATATATAGTCGATGCGCCCCTGGATGATCTCCTCCGGAACCACGAAACCGTATTGTTCGAGTACCTGATGCAGCCTCGGCGAGATGCCGCCCGCGCAAAAAGTGCATCCTCCGGGGGGATCATCACCGTTGCCGGGATGGGTCGGACTGCGTTTTTCAACAATGACCACGTCGAGGCGCCGGTTGAGACGTCTGCTTTCCCGCAGTAGATGACAGGCGAAGAAGGCGCCGGCAGGTCCCCCGCCGGCGATGGCAATGCAGTCGTCATTAGAAAGGTGCGCTGCTTTTGACTTTTCCTTCACCGGCTTTGATCCTGATGGTGCGAGACCTTTGCAAAACTCCCTATTTTGCCCGATTTCTGTGTCAGGCTCAAATTTTAATCCTCAAAATACTCAATGTATTCCTCCGGTTAAAATTTTCGCCTTCCTTGAACTCGAACAAAATTTGACATTTTTCAATGGTCTCGGTGCATGTTGGCGGATAGAATGGTAACCGTGAACGGTTACATAGAATGAAACCTTGCGACCGCGCCGCGAGGTTCAGGCCTTCTGGAGACCGGATAATCGATAATCGCATGACCCGCAATCTAACAGCCGGTCCTGCTGGGCCGCCTCATCCAGGCAGGTCTCATAATGCGGGCAATGAAAATTTCTTGCAAAGTCAGACGACTGAGTCTTCTTGCCCTTCACAGGAAAAACAGGTGCCCTGACCATTAGATGAAACTCCTTATGAAGCATGATATGATCAAAATTTTCCACCGGATTCTCCGGTAGAATTAGTCGTTCCTGTCAGGTTTAGAAGTTAAATTTTTACTTGAGGGGAATTTGAAATTCAGACTGCAACCGATATTAATTAATTTTCCTGAGCACTGTCAAGAAAAAAGGTCCATAAAGGTCCATAAAAAACTTGACAATTTCTGAATCTTAAAATAACGTAAAAGAAAATTTATTGTAATTTTTCTGTTTCCTTTCATCTGCCGTACTATCCATAATTAAACGCACACATTATCAAAATGCCCAAAATCACCCGGTTCCAGGATGCAAACTGGTTCCAATGTCGTTATCCGTGCCAAGGAGGTGCCAATGAGCAAAAATGAAAAAAAAGAGGGTTGCAAATCATCCGGCAGCGACAGCCGTGAAACCCCGGGCGGTCAAGATCGCACCTTGCTTTCGCGGGCCGCAGGCCGGCCGGTCTCCAGGCGGGAGTTCATCAAGGGAGTCATCTCATCCGGGGCGACGATCGCCGCGGTGGGGTATATAGCCCCCGACGCCGGCACCGGCCGCGCATGGGCTGCTTCGCCCGGCGCCGTGGAGCGTCTGATCAGCCTGCAGGTGAATGGCCGGACCCGCCGGGTCGATGTCCTGCCGCAGGAAACGCTGGCGATGACCCTTCGTTACAAGCTGGGTCTTACCGGCACCAAGTTGAGCTGCGACCGGGGTGAGTGCGGAGCCTGCACGGTCCTGATTGACGATGTGGCCTACAACTCCTGTTCCACCCTGACCCACAGCGTCCGCAATCGCAGCATCACCACCATAGAGGGGCTTGAAGGGCCGTCGGGACAGCTTCACCCGGTGCAAAAGGCCTTTGTCGAGGAACTGGGACCGCAGTGCGGTTTCTGCACGCCCGGCCAGATCATGTCGGCCGTGGCGTTGCTGAAGGCTAACCCGCACCCCACCCGGGAGGATATCCTGATTTCCATGTCCGGGAATATGTGCCGCTGCGGGTCCTATGATCACTATCTGAAAGCTATCATGCGCGTCGCATAAGGAGGTCAGATGGACTATAAACTTGTAGGAAAGGATTTTACGCCGCCTGACGTGATCGCGAAGGTGACGGGCCGGGCGAAATTTGCCGAAGACTTCCGGGCCGAAGGCATGCTGTTTCTCAAATTATTTCTCAGCCCCATGCCCCATGCGCGCGTTCGCAGCATCGATGCGAGCGCCGCCTTGAAAATGAAGGGCGTTGTGGCCGTGATGACGGCCGATGATCTGCCGAAAGTTGCCCCGCCGGCGAATACGATGCTGACCAACGAACCCGTGTATTATGGCGAGCCGATTTTGGCGGTGGCCGCCATTGACGAAACCACGGCGGCCGACGCGGTGGAGAAAATCAAGGTGGACCTGCAGCCGCTGCCGTTTGTCGTCGACCCGCTGGAAAGCCTCTATCCGGGAGGGCCGGACGCCCGGACCGACGGAAACGTCGCCAACAGCGATTCTGTGAAACTTCAGACGGTCAAGTGGAAGGCCCAGGATTTCGCCGCAGCCGGCGAAGGCCGGCTTCCTATGGGAAAACCGGCCGGGGAGTGGTCCTACGGCGACCTGGAAGCCGGCTTCGCCGCGGCCAAAGTGGTGCTGGACGAGTCGTTCGTCACGGCCAGCTACAGCCACCAGTCCCAGGAGCCCCGCTCGGCCATGGCCTACTGGCAGAACGGCAAGTGCTATGTGCATGCCTCCTGCCAGAGCGGGACGAACGCCGTCCCGGGCCTGGCCAAATTTATCGGCATCAAGCCTTCTGAGCTGGTATTTATAGCGGAAAATTGCGGCGGCGGCTTCGGCTCCAAGGGAAATGCCTATCCATTGATGGCGCTGCCGGCCCATGTGTCCAAAAAGACCGGCCGGCCGGTGATGATGCGTATCAGCCGTGCCGAGGAGTACTATGTCGGATCGGGGCGTGCCGGCTATCAGGGGCGTGTCAAAGTTGGTTTTCGCGCCGATGGGCGCATCAGCGCGCTGGACATGTATATCGTCCAGGATAACGGTCCCAACTCCGGGTTCAGGGATTATGAAAATGCCGGTTCCTGTGTTTCCATTCTTTATCAGCCCCTGGCCATGCGCTGGCGGGGCATACCTGTTCTGACCAACACACCGCCCAAGGGGCCCCAGCGCGGTCCGGGCGAAAACCAGATGGCTTCGGCCATGGAGCCGATCCTTGACAAGGCTGCAAAACAGCTTGGCCTTGACCGGGTGGCCATCCGCCGCATCAACGCTCCGGACAGCAGCGGCAAGATCTGGGACTACCGCAGGAAAAACCTGGGCCCCCTCACCAGCGCTTTTCAGAAGGAGGCCCTGGACAAAGGCGCACAAGTTTTCAACTGGCAAGAGAAAAAGAAACTCAGCGGTCAAAGAAAAGGCGCCAAGGTGATGGGCGTGGGTGTCGGCCAGTCCTATCACGGCGGCGGCAACAGCGGGTTCGACGGCCTGGTGCGTATCCTGCCGGACGGCAAGCTGCACATCCATAACGGTGTGGGCAATCTGGGCACCTACTCCTATGCGGGCACTGCCCGGGTGGCGGCGGAAGTTCTCAACTACCAATGGGAAAACTGCGTGATCGAATACGGCAACACCAGCCGGCACCTGCCGTGGAACCTGGGCCAATTCGGCAGCCTGACCGCTTTTACCGAATCGCGCACCAACTTCGTGGCGGCCACGGACGCGAAAATCAAGCTGCTGGAAATTGCCGCCCGGGATCTCGGGGGCGCGCCGGAAGACTATCAATTGGCCGAGGAGCGCGTGGTCAGTAAATCCGACCCGTCCAAAAGCCTCACTTATGCCAAAGCGGCCCAGCGGGCCATCGAACTGGGCGGGAAATACAGCGGCAAGGAGCTGCCCGAAGACATCAACCCCATCACCCGGCATGCCGCCGCCGCCTTGGCCGGCAGCGGATTGATCGGCGTTTCCAAGGACTATATCAAAAGGACCGCTGCGGTGCCGTCCCTGGTTTGCGCGTTCGCTCAAATTGAGCTGGACCTGGAGACCGGAAAGTTCGAAATCCTTGATCTTACGGGCGTGGCGGATTGCGGCACGGTCCTGCATCCGCAAAGCTACCACCACCAGATGAACGGCGGCGCGGTGTGGGGCATCGGCATGGCGGCGCTGGAACGGTGGGTCTACGACACGCAATTCGGCCGTCCGGCCAACCGGGGGTTTCACCAGCAGAAACCGCCAAGCTGGCTGGACGTTCCGTTGAATATGAAAGTGGATGCCGTAAACATACCTGATCCGCAAAACCCGGTGGGCGTCAGGGGGATGGGAGAGCCCATCATGGGCGGCGCGGCGGCAGCGCTCCTGTGCGCCATATCCGATGCCCTCGGCGGGCATCTTTTCTACCGTCAGCCGGTTTTGCCCGACATGATTCTGAATGCGGCCGCAGGCAAACCGCAATCCCACAAACCTCTCAAGGTCAACACCCAATGATGGAGCAAAGCCATGATTACAGATATGATGACCCATTTTGAACTTTATCAGCCCTCCCGCATCGAGGATGCCCTGGCCCTGCTGGACCGTCATGACAAGGACGTATGGAAGCTGGCCGGCGGCAATGACAGTCTGGACTGGTTCAAAGACAGGATCAAACGCCCCAAAGCCGTTGTCGATCTGGCCGGACTCGCCGAGCTCAAGGGGATTCGCCAGGTCGCCGACGGCATCGAGATCGGCGCCTTGAGCACCCTGACGGAAATCGAGCGCAATCCTGTCATCCGGGAAAAGTTCGGCCTGCTGGCCGATGCGGCCCGGATGGTTGCCAGCCCCCAGATCAGAAATGCCGGCACTCTGGGCGGCAACCTTGCCCAGGACGCCCGCTGCTGGTATTACCGGGACGGTTTTCCCTGTTACCGGGCCGGCGGGAACACCTGTTATGCCGACACGCCCACCGGGATGAATCGGGAACATGCCCTCTTCGGGGCCAATCGCTGCGTGGCCGTCAGCCCGTCGGACACCGCACCGGCCCTGACGGCGCTCGAGGCCAAGATGATCATCCGCAACTCCAAGGGTCAACGTGAGGTGGAGGCCAAGGATTTCTTCATCGGCCCGTCAGTCGACATTAAACGGATGACCATCCTGACGCCCAGGGACATCCTGACCGCGGTCCGGATTCCCGCCAAATGGGCCGGCGCCCGGTTCTACTTCGAAAAGGTTTCCGACCGGAAAACCTGGGATTTCGCGCTGGTCAGTGTGGCCTCGGCCTTGATTGTCAAAGGCGGCGTCATCGAGCAGGCGGGCATCGCCTGCGGCGGTGTGGAGTGCGTCCCGCGACATCTTAAAGTGGTCGGGGATGTCGTGAAAGGCGAACGGCAGAACGAGGATACCGCCAGGCTGGCCGGACAGGCGGCCGTCCGCGGGGCGGTGCCACTGAATTACAACCACTTCAAGGTGACGCTGATGCAGAACCTTGTGACCCGGGCGGTCCGGGGAGTTTGAGAGGGGTTGCAACTTTTCCGCAAGGAACATAATCCTTGGGAATGTGATAGGAGCAGCAGAAGATGTCAAAGAAGCAAGATCTACGGCAGGAGTTGGCCCGGCGTATCGACACCATAGAGGAAGCCTACGAGTTTATGCTCGCTTACGCCGCCCAGGGACGTCAGGGGGATGAAAAGTCCGGGGCGGGTAACAACATTCGCACCTTCCTTGAAGGGGCTGACGCCGCACTGGAAGGCATGGGCGCTGTTTTAGCTGAAAATTTTCAAAACCTCGGTGCCGCCGCAGGTTGTCAACAGTTTATCGAGATTTTTCATCAAGACGTACAAAAAGCGCAGGCCGCCATCCGGATGGTTCTGTTCCTGCCTGTGATCAGCTCCCAGCTGACAGACAACCTGAATTCTTCCATCCATCTGCGCACGTTGCTCACCGATATGTTCCTGCTCGATGAAACGCTGAAGGCAAAGGATAAATTGCTGCAATCCACATAACCCAATGAGGGCTCCTTTTAAACGCCCGGGGAGAAGTTACATGAAATTATCATTAGTTACGTTACTCACAGCCATACTGCTGGTGATGACACCTCTGGATCGAACTTCAGCGGCACCCGAAGAAACCACGGGCAGGAAAATAAATCGAAATACCGAAGCATTCCGAATCGATCGGAACACCCGGGGGCGGCGTGTGGTCCGGCATATCATAGGGGATGGAAGGATCAACAAAAACACCGCAGGGGCCGCTATTAATAATAATACCGGGCGGGAGCGGATCGATCGCAACACCCGGGGGCAGCGGGTGGTCCGGCATATCAGCGGGGACGGCAGGATCAATAGGAACCTGAACGAATAGTTAGTGCCCATCCATAAATGGCTATTTTCCGCAATATCTGCGTTGGGCTCCGAATTTCAATCCTCAAAATACTCAATGTATTCCTCCGGTTGAAATTCTCGCCCGCCTTGATCTTGCAAAAAACTATCTCATTTATGGATGGGCACTAGTTAAAAGCTCAGTCGTAGGACAAGGGCTCAAAGCGCGTGGTGATTTCCCGATTCGCCCCCTTCTTGATAACAATCAGCCCGCAATAATTTTCATCATCCGTCTCCGGGAAATCCGCCCGGTAATGATAAGGCGGAAAGCGGGTTTCCCTGCGCGCCAGCGCCCCGGTGGCGGTTATTTTAGCGACCTGGTGAATGTTCATGGCTTCGTGAACGCGCATGAGTTCGTGAAGGTTGCCGGCTTTAAGCTCTTCATGGACCGCGTCCAGGCGGTCAAGTTTGACCAGTGCGGTCGTCAGACTGTTTTCGGTTTTGACCGGGCCGAAGTGATCGGTCGTAATGGTCCGGACGACATCTTCGAACTCCCAGTAGGGTATGCCGGTTTTCCTGTGGAGCGGCTGATAGACTCTTTCTTTTTCAGCCGCTATTTTGCCGGCATCCAGCGGTTTGAAATGGCTGATCGTTCCGGCATATGCCGCCGCCTTCTTTCCGGCCGCGTATCCGCCGGCAACGCACATGTGCAGACATCCCATCTGATCGGAGGAATCTCCCGCGGCAAAGATGCCGGGCACGTTGGCGGCGCAGTTTTCATCGATCTTTATCCCGCTGCCGCAATGTTCGGAAGGACGCGCCTGCATCGGTTCGGATACCGTCATTTCGATCATGGTGCCTTCCAGATTGTATCCCTTACGGATCAGGAAGTCGGGCAGGGTGTCCTTGTCGTATCCCAGAGTGGTGAACAGATGGGCCCGGTCCTGGGCACTCAAATGGCGACAATCCATATAGATGGGGCCGCGGCCTTCTTTTAATTCCTGAATGGCGCCCCAGACCATGTAATTTCGAGGCGCCCGGTTGCCCATGGGATGGGCAGTCTCCATAAACGCCTGCCCCAGCGAGTTTATCAGACGCGATCCCATCCCGAAAAAGGCGTTAAAGCCCGGCGCGCTGAACCCTTTGGGAACGATGGTCATGCGAACATATTCCATGTTGGCCAGTTCGACGCCGGCATCAAAGGCCTGCCGGTGCAGATCTCCCGTGCATGCCGGGCAGTACCAGAGGTTAAAAGGATTGCCCGTCTGGGATTGGAACATTCTGTTGGTGTTGCCGGTGGCGATGATGACGGCCTTGGCCCGGACCTGGTAAAAATCGCCGGTTCGTATATCATAACCGGTAAACCCGGCCAGCTCTCCGTCGTGAAGGAACAGCTGGGTCACCTGCACTTTGTTCAGCACCCGGCAGCCAAGCTTGCGCACCTGTCCGGCCATTTTCGGTTTAAGATTTTTCCCGTTGAAGTTGATAAAGTAGGGCCCCGGCTGCCCCATGGACTGGGTCCTGAAAAATTCTCCCGTGTCCGGGTTTCTCAGCGGAACACCGATCCGTTCGATGCGCTCGATAGCGGGTTTGAGTTCTTCGCAGAAAACCGCTTCATGAATCTTCAGATTGGACGCTCCCCGGGCCACCTGGCCGACAAACTTCAAATAGGCTTCCCGGGTGTCCCACGGCTCACCGGTTTCAAGGTAGGCGGAAAAATGGTCAATCCCCCCGGCAATCGCGCCGCTGCGGTTTATATTGGCCTTATCGACGACGAGAACGTCGAGGCCCATTTCAGCCGCGGCCATGGCCGAATTGACGCCGGCCGTGCCCCCGCCGATGATGGCAACATCGGTTTCAATTTGAAAGTCTTCTGCTGATTTCATA
>JAUYIZ010000168.1 GCA_030688615.1 Desulfobacterales bacterium | reverse complement strand
GGTCATCCTCTGGAATCCCGGCTTCAATCTTTCCTACTAGGTCTGCACCCACATCTGCAGCTTTGGTGTAAATTCCCCCGCCCAACTGTGCAAAAAGAGCCACAAAACTCGATCCAAAAGCAAACCCCACAATTTGCAGCGGCACATGTTCATAATCATGCAAACCGCCAAACAAGTAAAATAGACCCCCAACGCCGAGAAGACTCAGAGCCACAACCGAAATTCCACTTACGGCGCCGGCACGTAAAGAAGTCTGCAGCGCCTTATTCAAACTCGTTATAGACGCAGCGGCCGTACGAATATTCGCACGAATGGAGACAAACATACCAATATACCCGGCAACGGCAGAACATATTGCGCCCGTCAAGAACGATATCGTTACTTTCCAAGCCACGCCTGCGCCCATGGCTGCAATATTGGCCACATGTCGGTTAAGGTAATAAAACGCAAAAATCAAAACTGCCGTGCCTATGGCATACTTTGCGATGGTAGTATTTTGTCTGCGCAGGAAGGCTTCAGCACCTATTTTAATCGCGCTCGCAATCTCCTGCATCGCCTTGGTGCCCTGATCCAGGCGCAAAACATTTTTTGCCAGGATTCCAGCGACGACAAGTGAAAGAACACTCACCCCAAATACAAATGGCAGTACCCACTCAAAAGACATCTTTTCTCCTCCTTATCCAAGACCATGAACACGAAAACTTCAAGTGCGTTCAGCCTTGATGCTACGGGTTACAAATTTTGAATTACGCCGGCCGATCCTGCCTCTGAAATTCGCTTCGTCAAGTTCGAATACCGAAATTAATTATCTTTTCCAAAAAAAATCCACCCCCCGCAGCTAAAGTTAAACGGGTTTATCGTCGCAAAGCAGAGGCACACATCGTCGTCCGAAACGCCTGATCAAGCCGAGGCATGTTTTCCTTCCAGGCTTTAAAGAAGAAGCGGCTGATTTTTTTTGGGCTGAATATGGCAAAAGCGCGCTGGCGTGTCAAGTATAAACTGATAACTAATTGAAGACCCTGCCGCAAACTGCGGGGAATGCGCTCGCTGTTGCGGTTCATGTTGTACCCATGACAGCCCGATTGTTGCATGAGATGTCACTCCGGGTCCTCTGCCTTAAAATCTCGGGCATTTTTTTTTGTTGCTTACGGCGCCGTTCCGTGATATGAATAATTTAATAAATTTTTAGAATTATTCTTTAATCTTTTCATTCCGCCCCGAACGGAAAGCTGAACCGCAATGGCGCGCGCGTTCCCTGCAGTCTGCCGCAGGGAACTTCAAACAGGGGACAAAACTAAATTTTACTGGTGTTGTGATGACAGCAAAAGACAGCGGAGCCAAGGTGATCGTGGATAATGAGCCGGCGCGGATATTTCGCGAAGGCGATCTTGCCGTATACCCTGCCCATGGGGTCGGACGGATTGAGTCCATCGAAATTAAAGTGGTCAGTGGGGAAAAATATGAATTTTATATCATGAAGGTTTTTGAAAGCGGAATGGTCATCATGATTCCCACGGGAAACGTCAATTCCGTGGGGCTCAGGGATGTCATCGGCGAAAAGGAAATCCCGAAACTCTACGCGGTGATCAAAAAAAAGCAAGAGGGTTCCGGTGAAACCCAGAACTGGAACCGCAGATACCGGGATTACATGGATAAGATCAAAACAGGGTCGCTGTATGATGTTGCGGAAGTTTTCAGGGACCTGTACTTATTGAAGCTGACAAAAGACCTGTCTTTTGGCGAGCGAAAGCTTTATGATACAGCCCAAAGCCTGCTGTTGAGTGAACTTTCCACGGTTCGGGCAACCGATGAAGAAACCATTTTAGCTGAAATCGAATCTCTTTTTATTCCGGAAAACGAAATCTTGCAGGAATTGGGCGGGCAAGTCAACTCAACGAACCTTATGGCCTGATTTCGTGCGGATTCAGCGCCCGTTTCCCGACGAGCTGAAGTTTGATTTTCCCTTTGCAGAGACCTTTGAACCGCGAGCGCATTCCCCGCAGCCTGCTGCGCAGGGATCTTCAATTTCGCTGGTCTCTTCCGTAACCGCCATGCAGACAGACCCCGTCTCGGAAAAACAGGAAGCGTTCACGTATGATGCCGTGTCCACAGATGTGGGAAAGCGGCTGGATCAAGTCCTTTCTGCCCGCATCTCGGAATGTTCCAGGGCCCTGTGCGCCTCGCTCATCCAGAATGGAAACATGCGGGTGGCCGGGTGCATAAAAAAGCCCGGATACCGTGTCAGGCTGGGGGACCGGATCTGCGGCTCTATTCCTCCCCCGGAGCCTGTTTTGCTGGAAGCGGAACCGATCGAAATTGAAATTCTTTACCAGGATGACCACCTGATCGCCGTCAACAAGCCCCCGGGCCTGGTGGTCCATCCCGCGCCGGGCCACCGTTCGGGAACTTTGGTCAACGCGCTGCTTTTTCATTGCCCCCAGCTCGGCGCCATCAACGCGGTGCTCAGGCCCGGAATCGTCCACAGGCTGGACAAGGACACTTCAGGGGTTATGATCGTTGCAAAAAATCAGAGCGCGCACAACCACCTGGCCGCCCAGTTTAAATCGCGCAAGATTCACAAGGAATATTCAGCGCTGGTTTACGGGGAGATGGAATCAGCGGCGGGCGCGGTCACCCGGCCCATCGGGAGGCATCCGGTTCATAGAAAAAAGATGTCCGTAAACAGCACGAAACCCAGAGACGCGGAAACGCTGTGGCAGGTTGAAAAACGGCTGGCCGGAGTGACATTGCTGAAAGTGAACATAAAGACCGGGCGGACGCATCAGATCCGGGTTCATTGCGCGGCCATAAACCACCCGGTGGTGGGCGATCCGGTATATGGGAGAGCCAAGTTGTCGCCCAAGATGCCGGGCGCTGTTTTGACCGTTTTATCCCAGGTCTCCCGACAGATGCTTCATGCCCGGCGGATTCAACTTTCCCATCCGGTGACCGGAGAGTACATGACATTTGAAGCCCCCGTCCCCCAGGATATGCTGGACGTCATTGAGGGATGCATGATCAATGAGTTAACTGGTGCCCATACATAAATAGACTTTCAGATTAGGAGGTAAAAATGGCACATCCTTTGCAAATCCTTGAAAAAATCGATCCGGATCTTTTAAAGCTCGTCCAAAACACCAGCTCGCTGGCCCTGGGAGAAGGGGCCCTGCCCAGAAAGTTCAAATTCCTTATTGCCATGGCCCTGGATGCGTCCCACGGAGCGGTCGACGGGGTAAAATCCCTGGCGGAACAGGCCATGAAAGCCGGGGCGACCCGGGAAGAGGTCACCGAAACCATAAGGGTTGTTCAGTACGTCTGCGGGGCCGGCGGCGTCTATACCGCGGCGCGTGCCTTTAAAGAGCTGTTCTAAATGGCCCTTTTTGCGCCGGGCGGCGTTCTCCGCGGGTTTTCGGCTGCGACGTACCAAACGTACGCCTCGCCGTAAACCCTTGTGCGGCCTTGCCCGGCACAAAAATCGCTCATTTATGCTTTGAAAAAACTTCTAAGACACCAGGTGGGATTTTGCATGGGGCAGGAATACAGGCATATCGGCAAGGCGGTTGCGCGCAAGGACGCCCGGGATATCGTGACGGGAAGGGCCCGGTACATCGATGACGTCAAACTGCCCGGCATGCTGTACGGGAAAGTTTTGCGGAGCCCCTATCCCCATGCTGCCATTGAGAGCATTAACACAAAACGGGCGGAAAAATATCCCGGGGTAAAGGCCGTATTGACCTGGGAGAATGTTCCCGGGTGGTCCGACGGAACCCCCCGCCACCGGCCGTTGCTCGACAGGAAGGTGCGTTTCGTGGGGGATGCCGTTGCCCTGGTGGCGGCCGAGACCACCCGGATAGCCCAGGAGGCGCTGGAACGGATCGAAGTGGTTTACGAAAAGCTGCCCGCCGTTTTTGACGTGGAGCAAGCCATCGGCCCTGAAGCGCCTCAAATATACGCTCAGTTTCCCAATAACATTTTTCCCCGCGGGATTCGCGCCTTCGGGCCCAAAGCCCTGCAGGAAGTTGTCATGGGAGACGTGGAACAGGGATTCGGGCAGGCGGATTTCATCGCCGAGGGAACCGCCGCCTATGAAAACATCCCGAATCCTTTGCCGCCGGAGCCTCCCGGGGTCATCGTCCAATGGGAAGGCGACAATCAACTGACCGTCTATACCGGCGCACAAAGTGTTGTCATGATGCGCAATTTCGGCCAGATTTTTCTGAACTTCGTCGATATCCGCGCCATCGGCGTCCAGTGCGGCGGCAGTTACGGGACCAAAGGCAGTCCAATCCTGCTGATGGGCTATGCGGCCGCGTTGTCCAAAGCAGCCGGCCGGCCGGTCAAGGTATATTACACCAAGGAAGAGCATTTCGGCGCCTGGAGGCTGCGACTTGGATCCCGCGTCCACGCCAGGGTGGGGATCAAAAAGGACGGAACCATCACGGCCGTGTCCGGGCAGTGGCTCGTCGATACGGGCGCATCTTCGGAGATCGCCCAGGGTCAGATTGCCGTGGGTTGCGGTGAAGCCCAGCTCATCTTGAGATGCCCGAACTGGCGGCTCCAGCCTCATCTGGTGTGCACCAACCGGAATCAGTCCGGCGCCGTCAGAGGTTTTGGCGGCCTGGAGCTTAAATCCGCATTTTTGCCGATTTTGAATATGGCCCTGGAAAAGGCCGGTATCGACCCCTTTGCGTTTTTCAAGAAGAATTACATCAAGGCCGGTGACGGCTATTTCTGGCGGGACGGGAAGTGGTGGGTTTACGGGGGCATTGATTATACCAAAGCCATGGAAAAGGGCGCCGAGGTTTTCGGGTGGAATGACCGCTGGAAAGGCTGGCTCAGGCCTACGGCCGTCAGGGGCCCCAAACGGACAGGGGTTGGAGTGGGGGTCCACGGCAATGCCGACGTGGGTGAAGACCCGTCCGAGGCCCGCGTGAGGTTAAACCCGGACGCCACGGTAGTCATTCATTCGTGCGTGTCCGAGTCCGGCACCGGCCAGCGAACCAGTCTGTGTAAAATGGTGGCTGAAATTTTAAATCTGGACCTGGAAAAAGTTCACATGACGCCGCCGGATACCCTGGTCAATCCATATGATTTCGGGCTGACCGGGTCCCGGGGAACTTATGCCATTGGCTCGGCCGTCATAGCGGCCGCAGAGCAGGCCAGGACCAGGCTGTTACAACTTGCCGCACCGGTCCTCGGGGCAGCCCCCGAAGATCTGGACACCCGGGACGGCCGGATATACCCGCAGGGCCGCGAAGAAAAGGCAATCCCCTGGGTCAGGGCGATCGGCATCGAGCGGACCGTTTCGGGGGAAGGGCGGTTTGAGACGGACTTTACCCTGGCCAACCTGATGATGATATTTGCCGAAGTCGAGGTGGATGTCGAGACCGGAAAAACGGAACTTCTGCGGGTCGTGGCGGCCACCGACTGCGGGCAGATCATAGACCCTCTTTCTCTTGAGGGGCAGCTTTACGGCGCCCTGGGGGCTGCGGGGATCGACACGGCCTTGTTTGAAGAATCGGTTTTAGACCCGACAACCGGCCGCTTGCTGGCTTGTAATATGATGGACTATAAATGGCGCACCTTTCAGGAACTGCCGGAATTTCACAATGTGATTCTGGAGACGCCCATGCCAAGTCATCGTTTTAAAGCCATCGGCGTCGGAGAGATATCTTCCGCGCCCGGGCCCAGCGCTGTTTTGATGGCAGTCTCCAACGCCATCGGTCAAAGATTGACCGACTATCCGGCAACGCCCGACAAAATCCTCAAGGCCCTGGGCAGGGTCTAAAAGGAGATTTGATAAAATCCACCCCCTTTCGCAGATTATATTTGATGGAAAAATATATCCCGGCAAGCATGCGCTCCAAAGGCTTGCTCTCAAGGATATCGTTCCCTCCCCCTATCAACAGCGGAAAAGCTTTGATCCGGAAAAACTCAAAGAACTCGCACAAAGCATCATGCAAGATGGATCAATCTGTCCGATTCTTGTCCGGCCCTTGGGCAAGGGTTTCGAATTGATCGCCGGAGAACGGCGGTTGCGGGCGATGCGGGACTATACAGACCAGCAGACGATAGAAGCCCGGGTGGTAGAGATTACTGAATAAATCCCAGGCATGGGCAGGCAACCCTTTCTGGATTTTATGACACAGTTTCTTTCACTGACCCATCGATGCACAGAACCGACATGCCGGATGGCATTGATTAATCAGACTATCGGGTTAAGTAAGGTCGTTCGCAAAAACCACAAGATGTAGCCCCTTCTTCTGGTCAGGCACTCGGATGCACCCACCCACCTTCATCCCCGACAGCATACAACCCCTCATAAGTCGGACCTTCAATGTGTGCAGCCAAACCCAAGATGGTCTGAAAAGCCGCCATTGGGGTAGAACGACGATTATGACGGAAAACGAATTCGTTCACGTAAGCCTGCATGTGCTTTGAGCTGACGCCATGGTGTGTACCCAAAATCCAAGTCTTGAAGTTCCCGAAGGACATATGGATGCGGTCCAGACTGCCTGACGCAACGACACGATGGCAGTAGCCGTGCTTCGCAAGGATATCATAGCTGGATAGATCGTCGGAGAGGATAAGGGAACCGGGCTCAACGCTCTCCTTTGCGAACGCGACTATGGTTTCACCCTTGGCGTCCGGCACAACGCGCATCCTGAGTCGTCCTGACCGTGTCCTCTTCTCACGAGCCGGAAGAACTTCAATCGCGCCAAGAACGATGGTTTTGCCCTCTGCTCCTCTGCCTCGCTTTCCTGGCTTCGGAGACCCGACAAAAGTCTCGTCCATTTCTATCTTACCGTGAATCCGGTCCCGTTCAGGACGAACCATCGCGGCCCGCAACTTATGGAGCATATTGAAGGCCGTCTCGTAGCTAGTACCGAGGTGCTTCTGAAGTTGAAGTGCCGAAATCCCCGGTGTGTAAGTGCCGACGTGATAGGCAGCCTCAAACCACATCGTAAGGGGCATTCTGGTGCGGTGCAGAACTGTGCCAGCCGTTACGGAGGTCTGATGGCCGCAGGATGAACACTCGATGCGTTTGTACTTGTCGAGCATGTAGGGGTCCTCGGTCGAACCACACTTAGGACAGACGAAGCTCTCCGGCCAGCGGGACTGATAGAGGTAGTCTATGCAAGCTTTGTCGTCGGGAAACCAACGAGCAAACTCAAAGACGGTTTTTGGGAAGGGGATTCGGTCTTTCCCCATGCCCCCTCCTTTCTGGTGGCTGGACCACCCAGCCACGGAGGGGATACACTACATCATGTGTCTTCCTTAGTCAACCCGATAGTCTGATTGATTAATGCGGATTGGCGGGATTTTCAGCAAACCCCGGCCAGAGATGAAATGCGGGCAAACGCCATTCTGGTCAGAGAATACCTGGGGATTCTCGACAAAAGCGGCTGGGAGGAAACCCATATCATTCAAGCCCCGCTGTCATCAGAACGGTTTACCGGAAATATGGTAAAAGCGATGCAAAAAAGAAAAACCCTCGGGGTCATCAGCCGGTATGTGATTGTGGCGCGGAAATCGGGTTGAGGGTTGACCCTATGCTTGTGACCCCATATAAGGCTAAATGCCGTAACTTTTGAACGATACCAAATTATTTTGATGTTTTATCGACTATTTATTGCAAGTCATGATTTCAGGTTAATAAAGTGTATTAAGATAAGTCAAAAATCAGGGATTTGTGGTCATATGCAGCTCTTTAGTCCTTTCCCAAAAACCGAATCCAAACTCTTGGAATATTGTATCTCTTCCAAGCAACCCCATGAATAGAGGATTATGCTGCATTTTAATGAGATTAACAGGACATATTATTATTTTTCCGAATATCTCAACTGTTATTCCTTCATAGCGGTAGACATTGACCGGATCCTCTCCTCCTGCCGTTTGAGTTTGTTGGAGAGTACCGACATCCCATGAACTTAAACCTAAAAGAGGATATAGATCATGTCGGAGGCACGTAACGCTGGCACCAGTATCGAACAGCAAAGACAAGCCGATTTTACTGCCCCCCGCTTGAATTAGATTAACACTGACCAACGGAAATGAAACAGTCTCACCCGTTCCATTTAGACAGGAGAAAAATGGGATGGTGCTTTCAAATTCCTTTGTAAACATACGTTGTTGCCCATACGACAGGTCGTGAGGGTATCTCGGTAATGAAAGGGCGTTCGATGCCTTGATCATGGAGCTGTTGCATAAGGGCAATAAGGCTGTCTGATGCGGCTGTGACTTGGTCATCTACCACAGCAATCCACTTACCCGGATATTCCCTTCTGAGCTCAGAAAGGTGTTTACTCACCCACTCCAAAGCATTTGCCTCGCCATGCTTTTCTCCGACCTCACGCAATCTCATGACATGTTCGACAGGAACAAAATTCTCGGCACCTATGCACCAAGACTTTATCAACAAGTCGCCTTTTTCTGTTAGGTGCCACTCTATCCCATAGGTGTTGAATTGCTTGAGTATCTTCTCCGGGGGATAACCGCTTATAGTAACCGATTCGATCAACTTCTCTATGGTCGTCCCCGGGATTGTAGATGCTCTAACCAAAGACCCTGTCATTTTGGAGGCTCCGTCTTTAATGTTCCACTTTGAGTTTGCTGGAGAAGATTATTTGCTAAATTTTTAGCAAGAGCCATGCTTACCGTAATTGTAGCACGCAAACGAGATCGTATCATTTGAATAGCTCCACTTGGACCTGGAGGTCCCGGAATCGTTTCATAAAACTGAAAAACGATCTCATTTCCGGTGTTAACCACTTGGGTAAAATCAGAATAAAATGAGGTCAAATCTTGTCCTTGTTCAAAAAGGCGCTGAAGCGTCTTAGGTTCGAGAAGCTGGTTTTGTTACATGTGAGTTACTCCTCCTTTTTCGTGTCGAGCAAAACGGTTTCTCTCGACATTACGGGACGAGATTTATTTTTCTCCCGTTACCATCTGGTTTTCCGACTGTACCATAATATTTCAACCATGTAGACGATGGATTTTTCGCTTAGGTTATCACTTCAGGTTCTTTCTATCACGATTATTGAGAAGATTTCAACAAATTATTACCATATGAAATCTTGCATATCAATTAACAATTAGGATTTGATGAGTTCAGGAAGTTATAAATACCCACGATCATTAGAAAAAGCAATATCCAATAATTCCACATTTCATCCGGTATTCAATAAAATGGTCTGGGCAACCAGTATCAGCACTTGTATTTGAACTTTTGCGTGTTATCGAACATGGCCGGTGGTCGGGAAGACTTGGAATCGGCCATGCTATTGAGTTTCCTGCTCAGGCGGTTCAGCCGCTCTCTCCAGAAGTCTGCGACAGACTTTTTCCAGCGGCCCCAGTTTGTTTTGAAGCACATCCCAAACAATTGGCAAATTGATACCGAAATACTCATGAATGAGAATGTTACGTAACCCTGTAATTTTGCGCCAATCGATCTCCAGCTCACCCTTTTGTATTTGCTCAGGCAGATTTCCTGCGGCCTCACCGATGATCTCAAGATTTCGGATGACGGCGTCCTGGGTTTTTCGGTCCTTTGTGAAAGTCTCTTCGTTTTGGTCCGCCAAGTATGTTCGAATTTGATGGATGGCTTCTAAAATGTCATCGAGATAGAGCCTGAAATCTCTACGCATAGGCCGCCTCGCGAGTGATGATCGGCTTGAGGCGCGGCTTTAAGGAATCGGCCAACACCAGGTCTACGGGCCGTCCCAGTTTATCCTCGAGGAAGAACTTCAGATCCATATACTGATCGAAGGTGGGATGAGCCAGTTCGACCAGAATGTCCACGTCGCTCCTATCACTGGCGGAACCGCGAAGGACAGACCCGAACAAGCCAATGCGTCTCACGGAAAACCGTGCTTCGAGGTCTTGCTTGTGTTGTTTGAGGAAATCGAGAATCTCAGCACTTTTCAACATAATCTGCCTCCTGTTGACTTTATAACGGCGGCGATTCAATGAAGGGCACAGCCACAAAGATAAGAAGTTGCTTTTTACAACCCTGAGTATGGCAAAAGTATGCTTGTGTGTCAAGGAATAAACTAGCCCATGATGTTGTATAGGCCGAAATGAGATTTGAACTACGATCATAGTAACCAACCTCAATGCTTTCAAGAATTGTGCGGTATTTTTCTTCGCTCTCCCGCAGCATCTTCTCCGTTTGGCATGAAATGAGTAGTGGTGAAATGGGAAACATAAGATATCGGGGAGTGCTATATCTGCCAATAAAAATAGCAACTTGTCACAGTCCACTGTAATTCTATACTAAAAATTTTTGTGTCTTTCAATCGCCAATCTTCATTATCAGAAGGAATCTGGAAAGTCTGCTTTGTTTTAAAGGCATGACATGGACTGAGTGGCAACGAAAAAGAGAAGAGAATCCGGGGTTGAGGTTTATTGTTATAGATCCGGTTTAAAAATATTATCTCACTTCATTAGTCCCAAATAACGGTATCAATTCAGATAAAATGCCTATGCATTTAGCTCAGGTTTCTTTACATCTACAAGATTCTTGTAGTAGGTAATCGTTTTTGCTATAACACGACTTCAGTTAGGACGATCAAAAAGTTCTTTTCCCCGTGGCGACGATTTAAGCGGTAGGTAATCTCAGATTAATGCGTCTGTTAATGCTTTTTAAAACACTTTAATGTATTCTTCGGATTACAGAATGTCATTTGAAATTCTATAAGTGGCCGCTCCTTATATTTTATGGGCACAAATCGTGTCATGCCCTAATACCATTTAACCACCTGAGTAAAGTGCATAGGCACTTTCAGATAATTTAAAAAAAATCTAACCCTGTTTGTTTTCAACCCGTTCCCGGATGCGTGCAACCAATGTTTCAAGTTCGGTTTTCTGGAGTTTTAAAAGGAAGGAGAGATCCTCATCTGTGTTTAAAACCTTTTGGAGTATTCTGACAAGATCTTCTTCGTTCATAGTTGTTTTATATAAGCAAGATTGTCCCATGTCAATCGATTATGCCTGAAAATTTGACTTAGTCCATTAAAGCTTGATTTCCATTTCACGCTCACTGATGGATCAAATTCACAGCAAGTTGACTCACGATGTGCCTCTTTCAATTTCGGATTTCGGAATTATTCATTTGGTTGTTATTTTTATTCTGCCTGCCGCACTCCGCAATGTGAAGATCCTGAACCCGTACGGACTTTGGCCAAGCTCAGTCTAGAATTCAGGCCCCGGGTGCTGGATGACTGCCAGATTCTTTCGTAACAGGTGTCTCCAGCTTTTCCAACCTTTGCTCAATCCTGGCAAGGGAATCAACGACTTGATCATTTTTTGCCCCTCGGGTGAAGCAGGGATTATTGACCCACCAGTCCATGCCCATCTCCCTGGCCTTATCCACAGAACATATGACCAGGCGAAGCTGGATGGTCAGCAGTTCGACGTCGACCAGGCTGATCTTGATATCGCCGGCGATCACGATCCCCTTGTCCAGAATACGTTCGAGCAGGTCTGCGAGGTTGGTGCTCGCGATGGAATGCTGTGTAGCGCGCTGAATGGCCATATGAAAACCTCCGGTTTTGATTGTTGATTTATGATCGTTGATCCTTGGATTGATGATGGATGATTGTCGATTGTTGATTGAAGGAATTCTATCGATTTATATTTAAAAGACAGAGCGAAGCGATACCACAAATCATCAATCATCAATCATAATTCATCAATCACAACAGTTTGCCCAAGGGCCCCAGATCAATATTGAGATCTTCCTCCTCCAGGTTGAACTCTTTTCTGAGCCTGTCAATCTCCTCGGCCTGCTGCATCAAAGTCATCCCGATGTTTTCAATCTCTTCATCCATGAGTGATCCCGCGTCGATTCGACGGATCGCCTGAAGTTCCAAGAGTTCGTGAATGACTTTCACTAGGGTGAGCACCAGTTGACCGAGCCCGTTTTTTGCCTTTTCCGGATCAAGCTTGATTCGTACGCGCCGGCCGTTCACTTCGCCATGCGATCGAGCTGGCGCGGTGTTCTTACCCATAACTCTGACAAAATCGCTGAGGGTTTCGGATTCAAGCTTAGATCGTTCCACGGCGCCCATTGGTCATGCCCTTCTTTTCAATTGATTATTGTTTTAACTCACTGTTTTATTATCGGGTGAATCCGATTCGCAGAACCATCCCGCTATTTTTCGCTCACAGAAACATTGGCTCCGGCAACGCCCCTGACTCCCAACTTTACCATTGGGGGGGCATGGTCACCTATCGACATGCTTTCGCG
This sequence comes from Desulfobacterales bacterium, assembly GCA_030688615.1. Lineage (GTDB taxonomy): Bacteria > Desulfobacterota > Desulfobacteria > Desulfobacterales > JAUYIZ01 > JAUYIZ01. Next base: position 18,934 of record JAUYIZ010000168.1, on the reverse strand, counting down.
GACCGTTTCGACTGAACCAACCATCACCTGCAGTGCAATGTAGATCAAATCCACATTGGCAACGGAAATCACCACTTCACCGAAAATAACGGCACCTTTGTTGAGAATGCGATCCAGGGTCTCGCAAAGAGAGATATGTTCCGTTTCCTCGATGGAAAAATCAGCCATAATTTTTTCTTCCTTCCATTCAACAATCATCCCCGCTTCTGCTTCACTAAAGACGGGATCTCCGCTGTGCTTCAACAATCATCAATCATCAATCGCCAATCGTCAATCATATAAGGCTTCTCCCAGCGCTTGGATTCGCTGCATACCCCGCGTTTCCCCCATGTAATGGACCAGGACCTGGGGCTTTTCAGGAAAGGCATGCTTGAATTTTTCCCTGATCTGCTCCTCGTTCCGGTAACGGGCCGAGCAAAGAGGGCATTCACTATCGGGCGTGGCAAGATTGAGAAAAAGCGCCGGCACGTTTATCCCCATTCGCCGGCAGGCATCCACCAGGTCCGTTGTCTCCTGAAATGCCATCTCCGTCAGTATGGTCACCGCATATAGCGCCGACCGGTCGGAATCCTTCAACAGGGCACGCAGGCGCTTGAGGTCTTTTGATATCCGGATCATTTGCTCCGAGATTCCGGGAAGTCGAAAAACGCGCTTATACTTCAGAAACAGGTTGAAAAACATCTTGAGCCACTGCTGAATGAGTTCCGGGGTTTCCAAAAGCCGGATCAGGTGCCCCGTCGGGGCCGAATCGAGCACGAAGACCTGGTACTGATCCGCGGCGAGAAAACCCATGGCCAAGGTGAGGGCCATCACTTCATCCAGGCCGGGGGGAGAGAGATCCATGACGCGTTCCATCACTTCGCGATCAAATGTCAGGTCCAGATCGGGCGAGAGGGCGACAAGAAACCTCTCCAGCTCGGCCGCATACTTTTTTTTCAAGCCATCGAACTCTGCCTGTGCATCAATTTCCATGGCTGTCAGTCCGGGAATAAGCTCTGTCGGCTCCGGTCCGATGCGTTTCCCCAGGCAGTCCGACAGGGAGTGGGCCGGATCCGTAGAGAATAGAAAAACCCCCTTATCCGGAAATGTCCGGGCCATCCTGACGGCCGTGGCACAGGCCAGGGTGGTCTTTCCAACGCCCCCCTTTCCGGCAAAAACCAGGAGCCTCTTTTCAGGAGCAGGCAGTTTGGATTGTTGATTGGCGATTGTTGATTGTTGATTGAAAAAAATCGACCTCTCTGGATTGTTGATTGGCGATTGTTGATTGTTGATTGCCTGCCCAGTTGAATCTTTAGGATATTCAACCGGGGTTGATTTTGGATTTTTCAATGGAAACAATCCCTGCCAGAACATTTCGAGGGGGGCGGCCCCGCGAATTTCTTGCGGGTATTGGGAAACTCCCCATAGCGAATAAACGGATATTTTCTCCTCAAGTTGAGCGAGTTCTCCCATCTGTCGGATATGCCGGTCCGAACAAACCATACAAACACTTTCCGGGTAAAGCCGGTTCACCACGATATCGGTGACCGGTATCTTTGATTGTTTCAATCCCGCCAACAGCCTCAACGTCTCGGTGACGCTCAAGGCTTCGGCAAGCATAACGGGCACAAAACAGCACCGTTTCGGATCCTGCAGCAGCGCCTCCATCTGTTTGACCGAACCGGCCAGCCCGGACAGGAATTTATCCAGTTCATCGGGCTGATAAGAACCCCTGAACAGCTTCTTCATATAACGATGCTTGGCCAGCAGCGCATCCAGCGCATCCAGCCACCTTTTGATCAACAGCGGCATGGCCAGCAGTCTGAGGGTGTGTCCCGTCGGAGCGGTATCCACCACAATGCAGTCATACGTCTCATTTTCCACCCACCCGGCGATCTCGAGAAAGGCCATCAACTCGTCCATACCCGGCAGGGAGAGGTCCAGGATTCCATTGATATCTTCGCCGTCAAAGAAAGTTCCGCGGGATGCAATCTCCCGCAGTTTCTGCGTGTGATTTTCCTTGAAAGCGGCCAGGGATTTTCCTGCGTCGAGTTCGATAACTTTTAAATTGTGAGGCGGGGTGATATCGGCCAGGCTATCGGCCAGAGAATGGGCCGGGTCTGTCGAGACGATGAGAAAGGAGGCTTCCGCGGTGCGTTCAGCCAGTCTGAGCGCCGTCGCCGTGGCGCAGGTTGTCTTGCCGACACCGCCTTTGCCGCCGAAAAAAAGGAGTCGCAAATGGTTGTTGCGCAGGAAAAGAGGTGAGTCCTTGTGGGTTTCTGGGTTCAAACGTTGACATCCTTTCTGGTTGCCCCCCTGTCGATCGGCTATCAGTTGCCAGTTATCGGTCACCGATCACTTTTCACGCCTCTGGTGTATCCGGGTCTTCATCATCTTCGATCTGGGTATTGCGCTCCTGTATCATTTCCAGCCTGTCAAGGAGTTGTTTTTCACGGGTGTCAAACTCGGCCTCTGTTATCCTTTCGGTTTCCAACATCATATAAAGATCGCTCAGTTCGGCCGTGATGGACTCGGCCTCGTTTTCCATCTCCTGCTGGGCGGCGTTGTGCAATTCGCGGAATATCCAAAGGATACTGCGGATCGGAAAAAGCAGTATGTCATCTATGATAAGCATTTTTGATTGTTGATATTTTCTTTTCCTGAGCGGTCCTTCTGGTGGTTATGAAAATGAAAGATAGCTCATGTGCTTCATTGAAAATCTGTTTCTTTCAATCGCCAATCATCAATCAACAATCATCAATCATAACTTAAGCTCTATATCCACAAAGTTATGGGGAGCCCAGGGGCCGTTGTAATCGAAGGCATAATTGTTGTCGAACAGATTGGCTGCTGCCAAAATACCTTTTTCAAACGCCTTTTGTTCCGCCTTATCCCGTCCCACCAGGCAGGCCAGGCTCATGACCTCCAGTTCGTTTCGGCATGGGTTTCGGTTGATCTCGAAGCAGACACCGGAAAGAATCTCTTCCACCTTTTCGGTATGAATCTCTCTTTCTTCATTCAACAGGTTGTCAAACATACGCCCCAGCGCGAGCTTATCCTCGTGCGCCGGTTCCCGATTGGTGCCGAAATACCGATCGCGCACCGCTCTCAGTTCCGGATGGGTGTTGACAAAATAATCGAATATATTCGGCACATCCCAAGTGACCCGCAACCCCATTTCCACTTTCCCGTTGACATGCTCAAGCGCTTCCTGGAAAGCTTCCTGGTTGAGGGTCAGTATCCGCCTGATTGCCTGGGAACCGTCCGCAATGATACCGAATGCCATGGGCAGCGGAGTGCCCTCATCCATCAACCGCCGAAGCACACTCTGGTGGGCCGCCAGGTGTCGCCGTTCCGGTCGCAACTTTTTATTGGGGACATCGCTGACAACGGCCGAAATTTTCCTTTCTGAAATGGTATAGAGGGCGCCGTTGTCAATTGCCGGTGTTTCCAGATTTCGCCCGCCAGCGCCGGCAATTACGGCGTATAAGTATCTTCCTTTATGATCTGGAGATCGCGCAGCCATTTTTGCTTTCCCAATCCTTTTCTTAACGTTTGTGGGTAATTGTCAAAGCGCCCTCAGGCGGTTTTCGCTTCCAAAGGGGATGGCGAATCGGAGGTCCATCTGACCGATCTGAGTTGACCTTCCTCGGTTTTGATTTCCAGCATCGCGGCGCAGGTCAAACACCTGATCAGGCCTTGATAATCATCGTAAACATCGTCCAGGTCCACTTTGTGCCCGCAGGAAAGACAGTTGATTTTCATATCTTGTCCTTTCTTTTCCCTTTCTTGTTTTTAGCGCCCATAAGCGTCTTCCTGTCATGCACCGGAACACCCTCGGTCAGCAGACGCGAACCGGCACGGTGTTTCCGACCACGTCTGCTGTTCAACGCTTCCCGGACGGCTATCTTCTCTTTTTCGAATCCGATCCGGCCGGACTCAAAGTGGGTGAGAGATATCCCGGTAAAGTGCCGACAGGACCGAAACCCCCGGATCGTTCGGCTGGTGTGAATATGGGCCGCCCCCTTCAATCTTTGCATTGGTTTACCTCCTTATTGGAATCCATCCCCGGCCGCGGCACTTCAGGCAATCCATGCTCGGAGCCGAGGAGTCATCGCCTGTGCCCTTACACTCCGGACATACAGTGGTAGGTCCCGCCGGTGCGGTGACAAAACCTTTGCCATGACAGACGGTGCAGGTAAGAGTCTTGATGGCCCCGGTTCCCCGGCAATGGGAGCACCGAGTATAGGGCATCCTCACCTGGACAACCCTTCTTCCTCCACAGACGCAACAAACGGAGAGAGAGGACATGATATCGAAAGGGTCTTTTCCCTTACCTTCGCAAAAAGAGCAGGGAACCCATTCTGTGTTCATTCTCCACCTCCATTCCCACAACGGCTTGCGAGGTTATTCTATTAATCTCCGAACCCTACGGGATTGCCGATCTTACCGCATCTACGGCGTCAGATGCCATTGCGTATAGTGCACTATAACGAAACGGCATCTTCCTTGTATCTGCGGCATCCTCGACAATCGCTCAAGTTAGGATTAGTAAGATATTTTGAATCCGCCTTTATTTTGGGCCGGCGCACGCTTCGGCACATTGGCCGGATTGGCGTGAGCATTGCCGGTGGCCGTCATGCCGATTGCCTCCAGAAGTTCGTATTTTTCAGCCTCGATTTCCCGGAAGCGTGCATCTATATTCTGCACACGCTTCAGGGCGCCTTCCTTTTCCTTGCCCCGCCGGGCTTTCTCCATTTCCAGTGATCCGATCCGCAAAAAGGCCTTGTAAGGCTCGGATACCTGGTCGCTGGTTCCCGAGCGTGTGCGGATGTTTGCCAAGCCTCGAATGATTCTTTCGGGTGAAGACATTTTGATACCTCCGGGTCCTTCGTTCAAACAAATCGTACCGGTTAAGGATTGCCTGCCGGTTATGTCCGGCTTCCGCATACCTTCTGCATAACTTCCTCCAGCACCTCGGGCATGAGTGGCTGGCCGCCGCGGGTAACCTTGGCCGTATTGGTGCTCAGGACGTCACGGCATATGCGCATGAAAATGGGGTTGTCCATGCGGGCGTGCCCGCCAAGGTTTGCCAGGACGCGGCCAATGGCGATGCTGGCACGAATGGTGGGCCGGTTGTTATTGACTCCCGTGCTTCGCAACCCTCTCACGATGTCGACAATGGTTTCGGCATCGACAGGTTCCAGACCCGACCTGGCCATTGCAACCCGCACCTCCGTCTCCCTGTCAAAGTGGCCCAGATGAATGGTGATGAGACGGTCCATCAGCGCATCCTGTGTTTTGTGGACCCCTGCATACTCCTCGGGGTTGGAAGTAAAAATCGCCCGGAAATCGGGGTGCACATCCATATACCCCTTATCGGCCCTCCGAAGCCTGGGCAAATTCAAAAATTTTTCTTCCAGGACGCTGAGAAGCGCGTTATTGGCCTCCGCTCTGGATCGGGTGAACTCATCGTAAATGAGTGTATTCCCGTTCTTGCAGGCCGTGGTCAACCGGTTATCCTCCCACTGCGTATTCAAATACTCCTCGGTTTTCATGACGGAATGGATATAATTGTCATAAAGTTTATACTTGCGGTATCCCGAATCCCGTCCAATCAGGTCCGAGCTGCCAAACTCGTCATCTCCGTGAATGAGAGAAATCGGTCTGCCGAGCTGTGCGGCAGTATGAAAGGCAAGGGTTGTTTTTCCCGTGCCGGCGGGGCCGGAGAAGTGCACCGGATATCCCACATTGAGATAAGCAAGGGCGCGTTCCGTCACATCCTGGATGTAAGGGCTGTTGACGAATTCCGTGCTGGGCTCGGGCAAAACGCTATCATTTGGCATCGGTATGATCTGGACTGCTTCCGAGATGACACTCAAAGGTTTATTTTTCATTGAAACGCTCCCGACATTGATGATTTTCTAAAGGAAGTCGTAAATTTGATAAAAAAAAGACCGAGCCCTGAAGCGAACACGCTGTTTAGCTGCTCAATTCCCTGGCCTGCTTGATCCATATTTCCGGATTATGAGCCAACTTTGCCGCTTCCCCCAGCGCTTGCCGGAGTTCCTCAATGGTGCTTGAAGCCAATTTTGCGAACGTAAAAATACCGGCATCGTTCAGACGCTTGCTCATGCCGACACCGATCCCGTCGATCTGTGTGAGATCATCCGGTTCTTCCCGTACTTCGGTTTGCCGGCGCACCTTCAAAGGCGCCTCCTCGGCGCTTTCTTGCGCTTCCTGATCTTTGACCGGAAGCGCAACCTTCTCCGGTTCTGCGTGGACTTCGGCTGGAGGGGCGGTCATCTCCGGTTTTGCCTGTACTTTGGCGGGTTGGCGTACCTTTGCGGCGGCCCTTTTCCCGGCAGGTGTTGGTGTTGCGCCGGACCATACCCTGCGGGTGCCAGCAAGGTCATCGCTGATATCCTGGAGGAGATCGGCTGTTTGCAGCTTCAGGTTTGAAATAAATATTTTACGTTCAGCCCCGGCCTTACCGGCCACCTCGATATGCCAATTGCGAAATTGCTTTTCCAGATCGGACACGGTGGACTTTATGCCGGATACGAACATCTGAAGATTCTCTTTCAGCTTATCGGCCATCTCGGCGTGGTCGCCGCGGAAATTATCCTGCATGTCCGCCACGTCATTTTTCAGGTTTGAGACATATGCTTCTGTTTCGGCCATGCAGGCATTCAAATTGTCTTTCATGTTTCCGGCCATCTCGGCGCGGTCGTCCCTGAAAAGATCCATCAAGTCGGCCACGGAGGATGTTATCCCGGATGCAAACACATTAAGATCGTCTTTCAACTTATCGGCCATATCGGCGTGGTCGCTGCGGAAATTATCCTGCATGTCCGCCACGTCATTTTTCAGGTTTGAGACATATGCTTCTGTTTCGGCCAGGAAGGCATTCAAATTGTCTTGCATGTTTCCGGCCATCCGGGTGTGGTCCTTGCGGAAGCCTTGCTGCATGTCAGCCACCTCGGACTTGAGCTCAAACATGCCGTGCTTTAAACCGGCGATGAATTCCACCCGTCCGTTGCGGAGGACGTCTATTTCATCACGCAGATTTGTCATCTCTTCGGTTAATCGCCCCATGGTCCTTCTCCTTTCTCGGTTTTATAATGGAAACAGGTCTTGTCTGAACGTGAGGAGCCTTAGGGTCGGCTCCTCACGTAAAGATTACCCACATGGACTCGAATCGGGAAAGGGCAACAGCGGGTCGGTTCATTCCGTCTGATCTGCCCTCCCACCGAGTCTTCAGGCAGGAGCTGCAGCGGAGGCTGTGAGGCCGATGGCTTCAGCATACTTCAAATACGTTTCCACTGAAGCGATCACTACCCGCGCTTCGATGGACAGCAATTCGATCCCCACAAGCGATACCTTGACCCAGGCATCGATGACAATGCCTTTGTCGAGGATTCTGTCAATGACCTCTGCCAAGCTCGAGGAATCTGTCGATTTTTGTATTTTTGCCATGATGTTTCTCCTTTCAAGTTTCAAGTTTTTGCCGGTTATACTGATTTCGCCAAGCATGCATGCGCTAATCTCTAAAGCAATAACTGTGCCAGAGGTGTGTCTGTTCGTGGTGGAAGATCTAACTCATTTCAAGTAACTGAAATCCAAGACAATTAAAAATGAGGACGGGGGAATTGATTCCCAAAGGATAAAAAACAGGAAATAGGGGCTATGGAACAGGTGTCATTATAAAATGGAATCCATTCCATATTTCAGCGACCGGAGTTTACAAAAGACCCGAATTTTTCACTGCATTCAGAATCTCGGCGTGCTGAAAAGGTTTGGAGATATACTCAGAGATCAATCCGCTGGCGAGTGCGTCCTGAACGATTTCGTCATCCCGGCTGAGATATCCGGATATCAGCACAATGGGAACCATTGGATCTATCGCCTTTATTTTTTTTGCCAGCGCCAAACCCTCAATATCAGGCAGTTTGGCGTCAAGCAAAACCAGTTCAAAATGTTTTGTTTCCATGAGCGCCAGGGTTTCCAGCCCGTTCAAGGCCCTGATCAGGACCAGCCCTTCCTGCTTCAGGAGGTGTTCCATAGCCCAGAATATATCCGGCTCGTCGTCTACGATGAGAAAGGCCCGCGCTTTAATTTTCATGGTGTCCCCGGGCGATGGATTGTTGATTGTTGATTTGTCACTGTTTTCTTCCTTGTGCTGTTTTTCTGGTCGTTATGAATATTGATGCAAGTTCATGGGCTTCTGATAATAGGGGTAGAACCTTTTGGCGGGGCAATAATTTCTCATCAATTATGAACTCCAGCCAGAACTCCGACTCGTCAGCCTCCTCAATTACGATACTTATTTTAGATATAAAGGCTGCTTTGGACTGAGAGTGAAGCGTCGCCCGATAATTTGCCGCAACAGACGTTGAACATCTTATCAACTGACCGGCAACATGTTTTCCCGCTTGTGTTTTCGGCAAAGCCAGCGCCAACTTCACACAACGATGCGCAAATTCCTTTGTTCTATTCTTCAATTCCTTAGCATCCATCCCATACCCCGCTTCTCCCAATCAACAATCACAAATTATCAATAGTCAATCATCAATCGTCAATCGCAAATCATCAATTGAACGCTTCACTGTATGGGCAGTTTCACGATGAAGTTGCTGCCCTTTCCTTTGGCGCTATGCACCTCAATAGTGCCGGTGTGCTGTTTGACGATGGCATAGGCGATGGAAAGCCCCAATCCTATGCCTTCTCCCATGGAAGCGGTCGTAAAAAAGGGATCGAATATTTTTTCGATGTTTTTTTCCGGTATGCCGCCCCCTGTATCTGTTATCCGAAGCAAAACGTCCCTAACCCGACTTTCTGCAGCGAGCGTCAGGATACCTCCATTCGGCATGGCCGCAATGGCGTTCAGGAAAAGGTTGAGGAACAACTGCTGGAGAAGTCCGTAAATCCCCCGGACCGTAATGGATTCCCCGGAGAGATGCGATATTATTTCGATTTTTTGAATTCTGGCCTGATTGGAGACCAGCGCTACTGTTTCCTGCAGAAGAGAGATGAGTTCAACCGGCTCAACCCTGTGCGTTGTCGCCGGGCGGGCAAACTTCATCAGGTTATCGATGATGGCGGCAGCTCGCTGAATGCCCGAATTAACTTTAGCCGCACACTCCTTGCGAAATTCAGCGGTAATATCATCATTCATGAGAAATTGGGCGGCGGAAGAACTGATGGCCAGCGGATTTCTGATTTCGTGGGCAACCCCTCCGGCCATCACGCCCAGGGCCGCGAGTTTCTGTGACTGAAAAAGCTCCATCTCCAATTTGCGCTGCTCGGTTAAGTCTCTTCCCACCGCCACGATGCCGATCGTTTTCGACATTTCATCCTTCATGGGTGAAAAAATCCAGGAGACACGAATGCTCGCTTTCTCTTTTGTAATCAGGTTCCATTCGACTGTTTTTGGTTTGTGCCCGCGCCTCATTTCAGAAAAAACCTGCCACATTTCTTTTTTTTCATCTTTGAGCAAACAGTCCTGAAACAGCGCGCCATCGTCATCCTCGATGGCGAACCCAAAAATTTTTATTGCTGCTGGATTCATGGATAAGAACCGCCCCGCGGCATCGAGGGATAGAACAATGTCAGTGGCGCTCTCAACGACACTCGCGAGGTGACGTTCAACCTGCTGGACCTTCTCGCTCAATTGCACCTGCTGGGTGATATCATCCATCAGAAACATCACGTTTTCAACCACACGCTGCCGTATGACCGGGATCATTCTATAGTAATAAACCCTCATGGGGACCCCGGGGGCGCGATAGGTCAAGCGCTGGCCATGGGTCGGTTCACTGTTTTGAAAAACACCCCGGATTTGATCCAGAACAGGCAAGCGCTGGAGGATTACGGCCGGGAACACTTTTTCCAGTTTTTGCCCGATGGTTTCAGTTAAGAACAGGTTGTTTTTTTCCAGGAAATTTCGATTTACGGATACGACAGACAGCGTTTTGTCGATCACCAGGACAGAAGAGGGAATGGCCTCTAAAAGCATTTCATAGAGCTCTTCATTTTTTGAGGATATATTGGAGGCGTTCACAGGTTCAGCATTCATCGTTTAGGGTTACCTTTCTTTGGCCTCTTCGTCCGGAGGCCCCGACCGGCGCTGTTCATTGTCAGGCAGCACAAAGTTATAAGGAGGCCATGGCCCGCTCAAAAGAAGCTTTGTGGTTTCCATTCTGCGGCGCATGTGCCGAAAAACCCGCCGGAACGCATCGATGGATTTTCCAGGCACGAGAAAATAAAGGCCTATCAATTGTTGATTGTTGATTGTTGATTGTTGATTGTTGAAACGCAGCGGAAATCCCGATTCATCGGGGATGATTGAAGGATATTCTGCTTTATATTTGATAAACAAGCCGGAAAAGGCCGCACGGCACTGGTCAACAACTGCTTTGACTCGGCATTCAAATCTATCCTCCCTGGCATAATGGGCCTTTCGGGCGTCAAGATATGCTTTTCCGGAGATCTTGAGTTTCGAGTTTCGAGTTTCAAATTTCATCTCGCGCTTTTTCAATCCCTCAATCGACAATCGACAATCATCAATCATCAATCGGATTCCCATCTCCATGCAGCCATCCAGTTCTTTGAGAAGCGATTCATATCGGCCGGCGTTTCTCTTCAAAAGCTGAATAACCTGAGGCCTGTCCCTGAGCACACAGCCGTATCGCATGGGAATGACCGTTCGATCGCTGTGAAATGACTCGATAACCTTTTGGTAGGCCATGACCCGGGGAACATCCGGTGTCAGGTGCGCATCGCTGATTTCGGATACGGCAGCGCTGATGCCGTTTATCGCAACCGCAAAGACAGGTTGACCGCCCACCCCCGGAAGGGTCGCTTGCCTTTGGACCTCACTGTTGTGAAATATGCAATACAGTAAATAGCTCATAAGAAATTGAATATTGGCGATTGTCTATTTGCAGATGTCGCTTCGCTCCGCTAATGATTGACGATTGACGATTGATGATTGACGATTGACGATTGACGATTGACGATTTGTGGATGTCGCTTCGCTCCGCCATTTTATGATAGAATTTTACAATTGAAAACATTCCTTCAATCAACAATCAACAATCTTCAATCCTCTGCTCAAGCACCGGGCAGAAGCTGTAGGGGGGCCATGGTCCCGATAGTTGTAACAGCAGTCCCTCCCGGTCGTTTTGTTCATTTGCCCTTTCGACCCTGGCCCGAAAATCATCCGCATCTTCCCGCGCTACCCAAAATGCCCAGTTCAGGACCCTATCCATTTCTTCGCTGTCAAGGGAAAGCGCCTTACGTTCACAAAATTCAGAGGAATGCCGACACAAGTCGTCCCCGATACCCTTAATGACCCCTTTCAACCAGCGGTTCAGTTCCCTGTCAGCGCTGCTCCTGATTCGCTGCTCGCTAAGATAGCGCTTTCCCGGCGATAGTGAGGCCAGTCGCCTTTCTTCCCTTGCAAGCATAAGGCTCGAAAAACTTCTCCGGGCCTGCGCCCTGTCCAACAGCCCCTTTACGGCCCATTCTTCCTTGCCGGCCGCCTTATCCAGAAACCGGGATATTTCGTCGTAGTGGACGTCAAAGAGTTTCTCAAGGGCGTCAAACGAGGAAAAAATGGTTCCGAAGCGGGCTGGAAAAGCCGGCGAACGGCGCATGACTTGCTCCACGACCTCCTCGTGGCGGCAGACACGAGGCCCGATCCATGCCAGGTCCTTCATCCTGTTTTCAGCTTCTGGGCCGCAAAAATCCTCGATGGATGACATGCCCAGCACCGCAACGATATCTTTGAAGGCCCATTGTGATACCGGCTGCCGGTCATCCAGGCCGGCAATGCCCGGATCCGGCAGGCAATGGGGACGCGCAAAGCAGAAAAGGTAAATTCCTCCCGCTTTACCGCCCGGCGCCCCTATAACATTACGATCAGTGGACATGATATTTCTCATTGTTGAAGGTTCGGTTCCGTGAGAAATCGCTTCGCCTTCATTATTGAATTCTGAATTGACTGTTTGGATTGATGATTTGCGATTGTCGATTGAAGGGATTCCGCAAATCAACAATCAACAATCAACAATATTCAATTTCATGGCCCCGCTTCCAGGTTAGCAATCAAATCCGCCATAGTGATTTGAAGCGCAACCGTTTTGCCTCTCTTTTCGGCGCCTTCTGCCTGCACCACCCGGCGAAGGGCCGTCATCGCGGCTTTGTGACAGACCCCGGCGATGTCGGCACCGCTGTAGCCATCCGTTTTTGCAGCCAAATCAGCAATGCGGATTCCTTCGGCAAGGGGTTTGTTTCGAAGATGGATGGCGAAAATCTCCTTGCGATCGTTCTCATCCGGCGGCAAAATTTCAACCATCTCATCAAACCGTCCGGGTCTGAGGGCCGCGCTGTCGAGCATATCGATCCGGTTGGTAGCGCCGAGGACCAGAACACCCTTTAATTCTTCGATCCCGTCCATTTCCGCCAGGAACTGGCTGAGGACCCGCTCGGCCACATGCGAATCGGAACTGCCCGCACTCCGCACGGGAATCAGGGCATCGATTTCGTCAAAAAACACGATGCACGGCGCCGCCTGCCTTGCCTTGCGAAACACCTCCCGCACAGTCCTTTCGGATTCTCCGACATATTGTGACAAAAGCGCCGGTCCTTTCACGGAAATGAAGTTGACCTGGCTTACGGTGGCAATCGCCTTGGCCAGCAGCGTTTTGCCGCATCCGGGCGAACCGGACAGGAGAATGCCCTTGGTCGGCCTGAGCCCCGCCTCCTCAAAGAGATGGGGAAATTTCAGGGGCCACTCCACGGCTTCCATCAGCCGTTCTTTGATCGTTCCAAGGCCGCCCACATCTTCCCAGCGCACATCCGGGATTTCTACAAATACCTCCCGGATGGCGGAGGGTTCGACGTCCCGCATGGCAGCCAGAAAATCGTCCATGTGCACTTCGAGCTTTGCGAGCTGTTCGTAAGGGATGCGGGTCAAGGCAAAATCAATGTCGGGCATGATGCGCCGCAAGCAGATCATGGCCGCCTCGCGACAAAGGGCCTCGAGATCGGCCCCCACAAACCCATGGGTGATCTCCGACAAATGGACCATAGCCACATCCTGGGCCAGGGGCATCCCGCGGCTGTGAATTTCCAGGATTTCAAGCCGGCCGTTCCGATCCGGGATGGGGATCGTAATCTCCCTGTCGAAGCGCCCCGGCCGGCGTAGCGCCGGATCCAGGGCATTCGGAAGATTGGTGGCGGCGATGACAATAACATTCTGACGTCTGGTGAGTCCGTCCATCAGGGCCAGAAGTTGCGCAACCACCCGTTTTTCTACATCACCGACGACCTTTTCGCGTTTGGGCGCAATGGCATCGATTTCATCCAGAAAGACGATGCTCGGACCCTTTTGGGATGCTTCATCGAAGATCTTGCGCAGGTGGGCTTCGCTCTCGCCGTAAAACTTATGGATAATTTCAGGGCCGCTTACGGAGAAAAAATTGGCATCTGTCTCATGGGCGATGGAGCGGGCGATTAGCGTCTTGCCGCAACCCGGTGGGCCATGCAGCAGAACCCCTTTGGGCGCATCGATGCCCAATCGCTTAAAAACCTCCGGATAGCGCAGGGGGAGTTCAATCATTTCCCGGATACGCTGAAGCTGGCGCTTGAGACCCCCGATATCTTCATAGGATATCGCACGGCTGAGCTCCTCTTGCCCGCCTTTTGCGATCACGAGCTGCGTCGTGGGATTGATGAGCACAGGCCCTTTGGGGGTGGTAATTCCCACTTTGAAATCGGCCGAACGGCTTCCGAACAAGGTGGCGCGTATCCGATCGCCTTCCAGCACGGGCAGGCCGTCTAAAAGGCTGCCGATGTACTTCAGGTCGCGGCCGGCAGGGGTGATGGTTGTCGGGGTGAGCACGATCCGGTTGGCCGGCTGACATGCAATCTTTTGAACCCCCACGAATTCATCAATTCCGGCCCCCGCGTTTTCCCGGACGAGTCCGTCAAGTTGAATGCGGGACTGGCCGCGAAGATCCTTGTAGGCCGGCATGGCCTTGCATAGGGTCTTCCGTTTTCCCTCAACCGCAACGATATCGCCAATAGCGACATTCAGCTTTTCAAGGTCTTCAGGGCCCATACGGGCGAAGGCCCGCCCCATGTCTTTGCTGAGCGCCTCGGTTACCTTAAGCTTAATGTTTTTGGTTGCACGATTAGGCATCAATAATAATTCTCCCCTTTTGGATTGTTGATTGTTGATTGTTGATTGTTGATTGTTGATTGAGGATTGTTGATTGTTGATTGTTGATTGAGGATTTCTTTTGGGCCGTCCGTCTCGATACAATGAAAATGGATGCCAACTCATGGGCCTCCTTGTGAAGGGGTAACACCTTTTCTTTCTTCATTAATTTTTCATCCATAATAAATTCCAACCAGAATTCAGATTCATCTGCCTCTTCAATAACGATGCTTATTTTGGATATAAAAGCTGCTTTTGTCTGAGCCAAAAGTGTAGCCCGGTAATTTGCTGCAACAGATGTTGAGCATCGTATCAATTGGCCCCTTAAATGATTTCCTAAAGGTGTCTTTGGTAAAGCGACGGCAAGCTTGACGCACCTGTGTGCGAATCGCTTAGCTCTCTGTTTCAATTCCTCGGAATCCATTCCTAATCCTCTGAGCATCTTTCAATCAACAATCATAAATCCAGAAATCGTCAATCACATAACGCACTTTATCTCCAAAATACCGTTATTGCATGAAATCAGCATTTTCTCTTTGGGATAGTTCCGGGGCAGGAGGACTTCCTTGCTGTACTTTTTCCCGCTTTTTTCAGCATAAATACTGAGCAGGTCATCTTTGACCTCAATACGAACATCCTCAGCGCTTATTCCCGGCATTTCAGCCAGTACAAGGGTGTGGTCTTCCTCTTCAAAGATATCCACCACCGGTTCGCGGATTTCCTGGACCACCGGCTCCCCGGTTTGCGCATCCTTGCGTATGTTGCCGAAAGGCTCCACCTTGACCCCTTCACCGCCCAGGCCCATCTTGACGGAGAACCCCATGACCCCCTTAAGGTCCTCTCCTTTGCCCTCCCACTTGATTTCGCCGCTTTTCGAGAGCTGCTCCCCCTTTTCCGCCAGTTCACCGAGTTTTTCAACAAGATCGGTAAAACCTTCGAGTATCCCTCCAAACCCCGTCTTCTTAACGTTTTTTTCAGCCATGGCCTTTTCCTTTCATCGTAATTCCCAGATGTTTGACTTTGGTATGAATCGTTTTATAATCAATATGCAACAAGCGTGCCGCTTTTGCCTTGTTTCCTCCGGTATGCTCAAGCGCCTGAGATATCATTTCCCGCTCCAAGGCAACAATTTGTTGGCGCAGAATATCTTTGTATGAAAAGTCTTCCTGTAAAATTTTTATCATTTGCGGGGACGAACTCCGTTCGGAAACGGGCGCCCTGCCAAGATCCAGGTGTTTATCGGTGATGATGTCATCCGCTAAGAGTACGGCCCGTCGAATGGTGGATCGAAGCTGCCTGACATTGCCGGGCCACTTGTAGGCGAGCAAAATGTCGATGACGGATTCGGAAAATCCTTGTACGTCTTTCTCCAACTCAGAGTTGGCAATCTTTAAAAACCGGTTGGCCAGGTAAGGTATGTCGCCCGGGCGTTCCCGCAGCGGTGGAATCCTGATGCTGAATTCATTCAGCCGGTAAAAAAGATCCTGGCGGAACGCGCCTGATTCCACAACGGTTTCAAGGGGCTGGTTACTGGCAGCCAAAAGCCGTATGTCCACGTTATAAGGTTTGTGCCCGCCCACCCGAAAGGCTTTCTTTTCCTGCAGCACCCGCAAGAGGGCGACCTGAGAATTCAGGGGCAGGTTTGATATTTCGTCCAACAGCAAGGTGCCCCCTTTGGCCATTTCGAATTTCCCGGGCTTTTGTAATACAGCCCCTGTGAAAGCGCCCTTTTCGTGGCCGAACAATTCACTTTCCAAAAGCGTCTCCGGAATGGCCCCGCAATCGATGGCTACAAATGGGCTGCCGGACCGGAAACTGGCGTTATGGATGGCCTGGGAAACAAGCTCCTTGCCGGACCCGGTCTCCCCCTGAATGACCACTGTGAAATCCGATTCTGCGACTTTTCTCACATCGGATATTAAGCGGTCGATCGCCTCACTTGGCCCCATGCTCTTCCTCAGGGAGAGTTTCTCCTCCAATAGGCCGGAAAGGCGCTTGACTTGTCGTTTGAGTTTCCGCTCAGCCAATGCCCGGTGCAGGATCTTGACAATTTCAAGGTGGTCAAAAGGTTTAGACAGGTAATCATGGGCGCCCTTTTTGATTGCGTTGACAGCGCCGGAAACATCCGCATAGGCGGTAATGAGAATGACCGGAAGGTCCGGATCCAATTCTTTGGCCTTTGTCATCAATTCGATCCCATCCATGCCCGGCATCTTGAAATCGGTAAACAGGATTTTCGGCAGTTCAGATTTAATCAATTTCAGCGCATCAAACCCATTGTGGGCCACCTGGACCTTGCAGCCTTCTTGTTCCAGAAGACGGGATAGAAGGTTGCAGAGCTCTTTCTCGTCATCAACGACCAGAATCTTGATATCGTTTTCTTTCATGCCATTCGGTCCCACCGATTGAACGGTCCGGTAATCGGATAAATAACCTTGATTTGCTCGTCCAGCAAATGCCCCAACGAGTGAAGCATACCTAAAAACAATATTCCTGTTTCCCCTGGACATAGTGTAGCGTTGATTCGATCCGCGATGGATTGATCGCGCCTTTTCAGCAGGGAATCACTCACCGGCTTCTGGTGCGCTTCGATCTTCATCGATTTCAAATTCCCGCCGGCAGTAAGAATTTTTTTTGCGAGTTCATATTCTTCCAGGAGCAGTTCCGGCGATTCGGTCCCCATAATCACGGCTCCTTTATCCATCAAACGCATGAGCAGCCGGTGATTTCGGCTTTCCGCCGCCAGGTCCGCAACAATCCCGGACGCATGGCCGCAAACAGGCAACCCGTCTTGATAGAGACGAACTTTTTCAAACGATAGGTCCAGCCCCTCGATGGTCTTTTCAATTACCGTCCAGATTTTATCAATTAAATTCGCTTTGTTCTTTAAGCCTCTCAAACCCAATTTTTGGAGGGCTGCGCGCCGCACCAGTCCGCTGAGTCTTCCCATATCGGCTTCGGTATGAATGATGGGAAAGTATATAAGCTTTCTATCTATAACTTCCGGACCGGCGCCTTTGTTTATTCTCTTCATCGAAGGTCCGCCTTTTATGAAAATATACGGAATTTATTCTATAGCGATAATACCATATTTATATGGAACAACTTCCATGCAGACCGATCTATCCATTCTTGAAAACGACCTGTGAAGCCCAATCGTCCCATGCCCAATCGTCCCATAATGAAGCTCCCCGCCGCAAGCGGACGGTGTATCAAAAACCATAAGGAATGCATTTTTAATGCCAAGAAAAACGCACTTGCCACAGCAATTCTAATTTTGGCAATTTTTTGCAATCAATGAAAGTGGTCAGTAGAATTAAGAAATGATTTTCATTCGGTTCTAACGAGAGGGGCAGTTTTTTACGGGATATGGCAAATTTCAGTTTGCCGAAGGGACTACTTTGGGGCCCCGGACCCTTATTCTGGTTTAATCGGGCGTATCTTTTAAATGCCTGTCCCTTTACGCTCCGTGAGCATTTTATTTAAAACCAACCATGTAAGAATTTAAGGGCTAACTTGTATCCGGAAATTCAAGTTCGAGACCACGGAGCATAAAAGCCAACAGCGCATCCCAGGTGTCAAAATAAATATAACGGGTTAAAGCGCGTATGTCGTCAAAAAAGGTTCGTCGTGTTGGCAGGGTGTCACGAATCAGCTTATATTTTTCATTGTAGATCTCAAGTACAGTATGAAACAGGAATGCCAGAAGATTGAAGGTGAGCAAAAATTGAGACAAATACCTGTTTCCATGGCCGAAATTGTGCGCAAGATGATAGCCTCTGTTTTTTAATATGTTATTGTTTTCGTTTTCAATTTTCCAGCGAGCGCGCCCATCTGCGACGATCTGTTTTACATTGTTCTTTGAGATTTCGAAATTGGTTGCAAAAGCGTTTTTATATTTAATGGCGCCATCAGGCAAGGTTGTGGTCAGTTCGCACCAATTGACCATCTGAGCATTTTCACCATCGCGCAACGGCACCTGATTTACAAAACGATAGGTATCGATGCGATAGGTTTTGCCGGTCCAGGTTTTTTCTGTTACTGTCTCAACGGCCTGCAAGCCGTCGAGTTCGTCAACCCATTGGTAAAGGGTTTTATGAGAATCGGGCTTGCAAACAAGAATGAAATCAAGCTGGTGATCCAAAATCAATTCGCATAGGGATTGCCTGCAATATAAATCATCGCCTAAAATGGTGATGCCAAGGGCTTTGTAAAGCGGGGCAAATTGGTTTAACCAACGCTTGGCCGCCACATTTTCACAGTCTTGTTTTTTATGACCGTCCTGCGGCGTGATAAATTCCGGTGGTAAGGAAATCACTTTTTTATAGCCCGGTTTGATAAACACCGGTGTAAGGGCCGAGTGGGAATACGTTATGGAACCATTTTTATGTTCTTTGGTGCTACAGTTGTCACAATGAATTGTGTTAGAAGAAAAGTACTGGGTTGCATCCAAGGCACAGAGCAAATTGTTGTTGTAGGAACGCAATACATCGAGATAGCCGATAGCTTTTAAGGTTTCGGCAATGAAAGTGAAGACCGGGAATACTGCTTCCGGCAGCACCACATCGAGCATAACCCTGATATGATTATCAGATGGGATCTTTTGTATTCCAAATAAAGATTGGGCATTGTTTACCCCCTTATTTTGCTGCATGGATATTTGAAAGGCAAGAAAAGAAGGACTTTGTGTAAAGAACACCGAAAAGCCGCTAAGGGCTATATCCTCGA
>JAUYIZ010000164.1 GCA_030688615.1 Desulfobacterales bacterium | reverse complement strand
GTCGGCCGGGGACATCCAAAAGGCGGTGAAGAAATATTTTACCGGCCCGCAGATCGAGGTCTGGACCCATCCGGAAGTTCAGTGATGTCCATTTCCAGATGGAAGGTTTGGGTCATTAAATATTGGAATTTGAGATTTACTTGTAATTTGGTGCTTGGAATTTGTAATTTTAGACACAAAACGCCAAGGCAGAGCCATCTATCTCTGACCTGGCCCTGAGAACCAGGTTTTCTATGTTTGCATAAGCCTAACGAAAGGGCGTGCAGGGGCCATTATGACATGGTCGATTTTTTATGCTTTTTCCGCCCATACATTAAAACATCTGCTTTTGATATCAGCTCATCAATAGAAAGGGAATTATCCGAATCTATATAGACAACACCAATACTGATTGAAATTTTAAAACCTTGATTTGCCTTGTTATTGTAAGGATCAAATTGCTGTTGCAAACGGTTTTCAATGGTGTCAGAATTTTCAGTTTCTACCCCCAATCCAAAAACCACAAATTCATCACCTCCAATACGAGCAATGACATCAGATTCTCGAAAGACCTCTTTTAAGATATTTGCAACCTGAATGATAGCATCATCACCCTTAGCGTGACCCAAATTATCATTGATCGATTTCAAATCATCTATATCAGCAAATAGAAGGAACAAACTCTCCTTGGTTCTTTTCTCTATCTTGAGTTGCTGCCCCGCAAGAGTTGTGAATCCTCTCCTGTTGTATAGGCCAGTGAGGGGATCGGTAATTGAAAGGGAAAGTACCTTCGCCATCAACTGCTTGACAGAATTAGTAATATACTGACTGGATAAGCCATAACTAATGAAAAGGGAACAAGTAATCAAACGTGTGACAATTGGACCTAACTGCAGTGTATCAATATACCAGTATAATAATGCGATAGCAGTTGATATTATGACAAATCCATTAGCTTCAATTTTTTCTTGTAATTTACTCTTTTTCATAATTGCCATATGGAAATAATTTAGCGCATCATATTCGGCAGCCAGAGCGCCAGGGACGGAAAGAGCGAAACGATCACGATCGTCAGGTACCCTATCAACAGGAAAGGCATACAGGAGATAAAGACATCCGCCAGGGTGACATGCTTGGGCGCCATGGCTTTCATCACGTAACAGTCCGGGCCAAAGGGCGGTGTCAACAACGCCAGCTGGGTGTTGATGACCATGATGACGCCAAACCACACCGGGTTAAAACCGAGGACATTAACAATGGGCATAAATACTGGAAGGGTGATCATTATTATACTGTTCGGGCCCACGAACATGCCCATCCAGACGACGATAACCTGCATGAAAATGAAAATCACCGCAGGAGGCACCGGCAGAGCCACAGCCAGGTTCACCACACCGACAATGGCGCCGGTAAAGCTCAAAAGCCGGCTGAAGCATACCGCTGCCGCGATGATCATAAACACCATGACGGAAAGCTCCATGGCGTTGACGACGGATCTTTTCACGACCTGCCAGCTCAACCTGCCGTAGAGAGCGGCCACCAGAAAACAGGCGAGACTGCCCAGGGCGCCCGATTCCTCCGGGGTGGCAAAGCCGAAGACAATGACCCCGAGCACGGCGAAAATGATGAGGCCGGCCGGCAGAAGATAACGGGCTGTGAATATGAGTTTTTCCTTCAGCGGCATGGGAGTCACGTCGTAAGAAGGGGCGAGATCGGGTTGCAACCGGCAGCGGATGACAATATAGACCGCAAACAGGACCGCCATCAGCAGCCCGGGAATAATAATACCCACCAGAAGCTTGGAAATGGAAATCCCGCCGATCGCGCCCAGGAAGACGGCCAGGGCGCTCGGCGGAACCAGCGGCGCCAGCTGTGAGCTGCCCAGGATAGGACCCAAACTCATGGATTTATCATAGCCGCGTTTCTCCATCTCCGGCAACAGCGCCTTGCCCAGGATACCCACACTGGCGGTGCTGATCCCGATCATTGCCGCCAGGACAGCCCCCGCCCCCACCGCCAATATACTCAGCCTGGCCGGCACCTTTCCCATCCATTTATCCAGCGCCTCCACCATCAGCAAGCCCACGCCGGACTCAAATATCACCGTGCCCATGAGAATAAACAGCGGCACGGGCACAAAGATAAAAGAGCCCACCGAGGTAAAAATGCTGTCAATGAGAAACTCCAGGCCCCTGATGCCGCCAAGGAATAAAAAAGATCCTATTATACTTACCGCCATGAAGCAAAACGATATGGGCATGCCCATTGCCATCAGGACCAGCAAACTACCCAGGATGATCAAAAGCGCCAGGGGCCATTCCAATTTTTTATCTCCTCTATGTGCAGGTGAGAAGCAAAGCCGGGCTATTCCTGGCCGCCTCGCTCTCTTTTAAGGCCATTTGCCAGATTGTATGCTTTTCGTAACAGCTGGATAAACAGCAAAAAACTGCCCATGGGAATAATGGTTACGATAGGCCATTTGTAAGGCATCAGCACCGATGCCAGTCTGAGATTCGACTGGTAATGCTGCCAGACGACAACAACGCCAAAGTAGCTGAGGAGCCCGAAGACAATTGCGGCCAGCATGCAGGTGGCGATATCCAGAAAGGCCCTGTTTCTTGGATTCATCCGCGTCAGCACCAGGTCGGCATTCACATGCGCATCCGTTTTTAACAGGTGGGTAGCGCCCAGGAAGGTCATCCAGAGAAGACAATATTCAACAAGTTCCAAAAGCCCGCCGAAGGATATGTTCAGAAAATATCTGAGCAGAACGTCTATGGAAATGGCCAGCATGATCAAGACCAGCAAAAGGCAGGCGATATGCATCATCACCTGGTTGGTCTTGTCAAATATAACCCAAAATTTCCTCATGGGCTTCATATCTTGCGCCCTCTGTGGATAGTTTAACCTTCCTGGCATGCGCCCTGAAACGCTGCGACCGGCTTACTTTGTGATCAATTCTTTTAGTTTGGCAACACGCTCCGGACTGTTCTTCATCTCTGCCGCCCATGATGCATCCCGGTTAAGATCTAAAAATCTCTTGGCATCAGCCGGTGAAAATTTGACAAACTCTACACCAGCCTCTTTCATCTTCTTCCTGTATTCAAGGACTTCTTTCTTCCGGTAAGATGGATACTCCTGCTCCACCTCAATGGCCGCCTCCGTCATGATATCCTGCAGGTTTTTGGGTAGTTTTTTCCACGCCTCCAGATTCATCATGAATATATCCGGTGAACTATGGATGTTGTGATCCACCACATACTTGGTTACACGGTGAAGGCCTGTTTGCACGACAAGACCCACTGTACCGACGAATCCGCCGATCACACCCCGCTCGGCGGCCACAAAATAATTATGCAAGGGTATAAACACCGGATTGGCATTCAGGGCCCTGTAAAGCGGAAAAGCAAGCGGGGACGGACTTGCCATCGTCAGACCTGCAAAATCTTCGGGTTTGGTGATTGGCTTTTTAATAGAGAACAGGTTGTTAAATGTCTGGGGTTCCACCGCATGACTTAGCCCCAAATAGTATAGACCAGCCTCGTTAAACATGCCCTGTATATAATCTTGCGCCCTGGCCCGGAACTCCTTTAAGGGAAGTTCGTTATGGATGATAACCCGGGCTCCGGGCACGACGGCATCGGCAAGGCTCATGATATGACATGCTAAAGACACCACGCCCTTCTGGGTGGCTCCCGCCAAATCCTGGGGAGCTATCGCGTCCGGTCCGCCGCCATACTGGACCACGAGCTGGCCCGCAGCCTTTTGATTGACTTTATCCATAAACATATGAATAGGAACATTTTCCGGCGGAATATCAGGAAGAAAGGTGAACAACTTGAGCGTTACCGGGTTGGCAAAAGCTGCCGGTTTAAAGACACTGAGTATCAAAGAAACGAAAATAAAAATAACCACGGAAAAAAGTAAACCTGTTCTGCTTTGCATTTGACTTACCTCCTTGTTTGATATTTTCATAATTATGCCACCTGTGCTCCTTTTTTGCGATCAATGTGACAACTGATCGTACGGTCTGGACATGATTCGACACATCCCATATCAGATACCCGCACGGAATGCAATCCCCGCCAGAACCGGGCGTATCGGCTTGTATACTATATTAATATAGAAACTATCAATAGGGGAAATTCAGATCAAAAAAACTCTGCAGGGGCATGGTGGGGCGAAAGATCGAGTTGATTCGTCCGGGTTTGAAGGTCGCGTCGAATTTCACTTCCGAGGCCAGTTTAAAACGTGTCGCGTTGAGGGTATAGAGAACAATGCCGTCGTCCCTGAACCGTGTATTGACCGGTTGTTTTTTAGATTGCAGGAAAATAAACCGGTGCTGAAGTTCTCTTAAGTTATCCCTGATCAGCTTGGCAAAGGCCTGTTCAAGAAATTCCGGATCCCTGGTGGTCACCGGATAGCCCTGGGGATTTGTTTTCTGGGCGGCGGCTCTGGACAGGAACTGTTTCTTGAGTTCCGACACGCCCGGGTTGTCAGCTTCAAGAATACTGTCAAAGGGTTTGATGAACTCAAACCCCGCCGCGCGCAGCGTGCTGTAATATTCATCCCACAGCAGCCCTTCTCCGGCAGGCAGGTCGGCCGCCACATAGCCGGCGTCCGACACGGCATGTTTGACCAGAGAGTAAAATTCCACGCTGTACAACTTCGCCAGGTCGTAGGTGGTCGGGTCGGGAAAATCGATATAGACGGCATCGAAATGCTGTTTGCTGGATTGCAGCCAGGAAAAGGCATCCTGTTGCACGAGCGTCACTTTCGGGTCTGCAAATGAGTCATGGTTGACCGCCTGAAAAAGCGGATGATGCTGCGCCATATGAAGCATTTTCGGGTCGAGCTCCACCAGCGTGATATGTTTTATTTCTTTGTATTTCAGCAATTCCCGCACCACAAGGCCGTCGCCGGCCCCGAGAACCAGCACTTGCCCGGGCGGCCGTGCCAGCTGAATGGGCACATGGACGAAAAACTCGTGATAAAACTCTTCGGTGCTGGTGAGAAATTGGTATTTGTGGTTGAGAAACAGCCACATGCTCTTGGGGAAAGCCGGCTCACGGGTAAACTTATCACTGTATTGTTTATAAACCACCTGCTGGGTGTCGGTCACGGGCTGATTGACAATATGGATGTGTTGATACCGGGACCGGTATTCTTCAACCGCCGGGTAAGACTCAAAAGAATCAAAAAGGGAGCTTAAACTTTTTACATCACGGTAATAATAAAATTTTTTAAGAAAAAAATGCTGTGTGTTGCCGGCAAATGCGAAAAGCAGCAGCAAGGTGACAGATACCGCAGCGGTCATTTTAACATAACGGGATTTGCCGGCTGCCGGTTTGCATATCAACAGCAAAACGCAGGCAAAAGCATTGAGCAGCCCGGTAGTGTAGGACACGGAAAAAAGCCCGAACAGGGGCAAAAGTGCCAGGGGGAACATGACGGCGCCCAACAGCGCCCCGAAATAGTTTATCCCCAGCACAAAGTTCATCCGGTCCGGTGTTCTGAATTCTTTCAAGGCCATCAGCAAAGGAATTTCAAAGCCGGACAGAATACCGATCGCTGCGATCATTCCATGACTCAACACGAAAAAAAGAACCGGTCGCAGGGTGCTGCCGAACCCGTAACTGAAAAAAGAACCGGCGGTCATGAGAAATCGATTCAAGACGTCCAGCGAACACAGGGTCAAGACCGCCGTCCCGCCGATGACGCTCAGCCAGATTTCAATGCGAATCAGCCGGCGGGCGCAATCCGGCTCGTCACCTTTCTTACAGAGCATCGCTCCGATTCCCAGGGAAGCCAGATAAACACCGATGGTGATGCTGTACCGCAGCACGGTATTTCCCATCAGGCCCGACAGGGTCTGGGCCAGCAGAAGCTCGTAAACAATACTGCAGTAGGCGAGGATCAGTGTAATCAAATAGGTCATGCCGAAAATCCCTGATCCTTTTTTTTTAACGTGCCCCCCTTGTCGGGAGGGCCGCCTTTGGATTTTGATTCCGGCGCAAAAAAATATCGCCCAGGGCGACGGCGGAAAGCCCCAGGCCGATGATGTCCGTGACACCCCCGGAAATCAACAGCAAAAGACCGCCGGCGGCGGCGGCCAGGCGGCGCCAGCGCGTAACGGGCTTCCTGAACCAGCCCTCCAGGGAAACTGCCAGGACCGTAATGCCGATAATCGCCGTGGCGATGCCTGAAAAAACATCCCAGATGCTGCCTTGGAGCAATATCGTTTGATCATAAACAAACGTGAAAGGTAACAGAATAAGAATAATGGAAAGGCGCATCGCGGCCGTGGCGGTCTTAAGGGGGTTGGCCGCCGCGATGCTGGAAGCGGCATATGCCGTGAACGCCACGGGGGGGGTTATGGTCGAAAGAACAGCAAGATAAACCATGAAAAGATGGGCCGGCATGACCGGAATTCCCAGCTCTTTAAAAAAGGGGCCGGAAAGAACCGCAACGATGATATAGACCGATGGCGTCGGCATGGCCATGCCCAGCAAAATACAGATCCCGGCAATCATGACCAGCCCAAAAAAAACATTGGGTCCGGAAAACTGAAAGAGAAGACGAGCGAATTTAGCCCCCATGTCGGTCATCATCATGGCCCCGACCACCAGTCCTGCAGCTGCGCACGCCAGCGTTATCGGAACCATTCGCAGGGTGGCGGTTGCAAGGGATTGGTACATCTGCCGGATCGTGACACGCATATCCCGTTGAAAACAGCTGACAAGAATGACACTGATCGACGACGCCAGCGCAACATGCGCGGGGTTATACCCCATCGGAAGCATTACCATCATAACAAGCAGCGGCACGAAAAAAAATAAGCAGCCCTGCCGGATCTCGCGAAAACCGGGAATGCGATGGGGCGGCAAACCCAGCAGATTGAGCTTGAGGGACCGGTAGTGAACCTGCATAAAAAGGCAGTAATAGAACAGCAGCGCCGGAATGAGGCCGGCAACTGCAATTTTCACATAGGCAATGCCGGTCAACTCGGCCATCATGAACAGGGCCGTACCCATCACCGGCGGCAGGAGGCTCCCGCCGGTGGACGCGGCGGTTTCCACCGCGGCGGCAAATACCGAAGAATACCCCAGCCGCTTCATCATGGGAATTGTAATAGAGCCTGTGCTCACAACGTCGGAAATGGGACTGCCCGAAAGGGTCCCGAAAAAGGCGCTGGAAAGTACGGCAACCTTGGCCGGCCCGCCGCTGTAGCGACCCGAGAAATGGGTTGCCAGCTGGTCATAGAATGCCCCCCCCCGGGTATTCTGCAGCATCGAGCCGAAAAGAACAAACAGAAACACATACGTCACCGCCACCCGCACGGGCAGGCCGAAAAGCCCGTTTGGGGAAAAAACCATCTGTCCGAGAAAATCAGGGTAGGCGACCCGCCCGTGGGACAGGGAAGCTGGCAGAAGGTGGCCGCCGAAGATATAGGCCGCCAATGCGACCAGGAGTAAGGGCAGCCCCAATCCAAGGCTTCTTCGGGCAGCCTCCAGTGTCAAAAGGAACAGAACGGTTCCAAAGGCAAGGTCCCATGGACTCAAGGGCCCCGGCGGGGGCACACGCAGGATGTCAGTTTCGGCCCGCAGGAAAACATATACGGTCGAAATAACACAAATCAGGCTGAATATCCAGTCATAAAAAGGCGGATTATGCCGGCCGGATCGAGGCGTGGCGCTGATCATGATAAAGACCAGCGCCAACATGGCCGACAGGAAAACGGCTGACTGCTCCCAGGGATCGATCCTCGCACAGACTGCGCCATAGAGCACCCAGGCAGCGATCAAGCCGGCATACGGAAAAATAATCTTTTGAACCCAGCCGCTTGGCACCCTCTGGGTGCCAACCGTTGTAAGCAGACTGATTAAGCGCATATTTTCTCTTATTGTTCCGTTAAAACCTCTTTTCGATGGCATTCAACAACTGGTTGGCAGAATCCGTGACGACCGTTCCGGGACCGAATATTCCCACCACGCCTTTCTCATAAAGAAAGTCATAATCCGTCCGGGGAATTATGCCCCCCACGACCACCAGGATTTCACCGCCGCCCTCGGCCAGGAGCTGTTCGATCAGCTCGGGGACCAGCACTTTGTGGCCGGCCGCCAGCGATGAAACCCCCACAACATGAACGTCATTTTCTACGGCCATTCTGGCCGCTTCGGACGGCGTCTGGAACATGGGGCCGATATCCACGTCAAAACCCAGGTCCGCATAGGCGGTGGCAATGACTTTCAGCCCCCGATCATGACCGTCCTGCCCCATTTTTATGACGAGGATTCTCGGCCGCCGGCCCCTGTTTTCCATAAACAACGCGGTTCTTTTTCTGATGGCGGCGATGATTTCCTTATTGCCGAACTCTGCCGCATATACGCCGGATATACACTGGGTCGTGGCCACATACCGGCCGAACACCTTTTCCACCGCATCCGTAACCTCGCCGACCGTTGCTCTCGCCCGGACGGCCGTAATGGCGGCTTCCAGAAGATTTCCGTTGGATCGGGCGCACGTGGTCAGACCGTCCAAAGCCGTTTTTACGGCGGCATTGTCCCGCCTGGCCTTGATTTCAAGCAGTCTGGCCACCTGCTCGTCGCGCACCTGGCCGGAAACTTCAAAGGCATCCATGGGCACGTCCTCGTCAATTTGATATTTATTCACCCCGACAATGACATCTTTTCCCTGATCGATTCTCGCCTGGGCCCTGGCGGCCGACTCTTCGATCTTCATTTTGGGCATGCCGGATGCAATCGCCGCGGCCATTCCCCCCAGGGCTTCCACATCGCTGATGATCTTTCGGGCTTCCTTCAAGATGGAATGGGTCAGCGTCTCCACATAATAAGACCCCCCCAGCGGGTCCACCACATGACAAATCCGGGATTCTTCCTGAACGACGATCTGGGTATTCCTGGCGATCCGGGCGGAAAAATCCGTGGGCAGCCCCACCGCCTCGTCAAAGGAATTGGTGTGCAGCGACTGGGTCCCCCCTAAAACCGCGGACAGACATTCCAGGGTGGTCCGGATGATATTGTTGTACGGATCCTGCATGGTCAGACTCCAGCCCGAGGTCTGGCAATGGGTTCTTAACATCAACGAATTTGGGTCCTGCGGGTTGAATTGACGGACAATTTCCGCCCACAGGATGCGAGCGGCCCGCAACATGGCAATATCCATGAAAAAGTTCATGCCGATGCCGAAGAAAAACGACAGGCGCGGCGCAAAGGTGTCGATGTCCAGCCCCGCTCCGAGGGCGGACCGGACATACTCCAGGCCGTCGGCCAGGGTGAATGCCAGTTGCAGAACGGAATTGGCGCCGGCTTCCATCATGTGGTAGCCGCTGATGCTGACCGTGTTGTATTTGGGCAAATGCCTTGAGCAGTACCCGATGATGTCTGAAACGATCCTCATGGAAGGCGCCGGGGGGTAGATATAGGTATTTCGCGTGAGATACTCTTTTAATATGTCGTTCTGTATGGTGCCGTTGAGCTTTTCCGGCGGCACCCCCTGCTCTTGGGCCGCCACGATATAGGCGGCCAGAATGGGCAGCACGGCGCCGTTCATGGTCATGGAAACCGACACCTGATCCAGGGGTATCTGATCAAACAGAATCTTCATGTCTTCTACGGAATCAATGGCAACGCCGGCTTTGCCCACATCCCCCGTCACCCGGAGATGGTCGGAATCATACCCCCTGTGGGTCGCAAGGTCAAAGGCCACGGAAAGCCCTTTTTGTCCGGCGGCAAGACCTCTGCGATAAAATGCGTTGGATTCCCTGGCGGTGGAAAACCCGGCGTACTGGCGAACGGTCCAGGGTCTGGCCGCATACATGGTGGCCCGCACCCCCCGGGCAAAAGGCGGGAATCCCGGAAGCGTGTTGACCAGATCAAGTCCTTCAAGATCTTCAGCCGTATAAAGGGGTTTGACCAAAATCCCTTCCGGGGTCTTCCAGTTCAGGGAATCAATCGGCTTGCCTCTAAGCTCCCGGGCAGCCAGATCTTCCCATTTTTTTAGGTCCGGGTGTATCGGCATGGCATCCCCCTTCTACTACCTTTGGCACAGTTCAACAAGCACCCCGCCGGTTGATCTGGGGTGCAGGAAGGCAATCCTGGCGCCCCCCGCTCCTTTTCTGGGCGTTTCATCCACCAGCAGGATCCCCTTTTCTTTTAACTCTTTCAGGGCGGCCTCAATATCCGCGACGCGAAAAGCAATATGCTGGATCCCCGGGCCTTTTTTTTTCAGATAGCCGGCAATCGGACCGTCGGGACTCGTGGATTCCAGAAGCTCTATCTCACTTTCGCCCACCGGTAAAAAAGCCGTGGTCACTTTCTGTTCCTCGATGGTCTCGATGCCCTCCAGTTCAAGCCCCAGCGCCTCTGTCCAGAATTTTTTACCTTCGTCAATACTGTTTACGGCGATCCCGAGGTGATCAATTTTAAGCACTTTCATTTTACCTCCCTATGAACGGGTTGCAGGGGTCAGGTTTGCGCCTAATCGGCTTAGCATGTCTCTGAACCTTTGCGTCCTTTGCGTCTTTGCGGTAAATCGGTCTTCGGTTTTGTTTAAAACGGTTTGAGTTATTTAAAAGTACGAACGGTTCCGTTTTGATCCAAATCAGCAATTTCCGCCCCGGAAAATCCCAGTTCCCGCAAAATCTCAGCCGTATTTTCTCCCAGCCGGGGCGCCGGGCGCCTCTCCAGATCGACGGGAGTTTCGGACAATTTGACCGGAGAGCCGATCTGCACATATTTACCGGCCACAGGGTGCCGGGTTTCATGGATCATGCTTCTGGACTTTAACTGCCGGTCTTGCAGCGCATCCTCGATGGTGTCCACCGCCGAAAAAAAGACATTGGCCGGCCCTAAAATTTCCTTCCAATGCTTGAGGTCTTTTTGCTTGAAAATGCCGCTGAGAACCGCCTTGAGGGCTTCTTCTTTTTCAACATCCACCTCGCTGGCGGTAACAGCGCCTCCTTCTTCAAGGAAGGCCTCGAGGCCCAATATTTTCAACAGCGTATTTTTATATTTTTTTTCGATGGCGCCGATGACCATATAGCGGCCGTCCCGGCTTTCATATATGCCGTAATTGGCCAGGCCGCCCATGAGCCGCTCCCGGCCCCGCTGTGGCAGGCGTCCTTCCCCGAGGGGATAGCGGATACTGTCAAACATGAGGGAAAACGCACAATCGTGCATGGAAAGGTCCACGTGTTGCCCCTTGCCGGTCCTGGCCTGTATTGCCAGCGCGCCCTGTATGCCGATAACCGCATAAAGCGCCGTTACGGTGTCCACCAGCTGCACGCCGGGAATAATGGGCGGACCGTCAGCCGGCCCCATCAGGTCCAGCATGCCGACCTGTGCCAGTATGTTGACATCATGGGCAACCTTGTCCCGATCCGGGCCGCTGTAACCGTAGCTGTTCAGAGAACAGTAAATCAGCCCCGCGTTGACCTTCATCAAATCCGTGTAAGCCAGGTTGAGTTTGGCCATGGTTCCGG
>JAUYIZ010000157.1 GCA_030688615.1 Desulfobacterales bacterium | reverse complement strand
GTGTTGGCTATATTTATCTTTGGAAAATACTTACAGAATAGAAAAAATAGTACCATCTGCCACAATATGTTGATAAATATTGACTCTTTTTATCCATATATAGTAAATTTAAATCTATGCTACATTGAGCGGGAATTGCTGCTGGGGAGCCAGACAATAAAGGGCTCAATCTCAATTGAGCCCTATTTTACTGGAGTTTCTTTTGCGTACTGGGTCTATATTATACAGAGTCAATCAACGGGTAGACATTATTGTGGCTACAGCGATAATGTGGATCGCCGTGTAAGCCAACACAACGATCCTCAGTACCGGTTGACGCGCACGACAAAAGCATGGAAAGGCCCATGGCGGGTACTCTGGACGGAGGAATGCAACAACAGAGCTGATGCGGTGACCCTTGAAAGAAAGATCAAGAAGCGCGGAATCGGACGGTATTTGCGAACACACTCGGCAGAGTCCCGCTGAACAGCGGGATTAACCATCGGGTCCGCGGTTCAAGTCCGTGCTGGGGACCAAACAAATCCAAGGGGTTAGCCGAAAGATGGTTAACCCCTTGTTCTTTATGGGGCCGATTGGTCCCACTATGGTCCCGCTTATTGATAGGGAGGGACCGATTTAAATCAGCAGATCGATGGTTGCCAGAAATTGGCGCTCACGAAAAATGCCGATTACAAATAGCACCACGGGTGGCAGGGGGGCAAAAGTCGCCCTCTGATGGTTTTTTTGCGCCTGATGTCGTACTGGCGTTTTTGCTTGACACGATTTAGGATAATCAATTAAATTTGTTTACAAAATAAAATTGAAGATTCCCCGCAGCAAGCTGCGGGGAATGCGCTCGCTGTTGCGGTTCAATTGTCAATTACGGGCAGAATTATCCTCAGATGCTCCAGTGCCAGCACGAAGAAACCGCCGTTCAGATCGGCGATGCGCCACTGCATGTCGAATTACGACACCCCCCGCGACGATACTGGCTAGAGCCATAAGGAAGGGGAGAGTGTAGTTTCCAGTTAGATCGAAAAAATATCCGCCTATGAAAGGCCCTAACGCCCCACCAATACCATATGCGATTGTCAATGCGCCGAAAATGCGCCCGTGCATATTACCGGAAAAAAGATCACCAACCGTGGTTGTAGGGATTGGGCCCATTGATCCCTGACCGAGGCCGTAGAGAATCACAAACCCATAGAGTATCCACATGGACTTTGAATAACCTACGAGCAAAAGTAACGTGAGCCCCGCGAAAGCGGTACCGGCCCCCATAAAATAGGCAATGACTCTACCAAAACGATCGGAAAGAAAGCCTATGAGCACTCCCCCTACCGAGCTAAAAAGACCCACCAATCCCACCAGAGATGCGACGACGATGGGGCTGAATCCTGCATCCACCATATATGCGGCTTGATGCACCAGCATCATGTTGACAGTAAAAGATACAGAAAAGAACATCAATGCAATCATCCAGAAAGCCCGGGTACAAAGGGCCGCTTTGAACGTCCACTGTTGCGGACGATCTAAGGAAGAATCAATTTCCCGAAAACCTTCGGTCAGGGGGGATAAGGTTTTGTTAGCTCCTATAGCGATGCCATCCGGGTACTGTCCCACCTCTTCGGGAGAACGCCTTTCAAAGATTGCCGTTATTGGGACGAGTATGCCGAAAACGATAGCGGCAAGAGCCAAGAATGCAAAGCGCCAGTCGGCTATATCAATGATTAGTTGGACCAAGGGGGTCAGCACCATTGTTCCCAGCCCGAATCCCGCCAATGCCAATCCGTTTGCCAGTCCCCTTTTCCGGATGAACCATTTGGAAATGACGGTGATGTGGGGGGTAAGTGAGTGAGTGTTGATACCAATGGCGATAATCACTCCAAAAAAAAGGTATAAATGCCAGATTGCGGTGATTCGGCTTGCTGCGGCAAGCCCTAATGCCAGAAATGTTGCACCCAACGGAAAGATGATTCGGGGGCTAAAACGATCAATGAGCATACCGGTCAAGGGTGCAAAAACCGCGTGGATAAGCATAGCGAGCGAAAAGGCTCCGGCTGTCTCCGCACGACTCCAACCGTACTCTTTTAGGATGGCCACATAAAAGATGCCGAAACAATATCGAACACCGAGAGACACAGACAGGCATAAGAACGACAGCGCGACGATTGTCCATCCATAATAGAACCGGCGTGATTTTTCCTTCACTCGCTAAGTCCTCTTAAAATAAGGAACATCAATGGGTATAATGGTGGGCCAGAATACTCCGGCTTAGACAATTAAACCGGAGTGACGGGACTCCGGCTTAATTATGAGACGGTTAATAGGAGCCTAAGGATTGGATAAGATTCACCTGCCGATCAAGGGGCCGAAGATCTCCATGGCCAGTGCGAGATATTTTTTCTGATCTTCATTTATCCATTTCTCCATGGTGTTGGCGCCGACAAAGTATCTCTCGCCGGCTACCCGCATGGATTTCGGGTTGACAATTCCTTCCGTGGGAATATCATTCCTGGCAGACATATATTTCGTTACCCTCTGGGCAAAATCCTGTCCGTCCCTGCTTAGAAACCAGTTGACAAATACCTTGGCGGCGTTCGGATGCGGCGCCCTGGCCGCTATGCCTACAATCCCGGAATCATAACTTAGGTAGGTCCCTTCCTTCACGGCGACATAATCAATATGCGCGCCGGCATCCAACACTTGCGCCATAGCACCGCCCGGCACCGAAACCGCCACGGCATATTTTCCCCGGGCAAGCCACTCTGCCATTTGACGTTGATTCCTGGATAATGTGATATCCTGTGTGGCTACCAGCTTGCGATAGTATTTCTCATCGGTAACCTTATTCAATATATTGGTGGAAAAACCATTGAAGCCGCTTCCGGCGACACTGGGGTCGCTCCATACGATTTTGCCTTTAAACCTGGGTTTTAGAAAGTCCTGCCACGATTGGATTTCTCCCGGCTTTACCAGGTCTGTGTTGATGCTTATATCGCGATTCGGATAGGCATAAAAATAGAGTGAATGTCTGGCATCCTCCAACCACGGAAGATGGTCCAGCGTGTACCACAGCTTCGGGTTGGTGACTTCCGGCAGGATCAGTTTGTCATCCATAGGTTCTGTTACGCCCATTTTCTTGACACTGAACATGGTATTGCCGCCGGATATGATAACATCGGCAAGATGCAATCCGGCGGCCTTTTCCGCGCGCAGTTTTTGTGCAACCTCGCTGCCCCGTCCGGTCGTAATCTCGATATCTATGCCGAACTGTTTTTTGAATTCAGGCGCCTGGCCTCTCACGGCGGACGCAACTTCAGAACCATACAGCATCACCTTGCCTTCTTTTTTCCCGGCTGCCAGCGTCTTCTGCCATTGCGCCTCCCATTGAGCTGCGGCTTTTACGTAGCCCAGTAATGTAGCGGCGACACAGACCGTCAGCATTATTGCGATGAAATATTTTCCGCCTGATTTTTTCATGTGCTGATCCTCCTTTGATGGATGTGAGAAAATCGGTTTCTTCCAAATAACAAGGGCAGCGCCATTTCTGACCCTGCCCTTGTTTCTTTCGCCTGCAAGCCGGCGGCAGGTTATCATCGAGGCTGTCGACAATTATCCATTGAACCGCAACAGCGAGCGCATTCCCCGCAGCTTGCTGCGGGTCCTCAATGGTTTAAGCTTCGACCCCGCGGCCTGTCGGAATCTTAGGGCTCACACAAAAATAACTTCCCATTTTATACGCCGATGCATCCCGTATGGCTGCGTTGCGAAAACTCGGAATATCCAGATATTCCTGCGTTTTCGCGCCTTGCCATCCGGGCGCCTCAACGCCTGAAATTGTGGATTAATTTTTTTATGAACCCTTACGCGGCTACTTGGTCAGCGGTGCGAAGATTTCCTTGGCCAGTGCAAGATATTTATCCTGTTCCTCTGCCAGCCATTTCTCAATGGTGTTGGCGCCGATAAAGTATCGCTCTCCGGGTACCCTCCGGTTGTCGGGGTTGACGTTTTCGATAGGAATATCATTCCTGGAAGACATATATTTGGTATCCTTTTGCGCAAATTCCTGCCCCGCTTTCGTCAGCAGCCAGTTGACATATACCTTGGCGGCATTCGAATGTGGCGCCTTGGCCACGATGCTTACGTTTCCGCCGTCATAACTTAAGTAGGTGCCCTCTTGCACGCGAACATAAGCGATATGCGCGCCGGCATTAAAAAATTGACCCAGGGCGCCGCCCGGTATCGAAATAGACACGGCATATTTTCCCCTGGCAAGCCAATCCGCCATTTGACGCTGGTTCCTGTTTAAGGTTAGATCCTGTGTGGCCACCAGCTTGCGATAGTAGTTTTCATCGGTCACCTTATGCATAATATTGGTGGCAAAGCCATTGAAGCCGCTGCCGGCAACACTGGGGTCGCTCCATACGATCTTTCCTTTAAACCGGGGTTTTAAAAGATCCTGCCACGATTGGATTTCCCCCGGTTTTACAAGGTCGGTGTTGATGGATATGTCACGGTTCGGATAGGCAAGAAAATGCAGGAAATGTTTGGCATCGTCCAACCACGGGAGGCTGTCCATCGTGTACCAGAGTTTCGGGTTGGTGACTTCCGGCAGTATCAGTTTGCTGTCCAAAGGCTCTGTCATGCCCAACTGCTTCAAATTGAAAATACTGTTGCCTCCGCTAATTACAACATCGGCAATGCTGAGCCCGGCACTTTTTTCCGTGGTCAGCCTCCTTACCAAATCATTGCCCCTGCCGGCCGTAACCTCGACTTCTATGCCGAACTGTTTTGCGAAAGCGGGCGCCTGTTTTCTCACGGCGCCCGCCATGGAAGAAACATACACCACCACCTTGCCTTCTTTTTTTCCGGCTTCCAGCGTCTTCTGCCATTCCGCCTCCCATTGCGCCTCGGCTTTTACGTAACCCATGAATGTGCCGGCG
>JAUYIZ010000146.1 GCA_030688615.1 Desulfobacterales bacterium | reverse complement strand
CTGGGTGTAGCTGAATTTCAGCTTGTTTTCCTCGCGCAGAAAAATGGTGCCCGCGTCGGCGCCGCCGACCTTCCTGGCATGGTTCAGGATGTGTTCCATGAGAATATCGATATCCCTGACCTGGTTGAGCTCCATGCTCAGGGTGATCAGGGCCTCCATTTTCTCCTGTGCCGTCAGCATAGCAATACCCCTTTTTCTCCCGAAACGTTAGAATGATGGTTCCCTGTGAATAGAGGCCCTTACGCTCACCGTTTGTCCAGCGCCACGTACTCGCACGTGTCGGGCCCGCAGTAATCGCCGACATACTGGGATTCCGGCCGGTATAACACCGGTTTTTCGGCCGCGCCCGCAAACTGCTCTTCAATGACATGGGCCACCCAGCCGGCAATCCGTGCGATGGCAAAAACCGGGGTAAAAAAGTCAAGGGGAATCCCCATGGTGTAATACAGGGATGCGCTGAAAAAATCCACGTTGGTGAAGATATCGATCCCCTTTTTCTTTTTGAAAATTTCTTTGCCGCTGCGCTCCAGCGCGCGGGAAATCTCATACCACTGGGGCTGGCCCACGCGCTGGCCCATGGTCCGGGCCATGGGCGCCAGGATCATGGCACGCGGATCATCCACCTTGTACACGGCATGTCCCAGCCCGAAAATCAGCCGGCCGGCCTCAAGCTCCTGATGGACATAAGCGGCCACGGCATCAATGGAGCCGATTTTTTGCAGCATCTGCATGACCCGGACATTGGCGCCGCCGTGCAGCTCGCCGGACAGGGAACCCACCGCGGCTGCGACGGCGGCATACATATGCGCCCGGGTGGAAGCCACTTCACGCGCCGCAAAGGTGGATGCATTGAAGGTATGTTCCGCATGCAGCGTCAGGGCCACATCCATGAACCGGGCCACCTCGGCCTCCGGCTCCCGCCCCTGGAGCATGTAAAGAAAACTGGCGGCATGCCCCAGCCCGGCTGCCGGGTCCAGGGGTTCCTGGCCGTTGCGAATTCGATCCCAGGCGGCCAGGATCGCCGGGATTCTGGCAATCAAGCGCAGCCCCATGCGCGTTGTCGCCTCCGGGGTGTGCTGCCGCACGTCCGGGTCATGGTGGGCCAGCATGGCAACGCCGGCCTGCAGAATATCCATGGGCAGGGCGTCTGCGGGCCGCGTTTTGAGGGCTGCAACCAGCGCGGCCGGGATGCGGCTTTCGACTGCCAGGCGCTCCTTGAAACCGGCCAGCTCCTCTTGGCTGGGCAGTTTTTCGAACAACAGCAGATAAACCACCTCCTCGAAGGAGGCGTTTTCTGCAAGGTCCTGAACCAGGTACCCGCGATATACAATTTTGCCGATATCGCCGTTTACATCGCTGATTCGGCTGGTGGCGACCTTAAAACCCCGCAACCCGGTATTGAGAATGGGTCTGCATTCATCCATTTTTCCTCTCCTTTCAGCTCTCGGGCGGATCCATTGACAAAATGACAGGAATTGCTGCGTTGCGAAAATATGACAAAAAAAAGCATCGGTGTCAAGTTTAATGCCAATTTATCCCCGGGAAGTCTCCCCTGCGGCATTTTCGCCGGTCACACGGCCCCATACGAGGTTTTCGCAGAGGTTGCCGCCGCCGGAGTATAAAAAGCCGAAATAGGATCCGTTTTCACCCGGGGCGTACAGCCGTTGGATCACTTTTCCATCCGGGTCCAGCACCTGCCCGCGGGCATTTTTTTTAAGCCCGCCGTTGGTGTTGGGCCCGCCCGGGTGTAATTTCAAGGCATAAAAGGGCGGTTTTTCCAGGGGCACAAGACTCGCGAGGCTGCGGTTAAAGTCATGATCCAGGCCGCTCCGGCAGTAGCGGTTAAATCGGGTCACGGTCCGGCCGAGCAGCCCCGGATTCATGCGGTGGTTGTTTTCAGGATCCCGGGCGGCAATCCGGCGGGCCAATTCTTTGATACTGTCCGCCTGGATGATCCAACCCTTGTGGATCTCTGCCCGGTTGTCCCGGCTCCACTCGTAAAAGTACTGTACCCTGCCGTCGGGCAGCAGCCCCCTGCGCATGGAACGGGCAACAGGTCCTTTGCGGCGGGTGGTTTCGTCAAATATCTGATAGCAGGGAATCCGGGGATACTCGGCGTTGCGGCTGTCAAACTGGGTACATTCCAGCCAGAAACCGTGGGACCGATACCTGGCCGGGTCCGGGTCGCCCGGTTCGGTGGCAAATCTTTTACCGTATTTATCCACCAGGATGAAAGGGGTCAAAAAGTTCGCCCCCAGCGCCGGCATCACGCCCTGGATATAGGGAATGACCCGTCCCGAAATGGTGTTCATGTGCCACAGGTCCGCGCCGGCCCGCTGTCCCATCTTGATGCCGTCGCCCTCGTTGGCCGGATTGCAGTAAAAGTAGGTCGGGTGGGTGCGCAGATAATTCAGCTTCATCTCTTCATTCCACTCGAAGCCGCCCGTGGATAACACCACCGCCTTTGCGGCTTTGATGTAGACCTTTTGCCCGTTGTTTTCCGCCACCAGCCCCAGGATTTCCCGGCTCTGGGGGTCCTGGATCAGTTCGTTTCCACGGTGGGCATAAAGCACCGGTATCTGCCTGCGGTCAACATTATCCATCAAAACCTTGAACTGCCCGGGACCGTTGCCGGCATGATGGAGCATGTAAATCGCATCGGCGCCGGGCGCAAGGTCGCCGTATTCGCACATGCCGTTGAATCCCTCGGCCCGGGCGACCTGACCGCCCAGAGAGGTCATATAGGCTTCATTGGAAACCATATATTCCCCCATCACCCGGCAGCAGTCCTCCGGTGTGGCGCCCCAGGAAGACCAGAATAGATACTGCGCGGCTTTTTGCCCGTCCGTGGCGCACAAAAAAAACCCGCCGCTCATCCTGCTGCTGGGGGTGTGACGGATCTGCTCCGGGGTGTCCGCCGCCTGCTTTTCAATGAGCAGGACACGCGCCCCCAGATCATGGGCGGTTATGGCGGTAACCGCCCCGGCGCCTCCGTAGCCCAACACGGCCACATCCGTTTCGTAATCCCATTTAGACGGCCAGCCCATATCAGACCTCCTTTTCGAGGTAAAAAGTATCTCAAAGGAGAAAAGCACTGTCAAGCTCAATTCTATTTGCACATTAGGTCTTGATTAATAGGGTGGTTCTGGTATTTATTACGAAATTGTTAATTTTGGCCAACCGCGCCGAAAGGGTGCGATACAGGAAATACCGGCAAGATGAAAAGACTGAAAGATGTGACGTTGCTCTATGAAATCAGCAATACGCTCAACGAATACCTGGACCTTAAAAAATCTCTGTACAAGGTCCTGGACATTTTATCCAGCTCCATGGGCATGGTGCGCGGGACCATAACCATCCTGAATCCTTTGCGCGATGAAATCAACATCGAGGTGGCCCACGGCCTTCCCAGAAATGTCGTCCAGAGTGTAAAATATAAACTCGGGGAAGGAATCACCGGCCAGGTGATTCAGACCGGCAAGGCGGTGTCCATCCCCAGAATCGGGGATGAACCCCGGTTTCTGAATCGGACGGCCTCCCGAAAATCCAAGCAGGACCAGGAACTTTCCTTTATCTGCGTCCCGATAAAAAAGGGCAACCAGGTCATCGGCGCCATCAGTGTGGACACGCTCCTGGACGAATCTCTGTCTTTAGAGGAAGGCCAAAAGCTCATGTCCGTCATTGCCACCCTCATTGCGCGCCAGGTGATCAACCTGGAAACAATTCACCGGGAAAAAGAACAGTTAAAAGAGGAAAATTTAAGGCTCAGGAAAGAGCTGGAGAAGAAGTTCCGGATCAAGGATATCATCGGCAACAGCAACAAGATGCGGGAAGTGTTTCAGATGATCTCGCAAGTCTCCAAAAGCAATGCCACCGTACTGGTCCGCGGTGAAAGCGGGACCGGCAAAGAAATGGTCGCCAATGCCATACACTACAACAGTCTCCGGGCGGCACTGCCTTTTATCAAAGTCAACTGCTCGGCCCTGCCGGTCAATCTTATCGCCAGTGAATTGTTCGGCCACGAAAAAGGGGCGTTTACCGGCGCCGTTAAACAAAAACCGGGGAAATTCGAACTGGCCCATAAAGGAACGATTTTTTTGGATGAGATCGGGACCATCGGGCTCGACACCCAGGCCAGCCTCCTGCGTGTTTTGCAGGAAAAGGAATTTGACCGTGTCGGCGGGCTGCAGACCCTCAAGACGGACGTGCGGGTTATCGCCGCCACCAGTAAAAATCTGGAAACCGCCCTGGAAGAGGCAACCTTCCGCGGAGACCTGTATTACCGGCTGAATGTTTTTCCCATTTACCTGCCCCCTTTACGGGAACGCAAGACGGATATTTCACTGCTGGCGGACTATTTCCTGGAAAAATACAGCCTGGAACACCAAAAAGACATCAAGCGGTTTTCCACTCCGGCCATCGACATGTTAATGGATTACCACTGGCCGGGAAATGTCCGGGAGCTTGAAAACTGCATTGAACGGGCCGTTTTGCTCTGCGAAGAAGGCGTCATCCACAGCTATCACCTTCCCCCCACCCTGCAGACCGGCACGGAATCCGATACTCTGCCGACACTGTCCATGGAAGATGCCGTGGCGAACCTGGAAAAGGAAATGCTCATCGACGGGTTGAAAAACTCCCGGGGAAATATCTCCCTGGCGTCCAAGATGCTGAAAACATCGGTGCGCAAATTCGCCTACAAAGCCAAGCGCCATGATATCAGTTTCCGCAACTATCGCTGATTCGGACTTTCTGGTTTATCTGGTTATCTGGTTTATCTGGTTGTCTGGTTGGTCTTATAGAATCTTCACCACGTTTCTTGCGCTTTTTTTGGCGCCGGCCAGGGTTTGCTCCGGGCGGACAATTTTCAGGCGGCCCTGGGCAAACAGCCGGATGCATTCCGGATAAAGCTGCCACTCGAGCTTCAGACCCTTTTCTTTTACGCTTTCAAGCGTATCCTCCTCCAGGATCTGAAAGGCTTTCTGGCCGATAATCGGCCCGGAGTCTTCGCCGTAATCGATAAAATGGACCGTGCATCCGCCCACCTTGCAGCCATATCGAAAGGTGTCCCCGTATCCGTCCACACCCGGAAACGCGGGCAGAAGGGCCGGATGAATATTCATGATGCGCGGATTTCCGCCCGGCAGGTTGACCCTGTCGATAAAATAAGGTGTCAGATTTCTCATGAACCCGGCCAGGATCAGCAGGTCAAACGGGTAAGGCTTCATTTCTTCCAGGAGCCCGGCCTCGGCAATCGCCCGGCAGGTCAGAAAGCTTTTCACCTTTGCCGGATCATCCCGGTCCGTGAACAGGGATTGTTTTAAAAAGATGTCGTTCAGGTCAAAATCATCCGGCGGGCGGACTTGTCCCGGGGCCTGTTTGAAACTGTTAAACACTGCCGCGTAATCGACCACAAACGTGGGGATGCGGCGGGCTGCGGCCCGTTCAAGGCCCGGTGCCCGGGCGTTATCCGATCCGACAAACACGATCTTTCCGCTGATCCTGCAAGATTCGCATGCGTCCATAACGGCCTGAAGGTTTGTGCCGCCGCCGGATATGAGCGCTCCGATCCGGATCTGATCGGCCATGGTAAATTCCTCCTTTCGGAAACTTATTTCAAAACCGGCGGGCAATCCGATCACCCAGATTCCGGGTGGTCGCCGGTATAAACCCGTCGGATGCGCCGGGACACCCCGCAGGTCAACTCGTAGGGTATGGTGCCTATTTTTTCCGCCAATTCACCGGCTTGAAGGGTCCCGTGGGAAGATTCGCCCCACAGGATGACCTCGTCGCCCACAGTAACGGGATCTTCCCCGATGTCCACCATGGTGTGGTCCATGGTAATCGTTCCCACCATGGGATAGCGCCGGCCCTGAATCAACACTTGGCCGGTATTGGTCATCCTCCGGCATACCCCGTCCGCATACCCCAGCGGGAGAACGGCAATTTTGGTGTTTTTAGCGGACATCCATTGCCGGCCGTAGCTGACCGGATAACGTTCAGGGATCCGGCGGATATGTGCCACAAATGTTTTTAAGGTCATGACCTGTCTGACAGGGATCGTGCGCAGCGCCTGTGCGGACGGATAATGGCC
Source organism: Desulfobacterales bacterium (assembly GCA_030688615.1). GTDB lineage: Bacteria > Desulfobacterota > Desulfobacteria > Desulfobacterales > JAUYIZ01 > JAUYIZ01. The sequence goes on along the minus strand of JAUYIZ010000146.1, from coordinate 3,626 downwards.
GTACATCAGAATTCCGGTCCGCACCGCGTCAAAATAGCTGTCCGGGCGGCCCAAAACGGCCCCGCTGTTGGCCATGTGGATCATGCGGGGCGCCCCGGGGTATTTCCGGATCAGAGAGACGACATTCTGAAAGCGGGAAAGCTGCAGGTCCGCATAGGTTCTGTCGGTTTCGTCCGCGGTGGCAAAATGAGAATACAGCCCCTCCCATATGCAACATCCTGAACGGGTCAGGCAATCAAAAAACCCCGGGTCCTGATCGACAAACAGCCCGATCCGTCCCATGCCGGTCTCAATATTGACATGTACGTATGCGGGCAGATCCTGTCCGGCCTGCCGGATCCAGTCCACATCCTCCCGGCAGGCCAGGGTGATCCGGAAACCTGCCTGGATTGCCTGGGGGATCTCATCCGGGAACAGCCGCCCGAAAATAAGGATCGGCCGGGCAATTCCGCTGTCCCGCAGTTCCATGGCTTCCTTCAGGTGCGCCACGGCAAACATGTCATAGCCTTCTTGCAGCAAGCGCCGGACGACCGGAAGCGCACCATGGCCGTAAGCATCCGCTTTTACAACCGGAATTACCCTGGCCGGCTTCACTTTTTGCCCAATGGCACGGATATTATCCGCAAGATGATCCAGGTTGATATGTGCGCAGGTGGTAAAACTCATTTCGTCCCCATGAGGGATGCAAACTCCCGGCAGCAAGCCGCAGGGTCCTGCCATGAGGTCAAAGAATGGTTGATTTCTTCCGCAGGGGATGATATCTTTCTGAAACTTTTCATTGGAATTTCCCGTCCTTTTCCCGGGGCCCGAAAGGATCCATGGTGATACCCAAAAAATGGCTGGCACATAATGCTCTGCATGATAAAAAGCTTAAATATCTGCTGAATATCATATTCGGCCTTTTTTTCCTGTTCCCCATATTCGGCTTTATCCTGTTTGCCATTAAATATGACATCCTCGAAGACAGCCATCTGCCCCTCTTTTTTCTGGGTATCTTATGCTTTTCCTTTTTCGGGTTTACGCTGCTCAGAAAGCTCTTTGATGAAATACATGCCATCTCCGACAGGATGTCCAACGGTTTCATGGCAAACATTTCAGACAAACCCGTTCCAACCGACGCAAACGAACTTCACCATATCACGCAAACTTTTACCATAATCGAAAACCAGTTTAAAGAAACATTTTCCAAACTGGAAAGAAAAGCTTCGGACATTTCCGTGCTCAAGGAACTATCGGAGCTCTGTTACGTTACCTTCGACCCCGAGGAGATTCTCTATGTCACCCTGGAACGGGCGCTCACTTTGGCCCATGCCGATGCCGGATCCATCTTGATGGTGGACAAGTCCCGGCCGGCCGATGAAAAATCGTTTATTGTTTCGGCCAGCATCGGGCTGGGGGATAAAGTCAAAATAGGAGACCGCATCGATTTTGAAACGAGCATTGCCAAGTACGCCGTCATCAACAAATCCCCCCTGCTGGTGGAGGACATCGAAAAGGAGACGCGGTTCGGCAGAACCAACCGGCCCCATTACGGCAGTAAGTCTTTTGCCTGTATGCCCATCAAGACCAGTCAGGATATTGCCGGCGTTCTATCCGTTTCCCGCAAAAACAGCCTGGAGCCCTTCGTAAGAGAAGATATCGAGTCCCTCACCCCGCTCATCAGCAATGCGGCCTTTACCTATGAAAACCTCCATCTGGCAAAAGAAAATGAACGGGGGAAAAAGTATCTGCAGTCATTGAAAAGAATTTTCGCCATCATTAATTCCAGCCTCAGAGACAAAGAGCTTATCAGCGCCATTTTATCTGAGATTCAACTGGCCGTTTCCTTCAAGCTGGCCGCAGTCATCCTGCGCGATGAGCATCAGCCCGATAAACTTTTCCTGGCTGACTTGTTTGCCGACGCGCTCACCGGCCATGTGGAAGGAAAGTTGTATTCATACAAGGGCTCGATCTTCGACAAAGTCTTACAGCAGGATGCGTCCATGATCATTGCCGATACGGCAACGCTCTTACATCCTGCGGAAAAGGAAATCATAGCCAACCCGGCCGTTGCATCCTGCATGCTGCTTCCCTTAAAATTGGAGGGCAGTGTAAAAGGTCTCTGGCTGCTGTGCGCCCGGCAGGCGGAAATCTTTCAGGTGGCCCGGAGTTTTCTCGAAGGAATCGCAAATGTAATTTCCCTGGCCATGGAACGGAACCGCCTCTCGACCAGCATCATGAAACGCAATGAAGAGCTGGACACCTTGCGTCAAATCGGCAGGACCCTGGCCTCTTCGACCTTTAATCTGGATCATGTTCTCGATTATACCCTGGAAATGATCCGCGGGATTGTTGCGGTGGAAGCCGGTTCTTTGATGCTGGTCACCGGCCATGAACTGGAATTTGCCGTTTCTTTTGATATGGATGTCAATATTTTAAAACAACACCGCCTTAAAATCGGTCAGGGCATTGCGGGGTATGCGGCTTCCTGCGGAAAAACGGTCATTGTCAACGATGTGAGCCAGTCGCCGCATTTTTCCCCGGCCATTGATCAAGCCACCGGGTTTAAAACCCGCTCATCCCTGTGCGTTCCCCTGATTTCTCAGGGAAAGGTCATTGCGGTCATCCAGGTGCTCAATAAAATTGACGGCGAATTTACCGGCAGCGATAAGGAGATTTTGCAATCCATCGCCTCTTCGGTGACGGTCGCCATTGAAAATGCGCGCCTGTATAACGAAACCGTGGCCATGGCAAAGCTGGAACAAAGCACCCGCCGGGTCTTTCAAAAATTCGTACCCAAGGAAATTCTGGATACCATCCTCGGTGACACCGGATCGGAAAAGACCGTGTTCGAAGAAGTCAAGACCCTTACCCTGCTGAATATCGATATACGAGATTTCTCCGTTCTGACCAAGGAAATCGGACCACAGAAGACGGTTTCCCTGCTCAACCGCTTCTTTTCCATCATGGGCGGCATCGTTTTCAAACATCACGGCATCGTGGACAAATATCTTGGAGACGGATTTTTAGCCATCTTCGGCGCGCCCGTTTCCAGAACCCGGGATGCGGACAACGCCCTTTCCGCTGCCCTTGAAATGAAAAAATCCATCCATACCGTCAACGAATATTTTGAAAAAGAACTGGGCACATCCATCCGGATGGGCATCAGCGTCCATACCGGCGAGGTGGTGGTGGGCAACATCGGTTTTGAAATGAAAATGGATTACACCGTGATCGGAGAAGCCGTCAACACGGTCTTCCGACTTCAGGATCTGACAAAATCCATCCCCAACGGTATTTTAATCAGCGAAAAAGTCCGCCGGGCATCCCGCTTCCCCCTGAATGTAAATGCCATGGAATTCTCGCCGGGCATGGATGAGGTTTTTCGGAACCTGAAAATTTATGAACTGATCGATCAACAGCAGGACCCGGCAGAAAAAACATCTCCCGGCGAACCCATGACCTCAAACCGTCTCGCAGACCCGGCGCAGGCTGTGGATCAACACGAGGCAGAATCATGAGTAAATATCCTGTCCCTGAGGACCAGGCTTTGGTAACCCCCGGAGGGGATTTGCTTTGCTGGCAGTTCATTGTATTATTGAAATCACAAATATCAAATTACAAATACCAAACAATTTCCAATGACC
>JAUYIZ010000139.1 GCA_030688615.1 Desulfobacterales bacterium | reverse complement strand
TCCGCCAATCCCTTTAATGCCATATGCTTGGTTATCGCTGCCGTCAACGTCGTCTTGCCGTGATCAATATGCCCGATCGTCCCTACATTGACATGCGGTTTTTTCCGCTCAAACTTCTCCTTTGCCATCTTTCTATCCTCCTACTAATCCAATAGCCCTACCAGCGGTAATGGGCAAAAGCCTTGTTTGCTTCAGCCATCTTATGTGTATCTTCTTTTTTCTTAACAGAAGCACCCCTTTTGTTGGCGGCATCAACAATTTCCCCCGCCAGCTTTCGAAACATATCTTTTTCAGATCGCTTACGCGCAAATCCTATGAGCCATCGAATCGCCAGAGCAATTTGCCGGGAAGATTTTATTTCCGTGGGGACTTGATATGTCGATCCCCCGACGCGTCTTGATTTCACCTCGATCACAGGCCTGATATTTTCAATCGCTTTTTCAAATGTTTTCAGCGGGGCCTCATTTGCCTTTTCCTCCACGATATCAAACGCATCATAAAGGATAGACTCGGCCAAACTTTTTTTGCCGTCACGCATAATTGACTGAATAAACCTTGAAACCAGTTTACTGCCATACTTGGCATCACCTGTTATTTTCCTTTTGGGAACTTCTCGTCGTCTGGGCATAAATTTTAAACCTTTTGACTTTCTACCAGTTCATCTTAATGGGTCTACAACAAAACCACCCTGCATATGGATGGTTCGAACTTCTTCAAAGGGCCCGCTACAAGCTGTGAATGAGCACTACTTGGGTCTTTTGGCGCCGTATTTGGATCGACCCTGCTTCCGGTCCTCAACGCCCAGGGTGTCCAGCGTCCCCCTGATGATGTGATACCTAACGCCGGGCAAGTCCTTTACACGGCCGCCGCGAACCAACACAACTGAATGTTCCTGAAGGTTGTGTCCGACACCCGGGATATATGCCGTGATTTCTACGCTGGAGGTCAACCTTACCCTGGCGACTTTTCTCAAGGCGGAATTCGGTTTTTTAGGCGTTGACGTATAAACCCGTGTGCAGACCCCTCTTTTCTGGGGTGCGCCTTTCAGAGCCGGCGTGTTGCTCTTTTTCTTAATCCGCTTTCGGCCTTTTCGGACTAGTTGGTTAATTGTCGGCATGCTCTCCTCTTACCCCTTGGTTCTTAAGATAGTAAAATTTATTCATATATATATATTCTATTTGGTTGTCAAGATTTATATTATAAAAACTCAAATATCTACTCCCATTCCCGGTCCTTTGTATACTGGCAGGCCCGTTCCCGCCGGGATCAGCCTTCCCATGATGACATTTTCCTTGAGCCCTTTCAGATGATCCACGCTGCCGGCGATACTTGCATCCGTCAACACTTTGGTCGTTTCCTGGAATGAAGCGGCGGAAATAAAACTGTCGGTACTTAAGGAAGCTTTGGTGATACCCAATATCAAAGGTTCGGCCGTGGCGGGTTTTTCACCATTCTGAATCACAGCAAGGTTAATTTCTTCAAACCTGTTTCGATCGACCTGTTCCTCGGTGACAAAATCCGTATCCCCCACGTCGATAATCTTCACCCGGCGCATCATCTGCCGGACGATGACCTCGATATGCTTGTCATTGATTAAAACGCCCTGCAGTCGATAAACTTCCTGCACTTCATCCACGAGATATCTTGCCAGCGCCACTTCGCCCTTAATATTTAAAATATCCTGCGGGTTGGCCGCCCCCCCGATCAGAGGTTCCCCGGCTTTGATATAATCTCCCTCATAGACGTTGATGTGTTTTCCCCTGGGAATGAGATACTCTCTCTTTTCCCCCACATCCACCGGCGTTACGGTTATTTTTTGCTTGCCTTTGGCCGTGTCCTTGGATGCGGAAACAAAGCCGTCGATTTCACTCAGCACGGAGGTCTCTTTGGGTTTGCGGACCTCAAAAAGTTCGGCGACTCTCGGCAGGCCCCCGGTAATATCCTTGGTTTTTGTGGTGGCCCGCGGCAGCTTGGCGACGATGTCCCCGGCCTTGACTTCATTGCCTTCTTCCACGAGCAGAATGGCGTCAATAGGAAGTATATATCTTGCCACACCGGAGGAGCGCGGGAGCTTGGCTGTTTTGCCTTCCTCGTCCTTGATCGAAATCCTCGGGCGGACATCCACCAGTTTGGATTCGATGATCATATGACTTGACTTTCCTGTGACCGGATCCACTTTTTCCTGCACGGTTTTCCCGGGAATGATATCACCGAATTTAACCGTACCTGCCACTTCCGTAATGATCGGTGTGGTAAAAGGGTCCCATACCGCCAGCAGATCACCCGCCCGGACCTCCTGCCCGTCCTCAACGATCACGTGGGCGCCATAAATAACCTGGTACCTTTCCCTTTCCCGGTCTATGTCGCTGTAAATGGCGAACTCCCCGCCCCGGCGATTCATTACAACCATTTTATTTTCAGCGTTTTTAACGACATTCAGGTCGATATAGCGAATCCTACCATCGGTGCGCGCCCGGATATCGGCCTGTTCAACGCGCCGGCTGGCCGTGCCGCCGATATGGAAGGTTCTCATGGTCAGCTGGGTTCCGGGTTCGCCAATGGATTGGGCAGCCAGAATACCCACGGGCTGTCCGATTTCAACGGCACGACCGTGGGAAAGGTCCCTGCCATAGCATTTAATACAGACCCCGCCCTTTGTCCGGCAAGTCAATACGGACCGGATTACCACGCTGGCGAGTCCGGCGTTTTCTATTCTTTTAACCGCCGCCTCGTTAATTTCAGACCCCCTGGCCACAAGTATTTCTTCCGTATGGGGATCCAGGATATCCTCAATGGTATACCTGCCCAAAATACGATCGCCCAGGCGCTGGATAACTTCCCCCCCCTCCGTAAGCGGACTGACCTGAACACCCGTCATCGTCCCGCAGTCCTTCTCGGCAACCATGCAGTCTTGAGCCACATCTGCAAGACGCCGGGTAAGATACCCGGAATTGGCGGTTTTAAGCGCGGTGTCGGCCAGGCCTTTCCGGGCGCCGTGGGTTGAAATAAAATATTGAAGCACGGACAGTCCTTCCCTGAAGTTGGCCGTAATGGGCGTCTCAATAATCTCCCCGGACGGTTTTGCCATAAGACCCCGCATACCCGCAAGCTGGCGCGTCTGGTCTTTGCTTCCCCGAGCGCCCGAATCCGCCATCATAAAAATGGGATTCAGACTTTCTTCAAACACGGGCTGGCCGTTTTTATCTGTAACCGGCCGGCCGTTTTGGTCCATCAGCGCGGTGGTTTTCATGGCTGCCATCATTTCGTTGGCCACATCGTCGGTTGCCTTGGCCCAGATATCGACAACTTTGTTATATTTTTCACCCTGGGTGATCAGCCCTTCTGAATACTGTTTGCCAATCTCCTCAACCTGTTTCTCAGCACCCCGGAGGATTTTTTCTTTGGATTTTGGAATTATCATATCGTTGATGGAAATGGACACCCCGCCGATGGTGGAATATTGATAACCGATATCCTTTAACCGATCGGCCAGAATCACGGTTGATTTGGGCCCGATATTCCGGTAGGCATAATCCACCAGGTCGGCAATCTGACTTTTGTCCATGACCTTGTTGATGTCATCAAATAAAATTTCAGAATGCTTGTTAATGACTTTAAAAATATGCAACTCCCTACCAGAAGCGATGATGGGGCTGAGATCACCTTCTTTGAGGGCGAAAACCCTGTCTGCATCGGATGCATGGGGATTGAATATCCGGATAAATTCTTCTTTGCTCAGAAGCCCGATACCATC
>JAUYIZ010000133.1 GCA_030688615.1 Desulfobacterales bacterium | reverse complement strand
GCCGGACAGCGCCTTATCGCTGATTTCCCGTTCGCCGCTGCGGGTTTCGTTATAATCCACAATGTCGATCACGCCCGTTAAAGACGGATTGGCCTTCGCGATCGCTCGGACGGTCATAGTGAGCTGCTCACCAAGTGTTTTGGGTTTGTGATCTTTGGGCCATTCGAACTTTTCACGGCCGCTGACAACCGGCCAGCGTGCTTCTATGGGAATATAAAACCGGACAAGTTGATGATCGGCTTCGATGATTGACAGCGCCGTTTCCTTGTCGCCATAGGTTTCGGCGAGCCGCTCAATTTCGTCCTCAAAGACATCAGACAGGCGTTTGATAAAAACAAGGGGCAGGATGTAATCCTTGAACTTGGGCGCGTCTTTTTCGCCACGGATGGAACAGGCGGCGCTCCATAGCATCTGCTCCATGGACTTTGTGCTCAGTACATCCTCCTTAGACAACTTACGGCGTCGATTCTTATGGTTTTCACCAATATCACCTGAACTCTCAAGGTCGAAACCTGACTCTTCTATTAACTTTGAAATCGCTTCCCTGGCTTTCCCACGAGGGGATATTTTCTCGTTTTCCCAGCGGTTTACAGTTGCAAAAGAGACCTTTAGTTTTGCAGCTAATTCTTCCTGGCTGAGGTTCAGTTTGCTTCTGAGTTCTTTAACGACCCTGCTTATATCTTTGCTATCCAGCATAACAACCTCCATATTTAATATTGTGCTATAGCATTATAACATTCATGTCAAGAGGTTTTTTAAAGTCATTGTCGCGGTATTGAGGCTCACCGCTATCGACTGGCAGCCGTTTCCAGCATGCTGCCAACAATTCCCTTGACATGCGGGGTAATTTTTTCTATTCATTCAAGTGACGTCTTACCCTGACAGACGGTGTTCAGGTGCGCGTTGTAATTTTTCTGTCCCCTCCTTTACGCGAATAAATTTAACCTGATGTTTATAACCTCAATGATTCCGGAGATCGTCCGGGTTAGGGGAAAAAAATGGCATACTATCAAGATTTAAGGGAATTTATTGAAGAATTGGAAAAGGCCGGGAAACTGATCCGGATCAGCCGGTCCATGGTGAAGGAAACCGAGGTGATGCCTTTGAGCCGGCTGCAGTTTCGCGGGCTTGCCGAGGATCAGCGGAAGGTGTTTCTGTTTGAAAACCTGACCGATGTGAAAGGCAATCACTACACGGGAAGAGTGGCCACGGGGATATACGGGGCCTCCCGGGAGATATATGCCCTGGGGATGAAGTGCCGCAAGAAGGAAATCTTTGACCGCTGGGAATCGGCCCTGGCCCATCCCATTGCGCCGGAGATGGTTTCCTCCGGGCCTGTCCACGAGGAGGTTCATGTGGGCAAGGATCTCGAGAGCGTCGGCCTGTATGAATTTCCCGTTCCGGTGGAAGAGCCCGGCTACAGCGGCACCATCCGCACCACGAATCAGTTTGTCACCAAAGACCCGCACACCGGGATTACCAATGTGGGAACCTACTCGGGCCACTTCCGCTCGCCGAACCGCCTTCTGCTGGGCATTGCCCCCACTCACCACGCCTTTGTTCAATGGCAGAAGTACGCGGAAAAAAAGCAGCCCATGCCGGCGGCCATCGTTGTCGGGGCGACCCCGAACCTGATGCAGGTTTCATCCACCAATATCCCTTACGGCACCGATGAATATGCCGTGGCCGGGGCCATTGCCGGGGAACCTTTTAAGCTGGTCAAATGCCGCACCGTTGACCTGGAGGTTCCGGCCACGGCGGAAATCGTAATCGAGGGGCTGATTCTGACCGATACGTTCGAACCCCACGCCTCTTTTGGCGAATACCCGGGGTATATGTATGAAGGAAGCGGCGACACCCGTCCGGTGATGACCGTCACGGCCATTACGCACCGGAAGAACCCCATTTTCACGCCGGTACACGTGGGCCTTTTCCCCAGCGACAATCACATGCTCATGGTGATATCCACCGAGGCCACCTATTACCGCTTTCTCAAATACGAATCCAACAATCCCAATATCGTGGATGTGGCTTTCCACGAATCCGGCGGCGGGTGGAACTACTGCGTGGTTTCCCTTCACAAAACGCACCCCTCCCAACCCTGGCAGGTGCTCAACGGCATTGCCGCCTTTGACCCGGTGATCGGCAAGATCGCCATTGTGGTGGACGAAGACATCGATCCGCATGATCCGGACGCGGTCAACTGGGCCCTGAGCTATGCCATGCAGCCCCACCGGGATGTGCGTATTATTACCGGGCGCAGCCCGGCCCTGGACCCGTCCGGGACGCCTCCCGGATCCTCGTTTGAGGATCGGGGCTTTCCGCCCCCCGGCGGCGCGTCCGCCATGCTCATCGATGCCACGCGCAAGTGGCCCTATCCGCCGGTGGGCCTGCCCAAAAAGGAATTCATGGAGAACGCCCTGGCAATCTGGGAGGAACTCGGGCTCCCGCCCCTCAAGCTCAAAAAACCCTGGCATGGTTACCCCCTGGGCAACTGGACCCGGGAAGATGAGGAAAACGCCGAACTGGTATTGAAGGGAGAATATCAGGAGATCGGCCGGAAAATGCTGAAGCGGCAGATAAAAAAGTAAAAAACAGGAGGTCCCAATGAACAGGCTGACGAAAAAATCGGTTATTCTGACTCTATTGATTTGCGGCGGGCTGACCGTGGTTCAACCCTTTTCCGTCCGTGCGGATCCGCTGGATCCTTACATCCAGGCGGCCAAAAAAGAAGGCGCGGTCCAGATCGGCGTCACGCTGCGGGGAAAGATTCAGGGAAAACCTTCCGGGACAAGGTATATCGCGGCTTTTCAAAAACGATATCCCTTTCTCAAGGTGGGTTTCAAGCGCATCGGCGGCACACGGGAACGTGAAAGGGTTTTAACCGAAATGACGGCAGGCATGTATAACTTTGATGTGGTCACGGCGGGCACGACCATGCTGCCAACCCTTATCAGTGCGAAACTGCTCCGGGTTGCGCCCTTTGAACAACTCGGTGTCGCCAAATTTCTTGCTCATCCCCAGAATATCGGGGTATCCTTAAGAACGCCCGTTTACGGGATCGCCTACAACCGGGATCTCATACCGGATGAAACGGCCCGGACTTTTACCTGGGAGACCTGTATGGACCCCAAATACAAGGGCAAGATCGCCATGGACGACGGGCCGCGGCACCTGTTTCCGTTTTTCAGGGATGATGTCTGGGGACGGGAAAAAACCCTGGATTATGCCAGGCGCTGGGCCGTCAACAAACCCCATGTGGAACACAGCCGCTCCACCGCCGCCGCCAAGCTCGCCTCCGGCGCCTTGTCCATGCACTGCGGCATGCCCCGGACACAGGTTCTGGAGAACCAGGAATACGGCGATGCCAAGAGTATCGGGATCGTCTTTCCCGAGCCGGTTCCGGTGGGGGTTGGTGATTTTATCTTTGTGCCCGAAAAGTCCAGCCACCCCAACGCGGGCATTCTGTTTCTGGCCTGGACCGGAACCCAGGAAGCCCAGAACCTGCTGGACGAAGTGAATTTCTCCGGACACCCGGCCTTTGAGGGCAATGATGTCAATAAAGTCATCAAAGGGAAAAAAGTGGCCTACGCTTCCTGGGAGGATGCCGCTTTAGACGACCAGTACCTGACGGAAATTCTCCAGGCCATGGGGATGCCGGTCGTGCGTGCCAAAAAAAAGAAATAGGATGATATAATCACTTAAATTTCAGGGAGGTTTCCATGAGTAAACTCATAAAAAAATGCTTTTTTCTTGTGATTTGCGGCGGTCTGCTGGCGATTCAACCTCTTTCCGTCCATGCCGATCCCCTGGATCCTTACATCCAGGGCGCCAAGAAAGAAGGGTCGGTGAACATCGGCATAACCCTGCGCGCCAAGATTAACGGAAAATCCTCCGGCGACAGGTACATCGCGGCCTTTCAGAAGCGCTACCCGTTTATCAAGGCGAATTTTAAAAGAATCGGAGGAGCCCGGGAGCGGGAAAGGGTGATCGGCGAAATGGTGGGGGGCATTTATAACTATGATGTCGCCCCGGTGACCGAAACCGGCACGGCCATGCTCATCGATGCCAAATTGCCCCGTATCGTGGAGTGGGAAAAGCTGGGAGTCCCAAAATTTTTAATTCACCCGGCCAATATGGGAATCGCCTTGAGAACTCAGATTTTCGGGATTGCCTACAATCGCGATCTTGTTTCGGATCAAGAGGCCGGGGCCTTTACCTGGGAGACCTGCGCCGACCCCAAGTGGAAAGCCAAGGCCGCCATGGATGACGGGCCGCGGCATCTGATCCCCTTATTAATGGAGGAAAGCGGCTGGGGCCGGGAGAAAACCCTCGATTTCGCCAAACGCTGGGCCGCCAACAAGCCGCACATCGAACACAGCCGCTCCACCGCCGCTGCCAAGCTGATGTCCGGCGCCTATCACATATTTTGCGGCGCGGCCCGGACCCAGATCATGGATCTGCAGGTTTACTCCGATGCCAAATCCATCGGCATCGTCTATCCCGATCCGGTTCCGCTCAGCTTTGGCGATATCATATATGTGCCGGACAAGACCCCGCATCCCAACGGCGGGATTTTGTTTGCGGCCTGGACCGCAACCCAGGAAGCCCAGGTGCTTCTGGACGAGGTGAATTTTACCGGGCATCCGTCCTTTGAGGGCACCCAGATCGGAAAAAGCGTCCAGGGCAAGAAAGTGGTCTCGGCCTCATGGGACACGCTGATCCGTTCGGACGATGTCCTGGCAGATATTATCCAGGCCATGGGAATGCCGGTGGTGAGGTCTCAAACCAAAAAGAAAAAGTAGATTTCTCGCAGAGGGCGCAAAGCCAAAGGGTTTTTGAGAGAATAATATCTGTTTCTGTGACCTCAGCGTGCTCCTGCAAAGCGGGCGGGAGATATTAACATTCGTCTTTGAGTTGACACACGGCTGCGCGCAGCTTTTCGGCCGAGACCTCTCCGGGCGGAACCGGCTTGCCGATATTCAGGGAAATCCGGCTCCAGAACCTTCGGAAAGGCCTGGACATGGGTTTGCCGTATTTTTTGCTGAAAAAACTTCCCCACAGCCCCTCAATGGCCATGGGGACAACCACAGCCGGTGTTTTCCGGACGATCCGTTCAATGCCGGGTTTGAAAGGGCCGATTTCTCCGTCTTCGGTAATTTTACCTTCCGGAAAAATGCACACGATCTGCCCGTCTTTAAGCTCTTTTTCGATTTGATCCAGGGATGTTTTCAGGATGTGAAAATTTTCAGCAGCGCCGGAAATGGGAATTATTTTGGCGTCTTTGAAAATGCGGCCGGCAAAGGGCACGCTGAGAAAGCTGTAGTGCATGACAAACCGCGTCGGACGATGACAGGCGCCGGCGATGATGAGCCAGTCCACGAAACTGACGTGATTGCAGACCAGTATTGCCGGACCTTCCAGGGGGATGTTCTCGCGGCCGCTTATTTTGATCCGGTACAGGATGTTTGCCAGGAACCAGCAGAGCAGTCGAAACAGGAATTCCGGAATGACGGTATAGATATAAACAGCCACCAGGATATTGATGATGGAAAGGGCCAGGTAGATCTGGCGGACGGAAAGCTGCAGGGAAAAAAGTCCAAGCAGAAAAAGGGCCGAAACCACCATGAAGAGCGAATTTAGGATGTTGTTGGCCGCAATCACCCGGGATCTTTCGCCGCCTGGGGATCGTTGTTGTACCAGTGTATAAAGGGGCACGATAAACAGCCCGCTGGACACCGAGAAAAAAAGCAGGTCCAGGACAATGCGCCACCCCCAGGCGGCGGACAGAAGATCCATCGCGGAAAGGGCGGCGTCCCCTTGAATCAGGAGCAGAGCGGGCCGGCTGGCCAGGAAAAGGTCAAAAGCAAACAGGGACATCCCCGCCGACCCCAGAGGAACCAATCCGATTTCCAGCCTGTGAAAGCTTATGCGGTCGCATAAAATAGACCCCACACCGATGCCGGTTGAAAAAAGGGCCAGGAAAAACGTGACGACCGATTCTTGGGCCTGAAGACTATCTTTGCAAAAGGGGGGCAGCAGGGCCAGAAAGGCGGACCCGATAAACCAGAACCAGGAGATTCCCAGAACGGACAAAAAGACGCTTCGGTCCTTTATCATGAGGCGCAAAATTTCAACGGTGGGCCCGATGGGGTTAGCCCTGAATTTTAAATCAGGCGCCGCCGGCTGGATGTATTTTATTTTTTGACTCAAGGCCCAGCCCAGCAGGGCAGTGGCGATAAAGACGGCGCTCACCAGCCAGGGGCCGTATCCCGGTACGGGAATCAACGCGCCCCCGACCACGGTGCCTGCCAGGATGGCAATGAAGGTGCCCGTGCCCACGTAGGCATTTCCCGCCACCAGCTCATTTTCACGGAGCAGATCCGGAAGGATGCTGTATTTGACCGGGATGAAAAAAGTGGATTGAAGACCCAGCAGGAAAAGGGCGGCAAGCAGAACCGGCGGGTTTTTTGTGACAAAGCCCCAGGCGCCCAATATCATAATCAGCGTTTCAAATATTTTTATCCAGCAGATCATGCGGGATTTGGAAAGCTTGTCCGCCAGCTGGCCGGCGATGGATGAAAACAGGAAAAAGGGGAGAATGAAGATCCCGCCGCATAAGGCAACAAGTTGTGCCGTCGTAAATCCTCCGATGGATATTGCTTTGAAGGTAATCAGGATAATCAGGGCGCTCTTAAAGGCATTGTCGTTGAAAGCCCCGAAAAACTGTGTCCAGAAGTGAGGCCAAAAACGGTTGTCGCCCAAAAGATTCCGATTCATATTCATTGCTGAAGATACTTGGACCAGCTCATGTGGGGCGGCGCGATATTCATCTGCCATAGCAGCGCAATGAGTTCGCCCCGGTGATGGGTCTCTTCCTGGAAAAAATCAACTAAAGTATCTTCCACCGTTACCCGCGCCACCGAGCCGTCCCGGAACGTTCGATCAAAACTCCTTGAGAGTTCCTCAGGGGTCATCCGGCTCAGATAGGCATTGGTGTCCGACTCCACCCGTTCCAGATAGGCTTTGATCTTTTCCATGCTGTCATATTCGTCATAGTTTAACTTCGGGCGTTCGGGGTTCCCTTTTAAAAGATGGTTCACCCACGAATCCAAAACCGCCAGACAGTGCAGGTAAATGTTGCGCAAGGAATCGAAAGTGCCGCCACGCTCTTTGACAAACTCCTCCCAGGGAAGTTTGCTCAATGCATCCAGATAACTGTGTCGCAGGTCCTGACTGTATTCGAGTAGCTGTAAAATTTTCATTTTATTCTCCTTTCGATTGAATATCATCTTGTCATTTGACCGGGGGCGGCTTTTGTCGTTCTGGGCAATGGTTTTGCCATCCGTGCCGAATGTTTTAAATCTATCAAAAACCTGCGGTCAATACAAGAATTATCTTTCTTTTTTTTTAAATAAATACAGAATATTATAACATTCTCAAGGGATTGCCGGTTTGTGTTTTTTCAGATTGACTTGTCCCTGGTTTTCTGGCACACTCGCCCGAAAAGTCATTCGGACGCATTTTATGAAACCCTAAAATAAAGGAGAAAACATGTTTGCCGAGCTTGCAAAGCAAAGACGAAGCATCAGAAAATTCAATTCTCAACCGGTCCGGCAGGAACAGATCGATGAAATTATAGAGGTCGCCCTGCGGTCGCCGTCCGCAAGAGCGACAAGACCGTGGGAATTTGTCGTCGTGCAGGACAGGCAGTTGCTGGATAAGCTCTCCCTTACCCGGGGGGTCGGGTCGGAATTTTTCAAGAGTGCCCCGGTCGGAATCGTGGTGTGTGCAGACCCCGCAAAATCCCGGCTCTGGATAGAAGACTGTACCATTGCCGCGGTCAGCATGCAGTATGCGGCCCATTCCATGGGCCTTGGCAGTCGCTGGAGCCAAATCCGGGGCAATGATTTCAGCGAAACCAAGACGGCCAGGGATTACCTTGCGGAGCTTCTGGGTCTGCCGGACCATCTGGATGTGGAGTGCATGATCGCCATCGGTCATCCCGATGAAAAGATCGAACCTTACCCGAGAAATGAACTGAGATTTGACAAGATCAGCTACCAGCGCTATGGTTCAAAAAAATAATGGCAGTGGCCGTCCATAAACGGCGCGATTTGCGCCGGGCTGCGTTCTTCCCGGTTGCAAACTTTTTGGAGGGGGATGAACATGACGATTAAAAGATACAACGCCGGCGTACAACGCGCCAAAGGTCTGCTGGAAATGGCTTCCTCGTTATTCGAAAGCTCCCTGTCCTCCGAGTCCTGGCGCGCCGCAGAAGGGGTTCTGCAGACCGATTCGCGCGTCGGTCACGGCGTCAGGCTTTCGCTGGGTTCCGGAAATACAAAGGAAATCTCGCTGACCATGGCCACCGGCGGGTTTCCCGAGGTCCTGGCGGTGGGGGAAGGCAAACTTTCCCTGGCCTGGGTGAATCCATCGGTGTCCCTGACCCTGGCGCATCGGGGAAAAGGTTTTTTCCCCCGGCCGCTTGCCTTGCGCACGCTGGCGGTATTTCCCTCCTACGATATCATGGCGTTTGCCGTTCACGAATCGACCGGAATCACCTCGCTTTCCCAGATTAAAAAGGATCGCTTTCCCTTAAACATTTCCACCCGCCAGGTGGACCCGACCGCCCTGCGGGAAAATTCCACCATGTTTACGGTGGGTGCGGTGATGGCGGCCGCCGGGTTTGCCTTCGAGGATATCCGTCAATGGGGAGGAAATATTCATCTGTCGGTCCGCCCCAGCGATCCGGCCCGCCGCAACGGCATCGAAAGCGGACAGGTTACCGCTGTTTTCGACGAGGGGATCAAGAGCTGGATCCGGACCGCCCTCGAAAACGGTTTTCGTTTCCTGCCGGTGGAAGGAGATGTCATGGCGCGCTTGAAAGAGATGGGATACCGCCCTGCGATTTTGTCCAAATCCCGCTATGAAGACCTGCCCGGGGACGTTCAGACCGTCGATTTTTCCGGCTGGCCCATGATCGTGCACGCCGAAATGCCCGATGAGGTGGCTTACGCCCTTTGTGAAGCCATCGAGAGCCGTCAGGAAGTGATCCCCACCGATAATTACAAACCCCTGGATATGACCGAACTGTGTAACAACGGCGAAGAAACCCCTTATGACGTGCCGCTGCACCCGGGCGCCGAACGTTTTTACCGCGAGAAAGGCTATTTAAAATAAAACAGACGGCTTCGTAACGGGGTTATCTGCCTGGATAAAGCCTTTACGTCCTCGCGCCAATATCCATATAAACCGATTTCCGATGCCTAATGCCAAGAATCCCATTGAAGTTAAAAAATGATTATCGATTGAAATGGCCGATACCCATCAAAATTACCGGATGCCACAGTACAAGGAAGGACAGATTAAAAGTTAGCTCTCTGATTTTTCAAAATCATCCACCCGCCGGAATCGCTGTCTCCACCTACAAGTTCTTCCCATGAGTGCACGGATCATTCAACAATTACGAAAAGAAATCTTCATAGATAAAATTCATTGGTATGCGGAAAAAACCTCCTGCAATCTCAAAATATTTAACCCATAAAAACGACATCTTATAGTGACAGAGAATGGTGCGGAAAAATCTACTGTTATTTCCGCATTTATTCTCGGTCGGCTGGATTGTCCTGACCTATACTTGATTCGGCATAATCAAAAAGTGGGTTAAAACTTCGATTGAGAATGTGGTATCACAACTTTTCAGGAGTCTCGAAAAATATGGCTATGTTGGAGCTATCACCAGACGAAAGATCTATTTTGGTATCTGGGCAACCCCAACAGGTTTGGTTTGTCCCGAACCCGAATAAAAATCATGTTCCCGTTTGATCTTTCGAAGGAGGGATAAATACCTCGGCATGATCTTCCGGCAATGTTTCTACATAGAGAGATTGGCTTGGAAATGCAAAACCGGTTCCGGCTGTCTCAACTATCTCTTTTATTTTGTAAGCAAGTGCCTCCTTTATTTCAAGCCATTCACCCCATACAATCGTCTTTGTAAAACAGTAAACCATTATATCAATGGACGAATCGTTGAATTTGTCAATACGGACGAATGTCGACACTTCTGGCGGATGAGCAAAAGCGTCTGATTCTAAAATATAATTTTCAATATTGTCCCTCATCTCTCGCAGCATTTCAATTGTTGATCGATATTCAACCCCGATTCGCCAATAGATTCTCCTATGGCTCATAGAACTGAAATTTATAAGAGAATTATCGGAAAGTTTCGCATTTGGCACGTAGACCGGTGCCTTATCAAAACGGCGCACAAAGGTAGAACGGAAACCAATTGCTTCCACTGTTCCCTCTACAACGCCTTCAACCTTGATCCAGTCACCGATGTTGAATCGTTTTTCGACAATGATAAGAAAGCCTGAGATCAGGTTTTTAAAAAGATCCTGGGCTCCCAGGGCCACGGCCACGCCTATTAATCCTAACCCCGCGATGATTGGACCGATCCTTATTCCCCAAACTTCCAGAATAGTAGCCGTGGCGATAAATATAAAGGTTATCTTAATAGCTTTAATCAGCCACTCGAGCATAGCGGCGGTAAAAACATTTTCCAACCCATGCAATAGAAAGGACATAGGGACTATTAGCTTTACCAGACACCAGAAAATTACAAAGACAATCAGTGAACGAACCAGACGGTCGGCTATTAAGGCGTATACTCCGGGTAAAGTTAGGTATTCTGTGGCAATAAACAAACCCAATACGACAGGAATAAACGCTAAGGGCTTTTCCAGTATTTTCAAGATGTCATCATCAAGATGGGTTTTGGTTTTTTTGGTTATTGTGCCTAACCGGTTAATTACCAGACCGGTAAATAATCTTCTGATTAAAAGGAAAAAAATAAATATGAATGCGGCGATTATTATTCTGCCGATATCAACTCCAAAAAGGCCTTGCTGCCAGACTTCTGTAACCATCCTCCAAAATCTAATCATAATTTCCATGGATTCTTAACCTGCAGTTTAAAAGTATGATCCTTTAATCTATAGCCCTAATATATCTCCAGCGTATAAATATAATTTTGAAATTTATTGTTCTCCTTAAAATAGCAAAAGATCCGCTCGGAATGCAACCGATAATCCCGATAATCCTAATTCTGAAAAAAGGGGGGAGTACAAGATCTTGTATGTTGCTTTTCAGACCTCAAAGCTTGGGCACCTTTGTTATATTGAGAATATTCAACATCCGACAAAACCTGTGATATCACAGTGAACGATTCTCGATAGTGTACTAAATTTTTATTCGTACAATGATTCTGATAGCCTCGACTATAAGGGGCTTCATTCCATATTTCAAACAGAAATCAAAGGCTTTTTAGACATTGTTGAAATCAATATTCCGATTCGTAATCTTTTCCGATAAGGGTTAATTTTATACACGGAAAATTGCCGGATCGCAATGCGCGCTTGAAAACCTTCCTGGATAGAATTAGAATACAATAGCCGGCTATACCTTGAGCTACCGGATGCATCTCCTTTTTTCTTCGGATTTTTCTGCAACCATGGTCTGGGTGGTCAAAATTGGTTTCTTTTGCAGCAATGCGCGTTGGTGCGGGCTATCCTCGCTCCCACTGAGAATAATCAGCGGAGCGGTAAGATAATCGATGAACAGCCTGGCAGAGGCAGGACTGTGCGCGCCCTTGCGGGCGCCGAAACTGCGAAAGGGTCCGGCAAATTCCGGAAAAGCGATGAGCCCCCCCGGCGAGCACATGAAAGGCAATCGTGCAGGCGGCCCGATTGCTGGAAACCAGAGGACAGGTCCTTCAGGGCGCCTTTTGTGCAACGGATTTCACGGCCGCCACGATCTTGGCATAGCCCACACACCGGCAGAGGTTGCCGGCCAGGGCGAGGCGGATTTCCTCCTCGCTGGGCGTCGGGTTCTCGTCCAGGAGGGACTTGGCCGAAAGAATCATCCCCGGCGAGCAGAAACCGCACTGAACCGACCCGTGATCCAGAAACGCCTGCTGCAGGGGATGCAGATCGCGGCCTTTTGCCAGACCTTCGATGGTGAGGATCTGTTTGCCCACCGCCGTGTGCGCCAGCATCAAACAGGAAAGGGCGGCTTGGCCGTCCACGAGGATGGTACAGGCACCGCACGTGCCCAAACCGCATGCTTCCTTGGCGCCCGTCAGGCCCAGGTCCTCCCGAAGAACTTCCAGCAATGTGCGCTGGGGGGCAACAGCCACCTCGTAGGTCTCTCCGTTTACCCGTAATTTTATAAATGTTTTCATATATATTCCTTTGCAGCCCAGGGCCGACAGCATTGAAGACCCTGCAGCAAGTTGCGGGGAATGCGCTCGCTGTTGCGGTTCAAAATCACTTCATCCGGCTTTTGTTCCCGGCATCCTCAATGGCCCGGCGCGACATAATCCCCACCATCTTGCGGCGCAGGGCCGGCGGCCCATGGTGAAGATTTTTCACCGGCTGCGCGGCCCTGGCCGCCGCGGCGGCTGCGCCGCGGATGGCCGCCGCATCCGTTTCCGGCCCCGCCAGGAGCGCCTCGGCTGCTGGAACGCGAAAGGGCGCAGGGCCGACACCGGTAAGCGCCAGCCGCGCCCCCCTGCCCTTTCCTTGGGCGTCATCCACGGCCAGCCATACGGCTACACCGGCCAGGGGAAAATCTACGGCTTTGCGGTGGGAAAATTTTCCATAGGCAGCGGCGCTGCCGTCCGGCAAGTGCGGGATCATCACCTCCACCAGGAGCTCGTCCGGGGCAATGGTGAACGGATCGCGGCCGTTGCCGCTGTAGAGCTGATCTATCGCAAGGGTCCGTTCGCCCCGGGCGCTGAGCAGCTTGACCCGGGCATTTAGAGCCAGCAAGGCCGGAGCGGTGTCTCCCTGGAAGACGGCGTAGCACTGGCCGGGCTTGTTCACGACGTAGCAGATCTCGCCGCCGGCCTTGTAGCAGTCCGGTTTCGCCCGCTTCCAGGCCCGGGACTGGTTATAGAACCAGCAGCGGGTCTGCAAACACAGGTTGCCCCCCAGGGTGGCCACATTTCTTATCTGCCGTGAAGCCACCCTCCCGGCGGCTTCCGCCAGGATGGGAGCCTGCTGCCGGACCGTCTCTGAGCTCGTGAGATGCTGCAGCGTCGTCCCGGCGCCGATCGCCAAGCCCGCGGCATCGCTGCGCACGTACCGGTATTCGGCCATATCCGTCGTATCCAGCAGGCAGGACGGGCGGACGAGCTGTTGTTTCAGGCGGGGGATCAGGTCGGTGCCCCCGGCCAGAATGCAGGCCGCACCGGAACGCTCCGCCAGGATATCGCAGGCTTCCTTCAGCGTGGCAGGGCGCAGATACTCGAACGTTTCGATTCTCATGATCGGCCCTCCTCTTGCCGCGCTTTCTCGGACAGGGCCGCCAGCACCTTTTCGCGCGTTATGGGCAGGTCCCTGAACCGGACGCCGATGGCGTCGTAGAGGGCTGCGGCAACGGCGGGCAGGCCGGCGATCTGCGCACCTTCCCCGGCATCCTTGGCCCCGAATGGTCCCGAGGGATCCTCGGTCTCCACGTGAAAGCACTCCATCACCGGAGCCGCGTCCATGACGGTGGGCAGAGCGTAGTCCATGAACGAGGTCGCCAGGGGAACCCCCTGGTCGAGAGACATTTCTTCCAGCAGGACCTGGCCTGCGGCGCTCGCCGCGCCCCCGTGCTGCATCCCTTCCAGTGCCAGGGGATTGAGCGCCCGGCCGCAGTCGTGGGAGATGACCATCCGGGTCAGCCGGACCTCTCCGGTCTCCGCATCGACCTCGACTTCGACCCCCTGGGAACCCGAGCTGAAGGCCGGAAATTGTTTTCCGGTCCCGGTCGAGTAATCCATCTTACCCGACTTGGGCGCGGCCGTTCCCCGGCCAATGACTGGCGCGCCCTTGGTGTAAAAGCACGTGCGGACGGCTTCCAGCAGGGAAATCCCTTTCTCAGGGCTTCCTTTGACGAAGATGCGATGGTCCTTGAACTGCAAATCCTGAGGGTTGCATTCGAGCTTCTCGGCCGCTGCCGCGGCCAGCTGCTCTTTGGCGTCTTCGGTCGCCACGATGGCGGCATGACCCGAGGTATAGGTCGTACGGCTGCCGAAAGTCCCCGGGTCCATGGGGGTCAGCTCGGTGTCGACCCGGGAGGAGTTCACTTCGGTTATATCGATGCCTAAAGATTCGGCCACGATCTGACAGAGCACCGTTTCGGCCCCCTGGCCCACGTCGGTGGCGCCGTGGATCAACGTCACCCCGCCGTCCTCAAAAAGCTTCACCATGGCGGCCGAACCCTCGTGACCGCCGAGACGTCCGCTGACAAAGCCCGGGTTGGAACCGATGCCCACCCCGTGCAGGATGCGACCCTTGCGCCCTTTGCCGAACTTGTTCTTAAAATCCAGAGAATCGGCCACCGCCTGCACGGTCTCTTTGAAGCCCCAGGTGGTGATCTGTTTGCCGTCGGCCGTCTTTTCGCCGGCCTCCAGGGAGTTGATCAGGCGCAGATCCACCGGGTCAAAACCCAGCTCTTCAGCCATCTCATCCAAAACCGACTCCACGGCATAACGTGTCTGGGGCATGCAGTGGCCGTAAAGCGGCCCCGAGAGGAGCTTGTTGGTATAAATGCGAAACCCGTCATATTTGGCCGCCGGTATCCGCAGCGGTACGCCCAGGTTGGCGCCCGGCAGCAAGATGCTCAGGGGCCCCACGGAGGTGTACGCGCCGCCGTCAGCAATGGCCTTCAGCGAGACGGCCTGGATGTTGCCGTCCTTGCGCATGCCGACCTTGACCCAGAAAATAAAGGGATGGCGCCGTCGGCCGGAAAGAAAGACCTCCTCCTGGCTGTAGACAATTTTTACCGGGCGGCCGGTCTTTTGCGACAGGAGCAGTGCCGCAAAATCGCACCCCATGGGCTCATGTTTGCCGCCGAAGCCCCCGCCCACATAAGGCTGCACCAGCCGGAGCTTGCTCAGGGGGATGCCCAGACCGCGTGCCAGATGTCGATAGGCGATGTAGGGACTCTGTTTCGAGGCCCATATCTGCGCCCGGCCCGTGGATTCCCAGTAAGCCAGCGCCGCATGGGGTTCGATAAACCCGTGCACCACTGCCTGGGTGGTAAATTTGCCCTCGCGGATCAGATCGGAACGGGCAAAGCCCTGCTCCAGATCGCCCCAGTTCAGGTGGGTTTCGGCTGAAATATTGTTTTTCACGTGATCGTGGATCGCCGGCGCGCCGTCCTTCATGGCCTCTACCGGATCAAAAACCGCCTCAAGGGGCTCATAGTCGACCTGAATCAGATCCAGGGCCTCTTCGGCGATGTCCTTGTCGATGGCGGCCACAGCGGCTATCTCGTCGCCGACATAACGCACCTTTTCGGTCTCCAGCGCCTTTTTGTCGCGGGTGTGGGGCAGAAAACCGAAGTTTTCACCCCGGGCGTCCCTGCCGGTGACCACCGCCCGAACCCCCGGCAGCCGGAGTGCCCGGGAAGCATCGATGTTGAGTATGCGCGCATGGGCCAGCGGGCTTCTGAGCACCTTGCCCCAGAGCATTCCGGGCAGCGACAGGTCTGCCGTGTACTTGGCTTCGCCCGTGACCTTGACGCGTCCGTCCACGCGGTGAATAGGTTTTCCAATTACAGCGAATTCTGTGTTCACACGACTCACTCCTTCTGTTGATTTTTCTTTTTTATAAAAACCTTCCCGGAAAGGACAGAAAAAATTTGACGCACATCTGGAACGTTCCTCTACAACCTAGGGCAAGAAGCCGCGCAAATCAATAGAAAAAATTATCCGGCCTGTCAAGGGAAAAAGGCACAACTGACTTTACTCGAAAACAGACATCGTTTGAGTTGCAACGACAGTGACCGTACCATAACCCTTCCGTTTCAATGGATTAGGCCTTTTTCTTGAAAGCTGTAATAGCCTTTTTTTGATATAATTATGTGATCCAAGACCTTAATTCCGAGGATTTTACCGGCCTCGACGAGTTGTTCATGGATTTTTAAATCGCTATCGCTGGGCTTGAGTTCTCCGGAAGGATGGTTGTGTGCAAGGATAACGCCGGCCGCCCGATCTGTGATAGCATCCGCAAACACCTCTCTGGGGTGAACCTGGCTTTTATTCAAAAGCCCAACGGTCACGGTTCTATTTTCTATGACCTCATTGGCCCCGTTTAGAGATATGCAAACGAAATGTTCCTGCTGCTTGTCAGCAATGGAAGATATGAGCGGCAAAACGGATTCCGGGCCGGTAATCCGAATCGAGTCTTTCAGGATGTGACGTCTTGCAAGCTCGAAACCCGCTATAATCTGTGATGCCTTTGCCAAACCGATTCCTTCTACCGTGGTCAGTTTGTCGATGGAGATATTCTCCTTATCCTTCGAAATCAGCCTGGCTATTTTGGACGCAATGGTCATCACTTCAAGGCCTTCCTGCCCCCGTCCCAAGATAACCGCAATAAGTTCCACGTCAGAAAGCGATTGGGCGCCTTTTTGTTTTAATTTTTCCCTTGGTCGGCTAAATTCCGGCAAGTCTTTAACACGTTTCATGTCATCAGCCTTTTTAGCCCTTCTGCAATTTCCTCCTGGGCCTCTTGTATGATCGCAAATAACTGCTCCGGGGTCCTTTTGTCGGAAAGATCCGGGGCGTTTTCATTCGTGGCTTTAAAATCATAATTTTTCTTCTTTATGTCCTCTATGGAAACATACCAGCTCCATTCGCTTACCCTTTTGGGATCGTCAGGATCAAGTGCCAGTCGCTCAAAAAAATCATTAAAGTCTTCAAACTTCAATGCGTCGATCTGAGTGTCGGTAGGCTTTTGCTTCATCATGGACTTGTAGGCTTCGATTAAAAATCCCCCGGTTCCGCAACAGGGGTCGTAAACGGTCTTCCCCAACTGCGGTTTTACGGCATTGACAATGACGCGGATCACCTCACGTGGGGTAAAGAATTGCCCGCCATCATTTTTCTTTTCTCCCAGGCTGGGCAAAAGCCCTTCAAAAGCCTGAGAAATGGGAAACATATGCTGATCGCTGATCGTCGCTTCGGTCAAGTCATGGATCTTGTCCAGGGCGTTTTGTATGTTGGTTTCGCTGGCCAGGATGGTCTTTTCCTTGTTTGAAATGATTTCTGCGATCACCTTCTGCTTGTTTGTGGCCCCCGGTTTACTGCCCAATGCTTTCAGATAAGGAAAAAGGTCGTCATTGATAAAGGACAAATAGGCCCCCATGGGCTGTTACGACAGTTCACGCCGTTTCCAACCCGGCAGTTTTTGCTCCATTGCCTGTTCATAGGGAACCTTTATGTCATAGGGAGCGCCCCAATCCCGCCACCGATATGGAGCCCCCAAAGTTGCCTGAAAGGGCGTTCCAATGGCCTTTGTGCGTTGTTCCTCCCGGAGCTCCATCAAATCCAGATATCGCAAGAAAAACATCCATGTTAATTCAGGCACATAGAGCCTTGCCCCCTTGGCTTTATCCCGCCTCAGGATATCGCATATGGACTTTATGGCCTTGTTCATGGCTGCCTGGGAATTAATTATCTTTCCATTGTTATTGTTTTTGGCCATATCTCCTTCTTTGCCCTCTTTTTTTCATGTCCAAATCATGCCCACATCCAAATAACGTGTCCATAAAACAATAAAATTTGGACACATTACCCAGGTCAGTGACATGTCGCTTTCACGAACATGTTTTTTAAACGTGTCGATATGTTGCCATATTATCGACATGTTTTTACTTCATGTCGCTAACATCGACACGTTATTTTGAAAGGATCTCATAGAGTTTTGCATTCAAGTAAAGATTCTCCTTGCCCACCTTTTGTACACTTAGAACGCCTATCCCCTCTAATCTCTTTAGATAATCTGCTGCCGCCTGTCTTTTGACGATTCCCGCATCCACAAGAAATTGTGCCTTGGTGTAAGGCTGGTGGAAAAGAAGTTCAATGAGATCCTTGGAATAGACCCGGGACGGAAGATTTTCTTTTGTAAATTCAAGTGTTTCAACTAAAAGATGCCTAATGGCAAGAATTTTATCCCTTGTGTGAAGGGCTGTCTCTTCTATCGCGTCAAGCATATAGAGTATCCATGGTTCCCATGCCTGGTGTTCCGTCACACCACGCAAAAGGCGGTAATAATCCGATTTACGGTCGATGATGTATTTGCTCAGATAAAGGACCGGCAGATCCAGGAGGTGTTTCTGCGTGAGAAAGAGGATATTCAGTATCCGGCCGGTACGGCCGTTGCCGTCTGTAAAGGGGTGGATGGCCTCAAACTGATAGTGGATCAAGGCGAGTTTGATCAGTGGGTCAACCTCGTCTTCGGTATGAATATAGTCCTCCAGGTTTTTGAGTTTATCTCGGATGATGTTCTCGCCTTCCGGCGGGGTGAACACCACCTCTCCGGTTGCCGCGTTTGCGACCTTTGTTCCGGGCGTATTGCGGATGCCGGCCTTGTTGGCCCTGATGGTTTGGACGATGCGAATAAAAAGATTGGTGGTAAGGAGGGGACGATCCTCCAGGCTGCTGAATCCTTCCCATAGGGCCTCCCGGTATCTTAAGACTTCTTTTGTGGCAGGATCGATTTGACTTGTCTTGGCGCTGAAGGCACGAAACAGGGCATCGTGAGTAGTGATAATGTTTTCAATTTCAGAGCTTGCCTTGGCTTCCTGCAAAATGATGGAGTTCACCAGTATGGCTTGATTGGGAATGGTTTCGCCCAATCCTTTCAGTTCCGCCAATGCCCTGCCGGCAGAAATGGCCTTCTTAAGCGTTGCTTTGGTTTCGAGCTCCGCCTTTGGGGGCAGCAGCGGAAGATCATTATAGGGCTTTTCCGGATCAAAGCTCATGCATTGACCTCCTGAAAGTCAAATACCTCACGAAGGATGGCGGCGGGGAGTGCTTGGATGGCTTCTAATTTCTGCAAGGCCGCCTGCCGCATTTTTTCCACTTCGGCCATTCTGTTTTCGAGTTCGTTTGCTATGGTGATTTGATCTTTTAATTGTGGTGGAATGGGGACAATAATGTTTTCTACGAAATCTCGCGTTAATCCCTTTATTGTCGATCCTTGACAGGCTTCTTCTAACTGGCGTGATTTGTGTCTAAGAAATAACGCAAGGTATTTCTCATCGAAGCCATCGGCAACCTTTAACACCGTTACATCTTGGCTAATACCCAAGGTGGTCGCTGCGATACCAATCCTGCCAACTCGCGTTCTTGATACAATTAGCAAATCGCCTTTTTCGCATTTTTCTGTTTTCCCTGAGTAAAGTCCTTTTTCTGTAATAAAGGAACGGGCTTCTGAAACATACAGATTCACAATATCCGCTCCAGTAATAAAAGGAATTGT
>JAUYIZ010000127.1 GCA_030688615.1 Desulfobacterales bacterium | reverse complement strand
CCCGGACCGGCTATCCTGTTTTTACATTGCCCTTTTGGTAGGCCCTCCATATTCATGCGCCCCCAGCGCCGTACAGACACTCACAGCGGGATATTTTGGCGTTGCTCGCTTTTCCGCGCAAACCTTATGTCAAATATCCAGCGATTGATGGTTTACCTTGCCAAAACGGGTTGCTTGGTTTATAGAAGCTATTTGTTATGAACAAATTGCTCCGTGCACCCACATTGATATTGGCCTCCGAGTCGCCCCGGCGAAAAGAGCTGCTGGAGCAGGCCGGGCTTTCCTTTTCCGTCATTCCCAGCCGGGTCGACGAAGCATTGCCGCCCGAGTCTTCTCCGGCAGACAATGTGCGGCGCCTGGCGGAGGAAAAGGCAAGGTCCGTATCCGAGCGCCACCCGGAAAGCTGGGTCATCGGCGCCGACACGGTTGTGGTCATTGACCGGATGGTTTTAGGCAAGCCCAAATCCGGGGCCGATGCCCGCGCCATGCTGCAGAGGCTCAGCGGACGGACACATCATGTGCTCACGGGGTATGCCGTCCGCTGCCGGGCCAGAGACCGCTGCTTTTCGGAAACGGTTGCAACCGGGGTGCTTTTTAAAAAACTGGCGGAGGATGAAATCGACTGGTATGTCGGCACCGGTGAGCCTTTTGACAAAGCCGGCGCCTATGCCATCCAGGGCATGGGGGCCTTTATGGTGAAAAGCATTCAAGGTTCCTACACCAACGTGGTCGGGCTTCCGGTTTGCGAGGTGATTGAGTTTTTAAAAAAAGAAGGGGTTTTCACATTTCCCCCTTATCCTGCCATCTCCCCCGGGGGGGCAGATGGTGACTCGAGCCAGAAATGACACCCATAGCAGACAATCTGGACAAATTGCGGTCCCGCATCCGGAAGGCCGTTCAGGCCTGCGGCCGGAATCCGGAAACGGTCCGGCTGGTGGCTGTCTCCAAAACCTTTCCGGCCGAAACGGTCCGGGAAGCCATTGCCGCCGGCCAGAATGTGTTCGGTGAAAACTACATCCAGGAAGCCGTTAAAAAAACCGCCATCCTGTCTTCCTTGCCGGTGTCCTGGCATTTTATCGGTCATCTGCAAACCAACAAGGCCGGGCATGCCGTGCGCATTTTTGATCTGATCCACTCGGTGGACAGCATCCACCTGGGGGAAGAATTAAACCGGCAGGCAAAAAAAATCAGCAAAGTCCAAAAAATACTGATACAGGTCAACACCGGCCAGGAAGACACCAAATCCGGCGTCTGCGCCGATGATGTGCCCGGGCTGATCAACGAATTAAAACGGTTTGAAAATATTTCCATTCAGGGCCTGATGACCCTGCCTCCGTTTTTCGACGACCCCCAGAGGGCTTACCCGTATTTTTCAGCCCTTCATGAACTGTCCGATCAAATCCGGCGGGAAAACCCGCACCGGGTGGAAATGAAAGAACTTTCCATGGGGATGACCGGTGACTTTGAGGTTGCCATTAAAGCAGGCGCGACGCTTTTACGGGTCGGGACGGCCGTTTTTGGAAAAAGAAACGGAGGGGACCGGTGAAGATCCTGCTTCACATCTGCTGTGCGCCATGTTCCATCGTGCCCATCCAGGACCTTCGGGAGGAAGGTTTTGATGTCAGGGGTTTTTTTTACCGGCACAACATCCACCCTTATCTTGAATGTCTCAAGCGGCAGGAGACGCTGCAGGCTTATGCGGAGATGATCCGCTTAAACGTGATTTACCAGAAAAATTATGACCTGAACTATTTCCTGCAACAGGTGGTGTTCAGGGAATCCAATCGCTGTTCCTTTTGTTATCATGATCGTCTCAAGTCCACGGCGCTGATGGCAAAACGCGGAAAATTCGACTGTTTTACCACCACACTGCTCTACAGCCGGTTTCAGAATCACGATTTGATCAGATCCGTGGGTGAATCCATCGGCCAGGCCACGGGCGTTGCGTTTTTATACAGGGATTTCCGGGAAAAATGGAAAGCAGGGGTGGATGAATCCAAACGGTTAAAGATGTACCGTCAATCCTACTGCGGCTGCATTTTCAGCGAACGGGAAAGATTTTATCCGGCCCGCCGGGCTGCCGGGATGCGGGAACACTAAAACAGACTGAATTAAAACCATGTTTAACAATTTCATATATTTTATCGTGGTGCTGCTCATCTACACCACCTATCAGCCCACGGACAAAACATACTTTACCCCCTTTTGGGCATTTTTCCTTTTTCTGCTTCTGACAGCCGCTTATTCCCTGTCCGCCCGGATACAGTTTCATCGGATTGAAAAGCAGGCCGCCAGAGAAACCCACTACCGCATGGACCACAAATTCAATGCCCTCGTGACCCGCCACTCCATCCTGGCCATCATGGTCTTTGCCGTCAACATCTACGGGTTGAACCTGCCGACATTTATCATCCAGGTTCCGCTTTTTGCCAGGATGCCCACTCTCCAGGCGCTCTTGTTCGTCGGTCTTTTCGTGTTCTATCTGACCGTCATGTGGACCCTGGCCCATAGCGCCTATAAAACATTGTATGACAGGGACCTGCCGCGGCGCGAATATGTTTCGTCCAATATTTCCTTTTCCGTGCCCATTTTGCTGCCCTGGTTCCTGCTTTCCATAATTTCGGACCTCATCAATGCCCTTCCCTTCAATTACCCCCGGCAGCTCTTTTTCAGCACGGAAGGTCAGATCGTCTACTTTCTCATATTTCTTTTTGCCGTGGCCATGATCGGTCCGGTGATGATCCAGAAATTCTGGCGGTGCAAACCCCTCCAGGCCGGACCGGTCCGTTCCCGCATCGAAAACTTGTGCCAAAGAGCCGGCGTAGAGGTAGCCGACATACTTTACTGGCCCATCTTCGGCGGCAGGATGCTCACCGCGGGGGTCATGGGACTGGCAAAAAAATTCCGGTATATTCTGGTGACCGAAGCCCTGCTCAATTACCTGGACTCGGAGGAGCTCGATGCGGTCATTGCCCACGAAATCGGCCACGTCAAGAAAAGACATCTCCTGTTTTACATCTTTTTCATGGCCGGCCCCATGCTCCTGTCTTTTACAAGCTTTAACCTGATCATCTATTTTGTCATCTTCATCGAGCCCGTGTACCGCTTTATCACCCTTGCCGACCTGAACCAGACATCCATTATCTCCGGCATTCGCAGTGTGGCCATTATCTTGATTTTTCTGATTTATTTCAGGTATATCTTCGGATACTTCATGCGCAACTTCGAACGCCAGGCGGACCTGTACGTCTTTGCCCTGTTTGACAGCGGCAAACCCCTCATATCCACCCTGGAAAAAATCGCCGGGACCAGCGGGCAGGCGCCGGACCGTCCCAACTGGCACCATTTTTCCATCCTGGAGCGCATCACATACCTGAAAAAATGTGAAACGGACCGGGGGTGGATCGCCCGGCAAAACCGTAAAATCAAGAAAAGTATCCTGGTCTACCTTGCGGGACTACTACTGATTGGCGCTGCGGGATACCATCTGAATTTCGGGGACGGCGGAAAAAACCTCAACGATCATTTCGTTATGAAAATCATCCAGCGGGAGATCGGCAAATCGCCCAACGACTCGACGCTCTACAGTATCCTGGGGGATCAAAACTACAGCATGAAAAATTACGCCGCCACGGTTGCGGCCTACAGCCATGCGCTCGAGCTGAACCCGGACAACCCCCATGCGCTCAATAACCTGGCATGGCTTTATGCCACGGTTGAAGATCAACGGTTCAAAAATCCGTTAAAAGCCCTTGAATATGCCCGCAGGGCCGCCAAACTCCTGGAAGCTCCCCACCTGATGGACACACTGGCGGAAAGCTACTTTGTTAACGGCATGTACCCGGAAGCCGCGGCTGCCGGAAAGCGGGCCCTTGATCTGGCCCAGAAAAACCGGGCCTACTATGAAAAACAGCTGGCAAAATTCAAGGAAGCCGATGAAAAAGGCTGAAAATCCAATGAAAGAACGCGTCCCCCTCCCCCCTGACCCTATTTGATGGTGACTTTCCTGACCTGCAGCAGGTCGACTTTGCCTTCAAAAATCTTTTCGATGCCGTCCTGTTTAAGGGTGGTCATGCCGTCTTTTATGGCCTGATTACGGATTTCCACCATCCGGGCCTTGGTCTGGATCAACTTTTTCGCCTCGTCGGTGCCCATGAGAAGCTCGTGAATACCCATCCGGCCCCGGTATCCGGTATTGTTGCACGCATCGCAGCCTTTGGGCTTGTAGAGCGTTAGATCTTTCGAGTAAGGGATGTTGACCTTTTCCTTGAAATCTTCCGGGCCGTATTCCCGCACCAGTTCGTCATATTCTTCTTTTTTGGGATTATAGGGCGCCTTGCAGTTCTTGCACAGGGTGGCGACAAGCCGCTGGGCCAGAATGCACAGAACCGCATCGGCAAAATTGAAGGGATCCATCCCCATGTCCAGCAGCCGCGTGATGCTCTCGGGGGCGCTGTTGGTGTGCAGGGTTGAAAAAACCAGGTGGCCTGTCAGGGAGGCTTCAATGCCGATCTGGGTGGTTTCCTTGTCCCGCATCTCCCCGACCATGATGACATCCGGGTCGGCCCGCAAAAAGGACCGCATGGCCGCCGCAAACGTAAAACCGATTTTAGGCGCCACCTGGACCTGCCGCAATCCTTTCTGGGTAATTTCAACCGGGTCTTCGGCCGTCCATATCTTGGTCTCGGTTTTATTGATATAGCTTAAAGCCGAGTGA
This sequence comes from Desulfobacterales bacterium, assembly GCA_030688615.1. Lineage (GTDB taxonomy): Bacteria > Desulfobacterota > Desulfobacteria > Desulfobacterales > JAUYIZ01 > JAUYIZ01. The sequence goes on along the minus strand of JAUYIZ010000127.1, from coordinate 14,093 downwards.
AGGGTGGTGGTTTTTCCGGAACCGGTGGGACCGCAGACAAATACGATGCCGTAGGGCTTTGAAATGGCGCTGATGAAGTTGTTGTAGTTTTTTTCCGCAAAGCCCATCTTGTTTAGCGGGATCGGCTCGCCGGCCGCAAGTATTCTCATCACCACGTCTTCCAGCCCCCCCTGGGTTGGGACCGTGGCCACCCGGAGCTCGATGTCCTTGCCGCCGTACTTTTTGAATTTAATCTTGCCGTCCTGGGGTTTGCGGCGTTCGGCAATGTCCAGGTCGGACATGATCTTGATGCGGGATACAACGGCATTTTTGTAGTTGTATGGAATCGTCTGGTAAAGGTGACAGGCACCGTCGATCCGGATACGGACCTGAGTGTTTGACTTTCCCGGGTAAGGTTCGATGTGGATGTCCGAGGCGTTTCTGGCATAGGCGTCCAGGATGATTTTGTTTACGAGCTGGACCACCGCGCTGTCTTTTTCATCAAAAGTCGAGTCGGCCTCCTCGATTTCCTCGGCCTCGGACTGCAGCTGTTGAATGATATCGTCAATGGCGGCGATCTGTTTTTCATCGTGGGTGAAAAGCGTTATAAAACTGAGCACATCCTCTCTCAGCGCAACGCACAACTTGAGTTTTTTACCTGAAAAGAGCGATTTGATTTCATCGATCCTTTGCAGGTTGAAGGGGTCGTCGGTGGCAATGACGACGTCTTGCTCCTCCATGCGCAATGGAACCCAGGCATTGTTGCGCATAAAAGGGACCTTTAACCCGGCCAGAAGATCGCCGGGGATGGAGGTGTTGGGGTTATACTCGACATACGGAACCTTGTAATAATGGCTGAGGGCGCTTCCAAGCTCTTTTTTGGTGATTTTAAGTTCGTTGAGCAGGATGGATTCGATAAATTCTTTTCTCTGCCTGGCATCGGCGATGGCTTTGTCCAGCTCTTTCTGGGTGAGGATGTGGTGTTCGAGCAGATAATCGAACTTGCCGGGCCGGCTTCTGGAAAGGCGCTTCTGATTGTACAGGGCGATGCCCAGGATATTGCCCACCTCTTTTACGGCCGTCTCGTCAACTTTTGTAAACGCGCCGCCATCTTTTCGATTGATCAGCTGGACGGCGCCCAAAAGATATTTCTGAAAAATGATGGGATATACCAGCACCTGCCGGGTGACAAAACCGGTTTTTTTATCCCAGCTTTTGTCGAATTTCAGCGCAGGATCGATGGCCGCAATTTCTTTGTCATCGTAGGCGTCCACAATATTGATCAGCTTCTGCTTGGCCGCCGTGTACCCGGCAAGGCTGCTGGTGGATATGGGAATCCGGATCTCCCCGATCTCGCTGCCGGACTTGAAACGGGACACCAGCTCGCGGCTCTTGCCGTCGATGACGTAAACCGTCAACCGTTCAGCGGCAAAAAGGGTGGTGATTTCATCCTTCTGGGCGATTAGAATCTCATCGAGGTTTTTGGCCGCGTATATTTTATTGCAGATTTCCTGCAGCTTGGTCCGGTAAGCCACCTCGGACTGCAGCGAATTTTCGCCCGGACTCTTTACTTTTGTCTCATCAACGTTGGCCAGCATAATAGCTTCTTTGAAATAACTTTTAATGAATAACTATATGAAGAGACTGACAAATTTGTCAAGAAAAAGTTCAGTCCCGGAAACCCCCTTTAAACGTGGCCTTGCGTTTTTCGATAAAGGCGGTCATCCCCTCCCCGGCATCTGGGCTGGCCATGCAAAGGGCAAAGGCATTGTTTTCAATGCAGCAGCCGGTTTCCAGATCCGTGTTCAGGCCCTCGTTAACCGCCTGTTTGGCCGCCCGAAGAGATACCTTGCCTTTGGCGCGGATGGCTTTGGCCGTCTTCATCACTTCACCCAGAAGATTTCCAGGGGTAAAGACCTGGTTGACAATGCCGATGGCTTTGGCTTCAGCGGCCGTGATCATTTTCCCGGTGAATATCATCTCCTTGGCAAAGTTTTTTCCGATGAGCCGCGGCAGTCTCTGGGTGCCCCCGAATCCGGGGATCAGCCCGAGGCTGATTTCCGGCAGACCGAACATGGCATTTTCAGAAGCGTACACAAAGTCACAGGCCAGGGCAATTTCGCACCCGCCGCCCAGGGCAAATCCGTTTATGGCGCCAATCACCGGGATGGGCAGCTGTTGCAGCCTGCCGATCACCGTTTGGCCCTTCTTGGTCTTGATTTTTGCCACTAGAGGCGTATAGGTGGCCAGCTCCTTGATGTCCGCACCGGCCACAAATGATTTTTCCCCGGCGCCGGTAAGCAGCAGAACTCGAATTTCCTCATTTTCTTCAATTTCATCCAATACATCAGAGAATTCCTGTAACAGCTCTGAATTTAATGCGTTTAATACCTGTGGCCGGTTGAAGGTGATGGTGGCGATGTTTTCTTCAAGCTGAAATAGAATATGCTTGTAGTCCATTAAATATCCTCCAATAAGTAATAGTTTTAAGTGTTAAGTTTTAAGTGTTAAGTGTTAAGGCAACCGCTCATGGGAATCAATATTCTTACAGAACTCCCCGTCTGGCCGGCCCGGGTTCGGCCTTTGCCGGGTGCAGGCGCGTCATGCCGGGCTTGACGGCATCCGGTCCCTTAAAACTTAAATCTTAAAACTTAAAACGTAATGAATTCGTTTTGAAACGAATTCATTATAAAATAGTTATTGAGATATATCAAATTTTCTTTATAAAAGAAAGAATGGAATCTGGAAAAAACCTGAAATGAACACCAACCGAAAAATAATAATCGTTGAAAATGCCGCGGCGCTGGCGCAGAAAGGAGCGGAAATTTTCTGCAGCATCGCCCGGCAAAGGGTTGAAAAAACCGGGCGTTTCATGGCGGCGCTTTCCGGGGGGTCGACCCCCAGACCCCTGTACCGGCTCCTGGGGCAACCGCCGTATCTTGCGAAAGTCCCCTGGGAGGCCACCCACCTGTTTTGGGCCGATGAGCGGATGGTTCCCTGGGAAGACCCGGACAGTAATTTCGGCGCGGCCCGAGAGGATTTTATCGAAAAGGTCCCCATTCCCGCCGGCCAGGTCCACCCCATGCCGCTGGATCCGGCCGGGGCGCAGGGCGCCGCACTTTACAGCCGGACGCTTCGTGATATTTTCAGGCCGCCCGGAAACCGCGCCCCGGCGTTTGACCTGCTCCTGCTGGGCGTGGGCGCCGACGGCCACGTGGCATCCTTGTTCCCCGACCCGGCAGACACTCTCGAGGGGCCCGGGGAGAGGCCCGATAATTTTGTCGCCGCCCCGGGGTCACGCCCTGAACCCTGGGTGTCGGGTGTGTGCGGTGGCAGTCCTCATACTTATCGGCTGACACTGACGCTTCCGGTGCTCAACCGGGCAAGGGAAATACTCTTTGTGGTCTCCGGGAAATCAAAAGCGCCGGTTCTCGAGAGGACGCTCAACCATCCGGATGCCCGCCTTCCGGCCCGGCAGGTGGATCCGCCGGACGGGCAGGTGACCTGGCTGGTGGACAAGGATGCGGCCTCCGCCCTGTCCCCGATAGCCGCAACCTGAAACCCGACCCCCGACCCCTCTGATTTATTCCGTATGGATAACCTGGTCCTCAGGGCCAGGTCAGAAAAAGATGGCTCTGCCATGGCGTTTTGGGTCTGAAATTACAAATTCCAAGCACCAAATTACAAACAAATCTCAAATTCCAATATTCAATGACCCCAGCCTTCCAGGACGAGACATCGTTTGGGTTTTCGAATTTTGGTCATTGGGAATTGTTTGGTATTTGTAATTTCAATCCTACAATGAACTTCCAACAAAGCAAATCCCCTCCGGGGATAACCAAAGCCTGGTCCTCAGGGCCAGGATATTTATCCCGTTCCGGGACCGCGCTGCAGAGATGCCGTCGGATTGGTCTCTTTAATGTACCGTTCGATTCCGGCAAGGATGGAATCGGCCAGGTGATCCTGGTAATCCGGGCTTCTCAGTCTTTTACATTCCCTGCTGTTGCTGATGAAAGATGTTTCAACCAGCACCGACGGCATCTGGGCGCCCAGCAGAACATAGAACGGCGCCTGTTTTACGCCCTTGTTATGGATCTGCCGGTAGCGTTTTCTCAGATGCCGGTGCATGGAATCCTGGATGTGAACGGCAAGCCGGCTCGATTCGTTGATCTTGGCATTTTGCATCAGATCATTCAGGATGCCCTGCAGATCGCTGATGTTCTTGGTGGAAATGGCATTTTCCCGGGCGGCCACCAAAATGGCGTCTTCATCGGTGGCAAGATTCAAAAAATAGGTTTCAATGCCATAGGCTCTGGGGTCTTCGGAGGCATTCGTGTGGATGGAAATGAATAAATCCGCATTTTTTGTGTTGGCGATGGCGGTGCGCTCTTCAAGGGTGAGAAAACGGTCCCTGTCCCGGGTCATGATAACTTCAGCCTTTAATTTCTGCCGGATTTTTTGGGCAAGCAGCAGCGCTATCTTCAGAACAATATCTTTTTCATAGGTCCCCTTGTAATAACCGGACGCGCCGAAATCCCGTCCGCCATGGCCCGGGTCGATCACGATCCGGCTCACCCCCAGCGACAGTTGTTTGGCCAGCGCCCCTTTGATAACCTTTCCCCCTTTCGGCACCACAGGGTCCGGGGTCCTGTGAACCGGCGCTTCCTTTTCACCCCCTCCCCACACATCCAGGACGATCCGGAAGGGGTTCCGTAAAGAAAAAATCTTGTAGGTTCTGAAGGATTTTATGTCCACCATCACCTGAACCGCATCCGGCTGGTTTTGCGCGGCGTGGGCATCTGTGAGCAGGTCGTCATTGATGGGAATCTTCTTTTTGATCCCCTTGTCCAGTCTGCTCTGATTTAATTCAATCAGCAGCTGCTGGGGTTTGCTGCTGGAAGGGTCTTTGGCGGAAAGACGGTGGGTGTACGCCAGCTCTCTGTCCGCATCGATAACAACGCGGGTATATTTCGGATTGGACCAGTACCGCAATGCGGCGATGGTGGCCATCGAAGCGCCGGTTTTGACCGTTTCCTGGGGAGGGGTCCGCCTGTCCGGGGATTTCTTTTTCGCGGCATAGAACCTGGGTTTGCTGGAATCTTTCTTTTTTTTCTGGCGGATCACCGGATTGAGCTCCGCCTGGGCTTTCTGCATATACCTGCTCTTGGGGAACTGTTTGACAACCCGCTGAAAAATATCGACGGCCTCCTGCCGGTCGGATTCTTTAAGGGACAGCTGGTAAAGTTCCATGTAAAGTTTTCCGGACATGTACAATCCGGCGGCAGCCCACGTCCCGCTTGGATTATCCGTAAAGACGGTCTGATATTTTTCGATGCAGGTCAGCCAGTTGTGCCGGTATTTAGATTGAGCAGGACTGCTGAGAAGCTTGTTGTAGCAGGCAGCGGAGCGGTAATACTGATCTTTGGATGAGGCGGCGGCAACCCCGGTTTCCCAGTAGGTGACAAGACCGACAAGCAGTAACAAATAAACATATGCTTTCTTTTTGACCATGCCTTTGCCTTCTCCCCTTTTGCGCCCTGCCCTCTGCCCTTTGCCTTGAACCCTTGACCCCTCGAGTCCTTAATAACTTCTATACCTGTTTTTTCATCTCATTCAGTAAGATCAGCGCATCCAGCGGCGTCATGTTGGAGATGTCCAGGGTTTTAAGTTTTTCAACGACGTGGTGTTCCGGCGGATGAAACAGATCCAGCTGCCGGGGTTTGGGCTTCAAGGCCCCGCCCTCCTTTTCAAAGGGCAGCGTTCCGTTCAAGCTGTTTTCTTCGTTTTCGATATCAAATAAAATTTCCTTGGCGCGCCGGACCACGGTTTCCGGAATGCCCGCCAGCCGCGCCACCTGTATTCCATAACTTCGATTGGTGCTTCCGTCAACCAACTTTCTTAAAAAAATGATTTCATCATTCCATTCCCTGACCGCAATATGATAATTCTTGACCCGGGGTCTGGTTCGGGCCAGATCCGTCAATTTGTGGTAGTGGGTGGCAAAAAGGGTCTTTACGCCCTGCCCTTTTAAATCATGCAGGTACTCGGCAACCGCCCAGGCGATGCTGAGACCGTCGAAGGTGCTCGTCCCCCTGCCGATCTCATCCATAATCACGAGGCTCCTGGACGTGGCGTTGTGTAATATGTTCGCCGTCTCTTCCATCTCCACCATAAACGTGCTCTGCCCCTGGGAAAGGTTATCCAGGGCCCCCACCCGGGTAAATATCCGGTCTGTAATGCTGATGGAGGCCTTTTTTGCCGGAACAAAAGATCCCATCTGGGCCATCAGTACGCAAATGGCCACCTGGCGCAGGATGGTGGACTTTCCGGCCATGTTGGGACCGGTGATGATCAGGATCTGGTTGCTGTCGTTGTCCATGCCGATGGTGTTGGGCACGAAACGCTCGCCGGTGATCACCTTTTCCACCATGGGATGGCGGCCGTCTTCAAGCACCAGGTCATCCCGCTCGTTCAGCTCCGGCTTGCAGTAATCATTCTGATCGGCCACTTCCGCCAGGGTCAGCAGGCAATCCACCCCGGCGATAAATCGGGCGACCTGCTGAATGCCGGTATTATTTTTGACGACATGGGACCTGATTTCATTGAACAGCTCGTATTCAAGGGCCGCTCTTCTTTCATCGGCCCCCAGCACTTTCGATTCGAAAGTTTTCAGCTCATCGGTAATGTATCGTTCGGCATTCACCAGCGTCTGTTTGCGGATGTAGTGGGAAGGCACGGAAGCCGTCTGCCCCTTGGACACCTCGATGTAATATCCGAACACCTTGTTGTAGCGCACCTTGAGGGAGTTGATCCCGGTGGCGCTTTTTTCCTTTACCTCCAGCTGCGCCAGCCAGCCCTTGCCTTCCCGGCCGGCCCGGATCAAATCGTCCAGCTCCGGGTTGTACCCGGTTTTAATGATGCCGCCCTCGCTGATCAGAGGTGGCGCGTCTTCCCGGATGGCCTTTTCGATGACGTCTGATATTTCATAGAGATCTTCAATATTTTCATTCCATTTATAATGTTCGGCATCCAGCAGGGAAAGGCCGGACAGGATATTGGGCAGCATCTGTATGGACTGTTTTAAAGCGAGCAGGTCCCTGGCATTGGCGTGCCCCATGGAAATTTTACTGGAAAGCCGCTCAAGATCATATACGGATTTGAGCTGGTCCCGGATGTTTCTGCGGATCAGCACATTTTTCCTGGCCTCGTCAACCGCCTCGAGCCTGCGCCGGATCGGTTGCAGATGGATCAGCGGGTACCTCAACCAGTTTTTCAGCAGCCGCGCCCCCATGGCGGTCATGGTTTTGTCAAGAATTTCCAGCAGGGACCCCTTGCGGGTCCCGGTGCGGATATTTTTTATGATTTCAAGGTTCTGAAAGCTGATGTCATCCACCAGGAGATAATCGTCCAGGTGATAGGTTTCGATCCGGTTCAAGTGGGAGATTTTCTGCTTCTGGGTCTCCTGGATGTAGTGCAGCAGCGCACCGGCGGCCCCCACCCCGGCTTTTAAATTTTCACAGCCGAACCCTTCGAGGGAAAGGGTTTTGAACTGTTCGATCAGTCTTTCGCGACCGCTTTTGTAATCGAACGCGCTGTCATCCAGATAGGTTATGGCCTTGTTCGACAAAACGTCCCTTATGGGCGCAAGAAAGGGATCGTTGCGGGAACCTTCAGCAAAAAGGACTTCACTGGGCGATATGCGCACGGCTTCGTCAAGCGCCGCCCTGATGTCTCCGGTTTCGGCGATACGGAAAGCGCCGGTTGAGATGTCCAGGCAGGAAAGGCCGATGCCGGCGCCGCCCGAAGCGACCGACAGCAGATAGTTGTTGGATTTTTCGTCTAAAAATTCGTTCTCGATGATCATCCCGGGGGTAATGACCCGCACGACCTCTCTCTTGACCAGTCCTTTGGCCAGGGCCGGGTCTTCGGTCTGATCACAGACGGCGACCTTGAACCCCTGTTCGATCAGGCGCGCCACATAACCCTGGACCGCTCGCGCGGGCACCCCGCACATGGGAACAGGATCATCCTCTTTCTTGTTTCGTGAAGTGAGCGTTATTTCAAGCAGTTTGGATGCAACCTTGGCATCATCGAAAAACATCTCGTAAAAATCGCCCATCCGATAAAAAAGTATGGCATCAGGATAATTTCCCTTGATGCTCAGATACTGCTGTACCATGGGGGTTATTTTACTTGCGCTCATGCCGGATTAAATTCGTTGGAAACCGGGCTCAAAGGGTTGATCATGGTGTTGTTGTCCCGGCGGTTCTTCTCCCGGCAGTTTCTGTTCTTCAGGGACATGGGCCTTTAAAATCTTCATCTCCTCTTTGAGCCGACCCATTTCTTCCAGATGATTCTCAACGGATTTATTTAAGTTTTTGATGACCCTTCTGTATTTGACCCCCTCAAGCACGCTGAAGAAATAAGCCAAAAAGAGTCCGGCTAAAAAGCTGAACAGGAAAATTACGGCATGGGGCAGATCCGGAGTTTTGTAATCGGACACCAGCAGGTTGATGTGAAAACTCTGCTTTTTTTGGAAGAAATCATGGTTCTGGAAAATGACAATTCCGATGAACACGAAAACGACGACCCAGAAAATGATTTTAATTCTTTTCATGACATGATCTCCATTTATTAAGTTTTAAATCCTAAAACTTAAAGCTATTGCTTCATATTCCCAAAGTAAGGTTTCAATTTATCATACGTCGCCCGGATGTGTTCGGGGATGACCCGCACATCGGCAAAAACCGCCAGCGCATTGACATCGCCGAACCAGCGGGGAACAATATGAAAATGAATATGCTCCTCAATCCCGGCGCCGGCAACTTTCCCGAGGTTCATCCCCACGTTGAACCCGTCCGGGCGAATGGTTTCCTTTAATATGGCCATGGAACGATCGACCATATAAAGCAGCTGCCCCATTTCATCCCTGCCCAGCTTCTCCAGGCCTGCAACATGCCGGGCAGGCGCCACCAGCAGATGAGCATTGGTGTAAGGAAACTTGTTCATGACCACCAGGACATCTTTATCCGTGTAGAGCGTCAAGTCGGCCTGCGTTTCAAGGGCCCTGCAGAAAACGCACCCTTTTTCCTTTTCAGCCAGAATGTATTCAATCCGCCACGGCGCCCACATGGTTTCCATAATTTAATCTTATTTCCTTCCCGCTGAAAACTCAACCCTTTTTTGCCTGTATTCGGGAGCACCGGGCCTTCACGAATCAAAAATAATGGGCTCGGGCCGCATATTTTCAGGGCATTGTCTTAAAAAATACTGGTCGGTCATGCCGGAAAGAAAATCCCGCACGATTTCTTCCTTGGTAAACCCGGCGACATAATTTTCGGTCATGTCTTTTAAAAAGTGAGTAAAAATAACCGATGAGCGATTTTGCCGGTCGATGTCCCCCACATATCGCTCAAAAAGCATCGTAAACAGCGTTTTGATGGCGCCCAGATGCGTTTTAATCTTAGGGTTCATGTAGATACGCTCGTAATTGAAAGCTTTCAGTTTCATCAGGGCATCGGACACCTCCGGGCTGAAGGCGATGTGATTTTTCAGGTAGCTGTTGTCAATGACATCCGTAACCAGGTGGTAAACAATGGCGCCGTTGGTATCGCCGAACACCTTCACGATCGGGGCGGGCAGGTCGGATCGTTTCATCAACCCCAACCGCAGGGCGTCCTCGAAGTCCCGCCCGATGTAGCTGATGGTGTCGGCCATGCGGACCACGCATCCTTCCAGGGTCATGGGGATCAGCTGTGTATCCGGCGTATATTTTTTTCCCCAGATGGATTTTTCAAGTTTTTCAAAGCTGCCGCCCTTATCAGGTTCAAGTTTCTGATCGTGGATTTCGCCGTCGTGGCACAAAATTCCATCCAGGGTCTGAAGGCACAGGTTCCACCCCTTTCCCTTGCGCTCCACCCGGTCCAGAAACTGGACGCTCTGCACGTTGTGATGAAACATCCCGATGCCCCCGGCCCGGCAGAGATCGGACAGGACTCTTTCCCCGTCGTGGCCGAAGGGCGCATGACCGATGTCATGGCCCAGGGCAATGGCCTCGATCAGGTCTTCGTTTAAGCCCAAAAAGCGGCCGATGGTCCTGGATATTTTGGACACCAGCTGCACGTGGAGCACCCGGTGGGTGATGTGGTCGTTTTTAACCAGGTAAAAAACCTGGGTTTTATCAATATACCGCGTATAGGCCAGGGAATGCAAAATTCTATCCACATCCACGCTGAAGGCCTGTCGGTAACCTGTTTCAAGGTTGGCTTCAGGCAGCCGGCGCACGGCGTCTGAACTTAAGGCCGCGCCGGGCAGCAGCATCTGCTTTTCCCGTCGGTTCAGCTTCGCTTTGATCTTGTTGAGAGGCGCTTGCTGCATGGGATCAATTTTCCTCTTTCCCCACTTTTCTTTTATGTTCTCAATACCTGCTCTATGCTCTTAGCCTATCCCTTGACACCTGCCCCCCCGAAACCTGTCTCTTTTAAAGCCGATTAGGCGCAAACCTGCCCTACCCCGGCGGTGTCAGGACAAACAGGGAAGATGAAACCGGCACATTGATCCAGTAGCGGTCCATATCCAGCTGAAAAAGTATCTCCTTTTCATCGGCAATCACCAGTCTGCCGGGAAGCTGAAATCCCTGGACGTTCCGGACCCCCTCAAACACCACCCGGTACATGAGTTTATCCTCGGGATCATACACTTCAAACCGGCTGACATCCTTTTGATTTTTATCAAAATATATTTTCTCTGACCCGCCCCACCAGCGTTTTTTAAGATACAGGACATACCCGTCCCCGTCTTCTGCCACCATGGCCGTGCGATGCGCTGCAACCGGCACGCGTCCGGTCAGCAGCGCGATGGCGCCGCCGGAATCCATGGGAACGGAAACCAGTCTTTCAAGGTCGCTGCTGCCGGATCTTTTTTTATAATACCGCGCCCGGGTGTGCAGAACCACGGAAACCCACTGGCCGTCATCGGCCAGGCTGGCCAGGGGTTGACCGGAAGCGCCCAGAACTTCGATGCGCAGTTTGCCGGAGTGCGCCCCGCTCCAGGCCATCCGGGCCGTTTGCAGGGCGCCTTCATTTTTCAGCTTTACCCTGCCGAGGCCCTTGAAGGTCTTTATGGCGCTGTTCTTGTTTTTCAGGACGGATATAAGTTGTTCCGGGTCGGGCAGCGCTTTTGGGCGCAGGACACCGGCCGGCGGCTTGGAAGGGGTTTTTAACGAACTGCAGGCAAACAGAAAAACATTAACGGCCAGAAAGATACACAGGCATCTGAAGGATTGATATACAAATTTCATTATTTTTCTGTGATGCTACGTATTTTTTTTTCAATTTCATCTTTATCTTTTTTTCGATGCGACAAGGAGCGTTTATAACTTTCCAGCGCCTTTTTCTTGTTGTTCATTTTCAAGTATGCATCCCCCAGGTGTTCCAGGATAACCGGATCATCCGGGACCAGACTGACAGCCTTTTCAAGAACTTTCAGGGCTTTTTCGTAAAGTCCCTGCTTAAAATATACCCAGCCCAGGCTGTCCGTAATATAACCGTCGTCGGGCTTATACTTCAACGCGGCTTGGACCAGCTTTTCCGCCTCGTCCATGTTCCGGCCCAGCTCCGCATAGGTATAGCCAAGATAATTGAGGGCATTGGCATCTTTCGGGTCCAGCCTGACCACGGTTTTCATGGCCTCGATGGACGCCTCTTTATCCCCTTGCTTGTCGTAAATAACGCCGAGACGGAAATGAAGCTTGGGATTGTCCGGGTCGATCTTCAGCCCTTTCTTCAGGATATCCGCCGCCGCGTCTATTTTTTCGAGCTCTTCGTAGAACATCCCGAGATAATAGTAGAGCTCGCCGTTTTCCGGCGTTTTTTTGAGAGCGTCTTCCAGCAGGCTGAGGCCTTCCGGGGCTTTTCCCAGCTGTTTATAGGTAAAGGCCATGCTGACAACGGCATTGGGATAAAACCTGGAAGAAGGCATCACCTTTTCAAAGTGCACCAGCGCGGATTGATCGTTTTGCGCGCTTTCGTAGGCCACACCGGTTATGTAATGCAGGTCCGAATCGTCAGGCGCCCCCTTCAGCATGCCCGTCAGCACCGTAATGGCGGCGTCATAATTTTTTGGGTCGATATAAAGCTCCACCACCAACCGGATGACTTCAGGGTTCGACACGCTCTGGCGGCCCAGCCGGATCAAAAGGTCATCAGACTCCGCGGTCATCCCTTTCTGGTGGTACAAATATCCCAGCTCCAAGGCCACCCTGATATTGGCGGGGTTCTTTTCAAGGATGTCCTTGTACAGTTGGACAATCGCGTCCTCCTGCTTGAGGGTTTTATATATCTCCACCAGCTCCATTTGCGGCTGGAGCAGGTCGGGCTTGAGTTCCAGGGACCGCTTATACTCCTTTTCAGCCGCAGGCAGGTTGCCGCGCTCGGCATGGATCTTTCCCAGGAAAAAATGCCCCACATAGGACTCCGGAAAAACCTTGATCAGTTTTTCATAGACCGTAAAAGCGCCGGTTAAATCCTTTTTGTCCAGCAGCAGCCCGCCCAGCAGGATATAAATACCCATTTGTTTCGGGTCGATGGAGATGACCTTCTGATAGGCATCCCCGGCCGCATCGAACTTTCCCGTCTGCTGATTGACCTTTCCGGACAAAATCAGCGTGGGAACGTCACGGGGGTGCTTGTCCAGTATCTCCTGGAGAATATCCAGGGCTTTCGTGGTGCTTTTCTGGTTCAGGTAAAGACCGGCAAGTTCACGCTTTAAATACACCGACTCCGGATCTTTTTTTATGGCACGGCTCAGATTGTCAATGGCCTTGTCCAGATGCCCCTCTTTCAGTTTCATCTGGGCTTCGACAAAATCATAATACTGATTGCCTTCCGGATCCGCATGCTTCTTTTCCGCCCGGACCTCCGGGGGGGCCGGGGGAGCGGACGCACAACCGGAAAAATACAAAATGACCACAACCATGGCCAGGTTGAAAAAATGCTTATTCATCAAGAAAGTTCCTATATGTAAATATCCTGGCCCTGAGGACCAGGCTTTGGTTATCCCCTGAGGGGATTTGCTTTGCTGGAAGTTCATTTCTATGTTGCCCCATTGGGGGTACTGAACGAATCAAAGTCCGGAAGTTCCTTTACGAAAAATGCCCGCATCTTTTTAATGATATTCTTTTCCAGCTGGCGCACCCGCTCCCTGGATATGCCGTACAGATCGCCCAGTTCCTGCAAGGTCATCGGGTCGTCGGAAAAAAGGCGCTTGTCAAAAATCTCGGACTCCCTTTTGGTCATTTTCCGCCGGAACAGATCAATTTTATTGTGAAGCAGCGTTTCCATCTCCTTTTTGCCCATGGCGTCTTCGGCGGATTCGGATCCCACATTCAACAGCTCAATCCGTTCCGTGCTGGAATCGCCCTTCAAGGGTTCATCCAGGGACAAATCCCAGCCGTCGAGCCGCTGGTCCATGTCCACCACTTCCTGCTCCGAAACCCCCAATTTGTCCGACAGCAGTTTCGGTTTCGGATCAAAGCCCTGTTCGAGCAGGTGTTGTTTTTCTTTTTTCAGTTTGAAAAAGAGCTTTCTCTGTCCCTGGGTGGTCCCGATTTTAACCAGGCGCCAGTTATCCATGATGAATTTGAGAATGTAGGCCTTGATCCAGAATGAGGCGTAGTAGGAAAATTTGACGTTCTTGTAGGGGTCGAATTTTTTTGCCGCCTGCATCAGCCCGATGTTTCCTTCCTGGATCAGGTCCAAGAGGTTCTGCATCCAGACCCGCTGAAACTCCAAGGCGATCTTCACCACCAGTCGCAAATTGGAGGTCACCAGAATGTATGCGGCCTCCATGTCGCCCTTTTCCCTGACCCGGATGCCGAGCTCGACTTCCTGCTCCCGGGTCAGCAGTTTATATTTATTTATTTCAGCAAGGTACCGCTGGAGAGTATCCTGTTTGACCAGCGCCTTGCTTGACGTGTCTTTTTCTTTTTCTAAAACCATATTCTTTCTTTATGGACAATCCTCGAATCAATTGTTATATAGCCGCTATGTCTTTCCCGTGCGCCTGTAGCTCAGCTGGATAGAGCAACGGACTTCTAATCCGTAGGTCGCAGGTTC
>JAUYIZ010000119.1 GCA_030688615.1 Desulfobacterales bacterium | reverse complement strand
TCGCCCCCGCCCCGGGGGGTCCAATGCTCCGGACTGTAATACCCGGGCGATCCCCTGACCGATCAAAATGGCAAGGACGATGACGCTGGAAAGCTGAAAGGGTGTGATCTCAAGGGCTATGGTGTTTAAAAAAACCGTATAAGTTAAGTCAAAAATAATCACCAGCACCCAGAAGATTTTATGTTTCAAATCATTACGGCCCATCCAGCCGATCAGCGCAAAAACAGTCAGCAGATGATACTGGCCCAATAAATCTTTCATGGCGCCGGCCAACCGCAAAGCGTAGGCAGCGCCGGACTGATTTATGGTATAAGCGGATCTGTGATCCGCAGCGGTCACGTGGTGAAAAAAACGTTTCAGGCTGTCGGGATCTCCCCAGTGAATGGCCGCCCCTGCTTCGGTGCGCACCGGAAGGTAGATATAGATGGAAAGCCCGAGCATGAAAAAAAAGATCAGGAAAAACAAACGGCGTAAATTGAAAAGTGTTTCAGGATCCGTCCGGATTACAAAAAAAAGCATGGCCGGCGCCAGCATAACCGTCTGCATGTGGTTGCCGAAGCTGAGTCCGACCACGAACGCAAACAGCACCAGCCGGGCGAAGGATCCTGTTTCATGCCACCCGACGAGCAGGCGCACGAGCAAGGCCACCAAAAACATATGGAGCGCATAGACTTCCGCCATCCCTGTCTGGGACCAGAGGGTGGCAGAAAAGGCGAAAAGCAGCGCGGCGGGAACGGCCGCGCTTTGGGAGCGTGTCAACCGACAAATGATCTGAAAGGTAATCCAAACCGCCATGGCGCCGAAAAAGGCGGACATGAGATTGAGCCGAAAGGCAATGTTGCCCAATGGAATCAAGGCAAACAGCTTTCCCGCCAGCGCATAAAGGGGGTATCCGGGATTATGCGCAATGCCCAGGGAAAAGGCAGCTGCGATAAATTCACCGCTGTCACCTACATAAACGCTGGGGGACAGGGTGAACAGGTAACCCCCGAAAGGGATCAGAAATACGACCCATCCTGCGGCAGCCGAGTTGATGGACCCTGTCGTGTCATTCATAGCTTTTACGACACCTGTCCTCCAAAAAAAAAAGGCGCAGAGGAATATACCCCAGCGCCCTTTTTAAAAGGTCTCTTCAATGTGAGCTTTTAGCTTAAAATATAACTCTTAAAAACCGATGGTCCCGGCGTTGTCAACTGTATAGGTCTTGGTACCGTCAGTATGTGCGGCGGTCATAGAAAGTGCGCTTTGCCCGGGTGCAACGACCGTCAAGGTCACGCTCGTGCTGGCTTTATATCCGTATGCAAGCAGCTTGGCGTTGGTGACGTTTCCGGAAGGATAATCGGTGAAGTAGGCCTGGGCCGCGGTATAGGCGTTTTTGATGTCTGAATTTGCCGCCGAATCATACCCTCTTTTTCGATAGGAAATAAAATTGGGAATGGCGATGGCTGCCAGGATACCGATAATGGCGATAACGATCATCAATTCAATCAGTGTAAAACCTTTTTGATTATTACCTCTCATTTTTTGTAGCATATTTTCCTCCTTTTGTTGGTTTCGAAACCCGGGGTCTCGTTGTTGAAAGGTTTAACCGCCCCATTTTTATCATTATCGCTCTTTTAAATGCATATTAGATGCCAATTACTACAATAAAGTTTGTATGTTTAATATATGTTTTATTTATAGATAGTTATGAAATTAATAAAAAAAGTTGTCTGTTTATTTGAAAAAAATATCTTGAAATGCTGCCAAAAATTGTCATTAACATGACTAAATTTGTCATAAAAATCTAATCGGGTTATTCGTCAATCCCGGTTTTTTCAAGTCGATGGCGTATCGATCTATACGTAATTCCAAGAAGCTCAGCGGCCTTCTGCTTGTTGCCCCCGCTGCACTCCAGCGCTTTGTCGATATACGCTTTTTCAATATGGGTCAGGATGGAATCCAGGTCAACGCCTTCGGCCACCCGGTTCAAATCAACCAGGTTCTGACTTTTCGATTCCTGCCAGCGGCGTTTATGAATGGAAAGCGCAAGGCTGTCGGGCAAAATAATATTGGTGCTGGTCAGCGCAACACTGCGCTCGATAAGATTTTCCAGCTCGCGGACGTTTCCGGGAAAATCATACTTATTCAGCATCTCGACGGCATAGGAAGATATCTTGGAAACTTCTTTTCCCATTCCCCGCGAGTATTTTTCAATAAAATGCTGGATAAGAATCTTAAGGTCTTCCTTTCTTTCTCTCAAAGGGGGCAGCTTGATCTCGATAACATTTAAACGGTAAAACAGATCCTCCCGGAATTGTCCTGCGATGACCTCTTCCTCCAGCCTTTTATTGGTTGCGGAAATGATTCTCACATCCACCCAGATGTCTTCGTTGCCGCCCACCGGTTTAAACATTCTTTCCTGTACGGCCCGGAGCAGCTTTACCTGGATCGGCAGATTCAGTTCTGCGATTTCATCTAAAAATATGGTCCCCTCGTGGGCGGTTTCAAACAGTCCTTTTTTATCGTGTACGGCGCCGGTAAACGCGCCTTTTTTGTACCCGAACAGTTCGCTTTCCAGCAGTGTCTCTGGAATGCCGCCGCAGTTGATCACCACAAAAGGCCTGTCCTTGCGGTCGCTTTGTTCATGAATGGCGCGGGCGATCAACTCTTTTCCGGTCCCGCTCTCTCCGGT
>JAUYIZ010000118.1 GCA_030688615.1 Desulfobacterales bacterium | reverse complement strand
CGTCCAGGCGCATGACTTCGTTTTTGATGTAAAAATCCAGCTCGCGCCGCAAAAACCCGCCCAGATCCTTATGGATAAAATAGTCAAAGGTATTGCGGGCCGTATACCGGTTGATATACTTGGCCAGCAGCGGTCGGTTTTTGTCCTTATCGGTCGGGGCCGGGGTCGTCAACAGGCGTTTATATTCGTCTGTGCCGTCTATTTTCTCAACGGCTGTCAGAATGGTTTCCAGGGCCTCGGCATTGCGCCTGTCCCGCCAGGTGTTTTCCTGCCCGGCTTTTTCCGGGTCCGGGCGGTACTCAAAATAGACGACCAGTTCGCCGTCTTGATTTAATTCGAC
This sequence comes from Desulfobacterales bacterium, assembly GCA_030688615.1. GTDB lineage: Bacteria > Desulfobacterota > Desulfobacteria > Desulfobacterales > JAUYIZ01 > JAUYIZ01. The sequence goes on along the minus strand of JAUYIZ010000118.1, from coordinate 6,660 downwards.
GGGATTGTCTTTGCGGATAATAAAATAGCGCTTGGTGCTTTCGCTGGCCTTGACATTGCCGTGCTCGCCCTCAGTGGCCTCTGCAATGCGAAAATGCACCCGCAGCGGGGAGGTGTCCTCTTCGATAGGCAGATCGATTTGATGGCGTTTTAATAATTGAGGCCGGACTTCTCTGGCCTGCCGCAAATCAAAGCTAAAATTGTTAAAATATTCAGCCGTCTTGATGTAGTATTGGTCTGCGTTGGCCCAGTGAAGTTTAACTTCTTCCCCGTTGTAGGGTATGGCAAAGGGAGCGGCCTTGCCGGACGTTTCCCGGGTGTGATAACGAAGCGAGATAAAATCACCGTTATCGTAATAGCGTTCAAAAAAGCGGTACAGATGATCGTAAACTTCGCCTTCGGCGTTGGTCGCATCTTTTAGGGCATTAAATTTTGCTATAACTTCTTTGACCGCGGGTGCATTTTCAGGATCAGCGGCCCCATAGCGTTTTGCTGTTTCCTTGGCCGTTTCAATTTCAACCTGCAGCTCGGCTTTGCGGGCATCATCTGCCTGGCCGAAGGCCTCCGTGACAATTTTCAATAAATCATTTTCAAGAAAACTGGTTACCTGTTCGGACTTGGCATGCATGATGCGAAAAAAGCCAAAATCCAGGTCGGGTTGATCAAGTTGAAACAGCTCTTTAAGCTTGGTTATCAGGCGGCGGCGAAGTTGTTCGGTGGTCGGCATCGGATGCTCCTCATATTAAATCACTTTCCAGCGAATGGTGAAAAGCGATGTGATGTGCGTTTTTTGGTGCATACGCTTTTCCAGCGCTTCCACCAGCCGGTCGCGGTTTGCGGCGATTTCATCTTCGATATCAAAAATCTGCTCGCGCAGTTTCCGTTTCTTGCTTTCCAGTTTTTTAATCTGCTGCTGCAACTGGTGCTGTTCAGTTATCGTCGGGGCCTGCCGGCTCTGGCGCTGCATATCGCGAATCTGCCTTTTAATGTCGTCAAGCTCTTTTTGGGCCGCCAGTTCCATGTCCTCGGCCCATTTGTCGAGCTGGTCGCGGGCCTCGTTGAAATGCCGGTTATTTTCTTCAAGGCTGCGGGCGATTGTCGCCTGAGCATGGCGCTTAGACTCGGCATTGAGCCGTTTGCCGTCACTGCCTGGAAGAACCACTGTTGATTGGACGGCGCCATGACAGTTAAACAGTTTCGCGCAGGTTTCCTGATCAAGGTTTGCGCCCCCATCGTCAAATGCGGAAAACAATAAATAGTCCGCTTGATCAAACGATTCGATTTGCAACCGCTGTAAAATGAGCCAACCGGATTTTCCCCTGAGATTTTCCACCACCGAGATGCGCGTTGGATGACGGGTAATGTCAAATGTAACTTCAGATGGCGGACATTGCCTGCCGGCGGCATTTGCGATAACGTATTCACCTAAAGGATGGCTTAGCCGATACAGGTATTGTCCTAAAACATTCTCGTGATCTTTGGATATGAGATGGTATTGTCCCGCAAGCGTATCTGCAAGCGGTGGTTGCGTCAGGAAAAAGGTTAAGGCTTGATCGTCAAACTTGGCCTGATCTTTCAGCACGTGCTTGGTTATATCCCAAAATATTTGGCTGATACGGTCAAGCTGCGCCTGTGCCCCGGTAAGGTTTACTTTCAAGCGGTCATGAACATCTTCATCAAAATGTTCCAAAAGCAGCCGGCGCGTGTCTTTCATTTTGGTTTGAATTTGCTCTTCCAGTTCGGCCTGAAGTTTCTCAAAGGCAGCCTCTATTTCCTGCGGCGTGCGGCATTGCTGGTAAATTTCCAGCACGCGGCGTTCAAAGTCCACGCCGGATTCAATGGAACCTAATACATCATCTGAAGCGCCGAATACGCCTGTAAATAGATTGAATTTTTGTTCCAGCAGCTCATAAACGCGCCGGTCGGCGTCATTACGTTCGTTTAAAAAATTCATCACCACAACGTCATATTTTTGCCCGTAGCGATGACATCGTCCAATGCGTTGTTCAATACGCTGAGGATTCCAGGGCAAATCGAAATTGATGACCAGAGAGCAAAATTGCAGGTTAATGCCCTCTGCGGCGGCTTCAGTAGCAATCAGTATTTGCGCGCCATCGCGAAAACGGTCAATGATAGCGGTCCGAATCTGGACCCCGCGGGAGCCCGATATGCGACCGGTGTCTTTATTTTTCACCAGCCATTCATTATAGACCGCCGTGGAATCCGGATCACGGTTTGCCCCGTTAAAGGTCAAAACGGTTCCGGCATACCCGTTGGTTTCCAGAAACTCTTTCAGATAGGTTTGGGTGCGAATGGATTCGGTGAAAACAACGGCCTTTTTGGCGGCAGCCATCTCATCCATTTTCGCAAACCCGATTTCTAAAGCCTTTAACAACGCGCGGGTTTTGGTATCCACTCCAATGCTGTACGCCCAGCGGATGTAAGCGCTCAGTTCCTCAATTTCTGCATCCAGCCGCTTAAGATCAATTTCGCTGTCATTTTCATCGATTTTTTGGAGCTGATCTTCCGGAACTTCTACACCAAGGTCTTCATCATCTTCAAGAATTTCATCGAGCAGGTCATCATCCAGTTCTTCGGTAAGGATTATTCGATCAATGTCGGATTTTGGGTCTTTGGCATTCTCTTGACATTCCTTTTGTAATTTGACCAGGCGGTTTTTTATAACTTCCAGGGTCCCGGCAACGGCACGGGGCGACGATGCCAGAACTTTCCGAACGATCAATATCAACAGATGTCGCTGTCCACAGGGCAGAGCGTAATTATCCTCCCGTTTTAAAAAGGCCGAAACGGCCTCATAAAGCTTGTGTTCCTGCTCGGTGGGTTTGAAAGGCCGGGTGATCAATCTGCGTTCGGTAAACCGGACATACTCCAAGACCTGGCTTCTTAAGGTCCGCCAGCAAAATGCTCGCAGCCTTTCCCGCAAACCATCCAGGTCCCCCCCATAGGTGACATATTGCGAGCGAAAGGATGGCAGTTCGCCGAAAAACTGCGGGTCTATAAGGGTGGAAAGACCGTATAATTCCAGCAGGGAGTTTTGCAGGGGCGTGGCTGTGAGAAGCAGCTTTTTTCGATCTTCGGTGGCCCAACAGATCGCCTGCCCGAGACGATTGCTCTGCCGGTAAGCATTACGCAACTTATGGGCTTCATCGATCACCACAAGATCCCATGCTATTTCTTTAATTTGTTCGGCCTTGCGCCCGGCATAATGCATGGAACATATAATGATATGATTGCCCCGGAATGGATTTGGTTTCCCTTCCTTTTCAAGATTTCGATAAGCTTTGGCATCAATTACTATGGAAGACAGATTAAATTTCTCAGACAGTTCAAGCGCCCACTGCTTACGAATGGACGCCGGCGTGATGACCAGTATCTTTCTTTTCCGTTCAGACCAATACTGGCAGATTAGCAGGCCCGCCTCGATTGTTTTACCCAGGCCGACCTCGTCGGCGATTAAAGCCCCTTTTGAAAGGGGCGAGCGCAAGGCAAAGAGCGCGGCTTCGATCTGGTGCGGATTCAGATCCACACAGGCGTCAAACAGCGCGCGCCCCAGCCGGTCAATTCCACTGCCTCCAATCCGGCTCAGTTCGTATGCAAAATATTTGGCGTGATAATCGGTTATCATTAGAATCGAAAACATGTTATTTTAGAAAATCAGATGCAGATTGAGAATCTCAAATTCAATATCATAGACAAGCCAAAACCACAAGATATCGATTTTTATGGGATGGACTAACGGGATTATACCCGTTTGGTATCTTCTTCAGCTCATAGGCTATCAGTCGACCAGAAAACCTGTGGCAAGTCTGAGTTACTACCCCCCCCAAAAGTATATTTCAGATTTCCAAATCCCTGTTGCTCTCATCCTCCATCTCCTTTTCAAGTTTCCGCCTTTCAGCTTCCTCCAGCCCCTCCTCATAGGCAAATCCCATGGCTCCTCCAAAGAAAAAGGCGTCTTCGGCGGTGAAATCATCCTCATGAAATTCAGCCTCATCAGGCCCATCTTCAATTTCCCGGTCAGCATCGAAACAATCTTCCGGTTCATGGTTTTCATCGAAGCTGTCCTCAAATGAATCGTCGCCCATAAAATTGTCGTTATCAAAATCGCCGGAATAATCGTTCATTTTCACACCTCTCCTTGTCAGATTGTATCAATAGCCGCATTGGCTACAAATTATCTTAGGTTTCTTGCCGTTGTAGATTGTAATATCTTTGCCGGGACCGGGGTAAAGATCTGCATGATGGCCACAGTCCAGCATAAATATCCGCCCGTCCAGAACACGCTTCAGGATATCGCCCAGCGGCTCCGGACCCTCGGATGGGGCCTTTCGCTCTTTGGTCATGATGACACCTCCATGATAACGAAAGCCCCGCCGGAAAGAAGCCAGCAGGGGCTTTCACAGATTGTTTGTCAAGACTTAGCTCAATGCTTCAGAAAAGAATTGCAGCCAGCCGGTTGAAAAGTTTTTTTCCTCCTGGCCAAAGGGAAGCGCTTTTTGTTTTTTACAAATCCTTTGGACTCTCGAATCTTCCCAGTGCAGGAACACCTCTTTGCCAAGGCGTTTGGCATACTGGACCTCGAACTTGGTGCCCCCGCTAAGACCCGCCTCCTGGCTGATAAAGGCATGGACAATGACACAAGCTGCTATCAATTGGCGATTGCGCTCATAATAGCGTTCCACCATCTCAATCCGGTCCCGAATTTTGGTCAGATCCGGAGAAAAGGTTTTCACCGCAAGTCCACGATGCCTGGCTGCGTTTCCAGCCCAGGTACAAACGCCCCGGCATGAGCTGGTCACGACTGTCGAATCAGCCGGTATCGCATTGACCAGTTCGATTACAGACTGCCTGTCCTTATATTTGCGCGCTCCGATAATGCCGATATAAATCATGGTCACCTCCATAAATATGAAAGCCCCGCCACCACGAGGATGACAGGGCTTTCGTTGATTGGTTGATTCAGTTGGTTAAGATTTCACCATTCCGAGAATGTAGCCGCCAGCCTTCTCCAGCCGATAAGAATCCGATGCGGACAGGGATCTGTCCTGTGCCGCCCTGGTGAATGCCTGAATGACGTGAAACATGGTCGCACCTTGCTCTATGTAAAAAGCCTGCTTGACGATCTGGGCTTCCTCCTGCGTTATCTGAAACTGCCTGGCAAAGGTGTCGATGGTGCTCTCGGGGTTGGACACGGGTGATTGAGTGGAAAGCATAAACCGGTCTTTACCCTGGCGGGACTGGCTCACCACACCTTCCAAAACCATGGGAAACTCGTCCATGATCTTGCGGCTGATGTGTTTGTAGCGCGCATCTATGGCTGTCTTAGCGATCATGCCATTGGTACATATCAATCTGAGATAGAACGCCTCGATGGACAGGGCCAGAACCCCCACCTCGGAGTTGGCGATGCTGATTCCCGGAACGATCTTGTCGTTTTCGGACAGATGAAACTGCCGGTCACGCTCGGGAACTTTCATCACCATGATTTCCTGATCCAGGGACAGATGAATCTCGCTGGAAGGAGAAAAGCCGTATTCCAGCATTTTCGTGAGTACCTCCATGTGGTCGATGGCTGTGTAACGCTCGGTGAACACCGCCCGCAGGTTGTTTCCATCAAACCGGCAGAACAGGGAATGACGATTCCTGGTTTCCCGTTCGATCCAGTAATTCAGATTCTCCGCCTGAAGCTCCCAGGGGCATCGAACCAGGTATGAAAACGGAACCCTCAAGCGGTTAGCCAGAAGGCGCTGGGCGCTTGGTAGCACACCGAACGATTGACCGGCGATGTCCATTCGTTCCAGGCTGTCAAAGCGCATGTCATGAACGGCAACGGTTTCGTCGTAATTGTTGGAAGATTGTTCGTGGACGCGGTTGATAACGTTTTCCAGTGTTGTGTTTGTTCTCATTTTACGGTCTCCTTTTTTGGTATGATTGTTAAGAAACAGAAAGCCCCGGTGAACAATTCACCAAGGCTCTCGGGTAATGGATTGATGATTGGGTTGGCTTACCAGGCCTGGCAGGCATTGATGAACTGACAGTCGCCGCACATCCAGCTCTTGCAGGGGATGAAGATCCGCGCATCAATACCGGATAAAACTGCCCCAGCTATTTTGGCGAACTTTCGCCGATGAGCGGCGGTGCGAATGGTGTAATGCTGTTCGAATTTGGGTTTTTTCAGTTTTCGCATCACATCAAACCGGCAATACACATCGGCAGTACTGGCCACATATTTGTTCGACGCGAGCAAATAGGCGTAAGAGGTCAACTGAAGATCCTCATCAACCGTGGCCTGCGCGTAAGGCTGCTTGGCTGTCTTATTGTCAACGGCGATGATATTTCCCTTGGCGTCTCTTAACAGCAGATCAATGATGCCCGTCACGGTCATATCCATCGGCTGGCCGTCCTCATTGAAAAGCCTTGCTGTCAGCGGCAGTTCAAAATCAGCAACTTCGAACCCCGTTAGGTCGATGCCTTCGTAAAACGCCTGCAACAGACGCTTACCCATTTCGATGGATGATTTCAGATCCGGCGCTTCATTTTTGTAAAGAACCGGAATATCCCTCTGGTCCAGATCAGCGTGGAGATGGTCCTGAAACACTTCCTGGATTATCTCCAAGGGCTCCATAAATTCTTTGTCCTT
>JAUYIZ010000116.1 GCA_030688615.1 Desulfobacterales bacterium | reverse complement strand
TTCCGCAATCCCGGCGTCAATCTTCGGAATCGCTTGTGCGACGTACCTTCGTACGTCTCCGCGCAATTCCTTGATTTCCTTGACCTTGCGAAAAATTGCTCATTTATGAATTGGAAACACCGTCGTGTCCCAAAAAGATTCTTTGATGGACACTATCTTGAAAATTAAACTGTGTTACCGGCAAAACAATTCCGGTCGATATTCAAAATGCATGGTGTCGTAATGATACCATTTTCCTCCCCAGATGAAACTGTTTTTTTCAAATATTTCTGCGATCTCCATCGGAACGTTGTGGTCATGGATTCGATGGTTGCCGGGCAAGCGTCCGTGGTCCATCCAGTAGTGGGACAGATCTGCATTAATGTCCACCGCTATTCCGAAACTGTGGGGGCTCAGGCGCGTCGTGCCCCGGATATTGCGCCAGGTAAAGGTCCCTGATATTTTTGAAACATATTTTTTAAGCAACGGGGAAAGACGGTCCAGTTCGTTTGATATGGACTGGAGCTTTTTATCCACCCCGTTTATGGAGGTTATCCAAATTTTCCGGCGCTGGGTTTCGGGCAGCCAATAGACCGGTGCGAGTTTTGCCTTCACATGGTTCGGGGAACTGCCGTACATTTTCAGGAAAAAAGGTTCATAGCGAATGCGACCGGGATCGAAATTAATCGTCGGGACGACGTAAGATTTTCCCGGGCGGTAGGGGATGGAAACCTGGTCTTCCAGGTCCGGTGCTTGGAGCCGCATTGCAAAACTTTTGACCCGGCCATCATCGAAAAGCATTTCCGTGCCGTCTTTCCAGCGTAAAATATTTCTTTCCATCAAGCTGAAATGACCGGGATAAGATTGAAAAACGCACCGCAGGCCCCGGGGTATTTGTTCAGCAAAAGAACCGACGGGGGCAAAAAAAAACAATGTTGCCAGGCCGATATACCTCAACATTTACCTTCGATGACCTCCGTGACCGGAACGGTCGCAATGTCCATAAATTTGCTGCTTTTTTGCACATCTTTGCCCAACAGGTCAATGACGCGCGAAAAGGAATTTTCGATAAAAATCTCTCGGTCATTCTGGGTGCGATATACGCCGAAACGGATGTGTGACATGTCTTCATGGCGCAGTTTACTGATGACATTCTTTGTGGTCCATATGGAACCGAAACGGGCAAAATCCGAAAGCCGGCCGGCGTAGTTGATGGAATCGCCCAGAGCGGTAAATTCTATGTGGGATGAAGAACTCACGGCGCCAAAAAATTCCTGTCCTTCATTGACGCCGATGTTAATGAACAGGTCATTGAGCCACCCTTTGCGACGCTTCCATTCGTGATTGAACTCTTTCATTTTCTTTTTGATTTCGAGGGCACAGCACATGGCGTTCATGATGTAACTGGTGGAGGGTTTTTTAATGAAATAATACAGCATGCCGTCGCCGGCATGCTTGCCGTAAATCCCGTCATATTTGTCAAAAGTTCCCTGCAGGTTTTTCCAGAGCTGGTTGATTAACTCAAAATATTCTTCCGGAAGAAGCTCAGCGCTGATTTTGACCGAATTCTGAAGGTCGGCCACCAGCACGCACAGAGATACCAGCGACGGCATGCGATGCTTGAGCAGTTCCGTGATTATTTTTCCCCGTTGGGAAAGCATCTCCATAACGTCATTGACCATGGCATTGACCGGGACATACGCAAAGAATATGCCCTCCCTGAAATACATGCTGTGGACTTGGTAGGGTGCGAGGGTGCCGTCTTTTTTTACCAGTTGAAGGGTGGTGCTGTGCGGACTTTCACCGGATACAAGGGTCTCGTCATCGTATAGTGTTTCAAGGAACCTTATTTCCGAATCAGAAATGCCCTGGTAAAGGTTGCGGAGATGATTTTTGGGAAGGCGGGATTTTACAAATGAAAAATGGCTTGCGATGACGTTTTGCCAGTTTTTAAGATGGGAACTGAATTCCCAGCTGAAAAAAAGCTTAAAAATATTTCTGGCTTCCAGTTCGCTAATCTTGCTGACGGGACGGTTGAAAATATGTTCCTCGGCCAACGGGTTGATCCATTCGATTTCAAAGTTGTGGTTGACCAGAAAGGAAGGGAAACTCATATCTTCAATGGTCAGTGTCAGGCCCGGTCTGCCTGAGGCTGGGGAAGGCCCTATGGCAGAGGTGTCTTTATTCCGTGCTTCCGTCAGCTCGTCTTTTTTTAACTGGAAATCAAACACCGGCGCATTTTCTTGCAGTTTTCTCGCAATCTCTTCCATGGTTCCTCCTTGACGTTTATAGCGTTTGACTAATTTGAGGCGGTCCAGCACGCTGACCGGAAAAAATCCAATCTGTTTGATTCCCTTTACACCAGGGCCGGGGTTCCTTACCAGCGGTCTGGGCAAGATGCCCAGTTTAATATAATTGTTCAGGGTGGCGCGAGACAATCCGGTCTGACCGAGGAGCTCTTTGCTGGTGATCATCTGATTAGTGTCCATAAAGACTCCTTATGCTGTCTAAATTTTTCCGGAAGAGAAATTTAGTGTTTTTAAAAATAGACAGGTTATAATCTTTCTTATACACATAAAATCGGTTTGTCAAGTATTTTTTTTATGTGTATAATTTTTTTAAAACCGGAGCCGTATCAGGCACTGTGTGACAGGAAGTTGGACATTCACAGGCTGGCGCGCGGATCCTTGCTGCGCGGGATGCCCCGGCCGGACCCGGCAGGTTTCACCGCTGGCTTGCCGTTATTATTAGACAGTATAATTATGTGTATAAAACCGGCGCAGATTATTCCGGTATCGATTAGACACTTAAGGCCTGGGTTTGCCGGTAAAGGCGCCCTGAAGCGCAAGGGCCCCGCAGGGGAAAATCTTCATCCGGCCTCTTGTAAAAGCAAACTTCATTCTTATCGTACTGCGATAATTGACGGGGAAAATATTTTTTCTGTTCAGATCCTGACCCCTGATCCCCGTCTCTTTTCAAGCCGATTAGGCGCAAACCTGATCCCCAAAAAAAGGAGCATTGAAAAAAAATGAAAAGATTATGTAAGATCCTGGCAGGTGTTGTAATCGTTGCCGGCGGACTTGGAATCGCGCAGGCACAATTTGCCGGTCCGGATAAGGCCATAAAATACCGGCAGGCCGTGATGGTGCTGATCAGCGAACATTTCGGACGCATGGGCGAGGTGGTAAAGGGAAAGAGCGCGTACGACCGGGAGCACCTGGCGCACGATGCCGCGCTGGTCAACACCTTGGCCGCAATGCCCTGGGAGGCTTTTATGGTTCCCGGAGCCGATAAAGGGAAAACCAAATTAAAACCCGAAGCTCTGCGGGAACCGGCCCAGTTTAAAAAAGCGGCCCGGCAGCTGGAAGTCGAGGCCGCAAAGCTCTTGACAACCGCCGGCACGGGCGATCTGGACGCGATCAAAAAACAGTTCGGCGAAGTGGCTAAAAGCTGCAAGGAGTGTCACGGTCAGTTCAGAAGCAAATAAGCGGTCTCAGTTAGTGCCCATCTATTTATCGCACCAGAACATATACTGCCAGACCCGTCAGAGCGATGATGACCAGCGCCGTCCATAGTCGGTTTTCGGCCGGTTCCAGAGGGGGGCCGCTCCACTGCTTGATCCCGGTTATCATGGACCACACCAGGTTTTCGCGCTTGAAAAAATAATAAAAAAGTATCGCCAGCAGGTGCAGGGACACCAGTGCAATAATAATTTCCGGGTTCAACTTGTGAATTCCTGTGATCCAGTCGCTGGTGGCTTTTCCGACCCAGCCGTAAAGGGGGCCTTCGGTGACGATGTCATCGTTGGCAAACAACCCGGTTCCGGCCTGAAGCAGCAGGACGGACAGCATGGCCATTATCGACCATCCTCCCAGGGGATTGTGCCCCGGATACGGGGGCGGACCCGGCCGTTGCAGCAGGGTGGCCGCATATCGAAAGACCGTAGCCGGGCCTTTGACAAACGCCGCAAAGCGCGACTGCCGGCTGCCGGCAAATCCCCAGGCCAGGCGAAAAAGGAGCAGCGCAAGGATCCCAAAACCGTTCCACACATGCAGTTGCATGGCATTGCCGCCGATCTTTCCGGTTACAAAGGAAAAGATCACCTGGATCACGAGGGTCCAGTGAAACAGCCGGGTCGGAAGATCCCAGACCCGAATGGGCCTGGATCGGTTTTCAGAATTTACACGGGTCGGGTTCACATCTTTCATATCGCCGAATATATCACCTTAATGCCCATGCGCAAAGAGGCTTTTGAAGCTTTTTGCGGCCGGCTGCCGGGAATGCGCTCGCTGTTGCGCTTCAACCGATGCCCTGAAATCCCACCAATATTGTTCTTGACATATCCGCGTATCTTTTTTAAAGGTGATCATTCTACCGATAGGCAATCCAATAAGTTATTTCCAGCTTGAGCTACATTATATTGTTTTCTAAATATCTTAAGGAAAGGTGAGGTATGCCGCAATTTGATTACGAAAAAGTCAGCAGCCTGAAAGAAGCCTTTGAAGCCGCATCCACTTCCAGGGGAGAGTCGGTTTTTATGGCGGGCGGGACCGATTTGCTGGTTCAGATCAAGGAAGGCAAAAGACGTCCCCGGGGCGTTATCGACCTTAAGGACATCCCTGAAATGAGGGGATTGTCTTTATCCGAAAATGCGCTTGTCATTGGCGCCCTGACAACCATCCGGACACTGGAAACGTCTTCCATGCCGGACGGGGGATTACTGTTATTGGCGCAGAGCGCTGCGAAACTGGGTTCTGTTCAGGTCAGAAACCGGGCCACCGTGGGCGGGAACCTGTGCAATGCATCACCTTCCGCGGACATGGCGCCGGCGCTCCTGGCTTTGGACGCCCAGGCAGAAATTTTCGGAAAAACCGGTCTCAGGACGATGGCGCTGGACACGTTTTTTGCAGGCCCGCGCACCACGGTTTTAGGTGCGGGGGAAATTCTCACTTCATTTAAAATTCCGCGCAGCGCGGAGCACCAGGGGGGCTGCTACCTTAAGCTCTCTACGAGAAACGCCATGGACCTGGCCGTGGTCAACCTGGCTGTTTTGCTTAGCGTGAATGCCGATGGAACCATCTCGAAAGCCCGCATGGCTCTGGGCGCGGTCGCACCGACACCCCTGCGGGTGCCTGCGGTCGAAAAACTTCTGGCAGGCAGCAGGCTGGAGACCGGGGTGCTCCGGGAAGCATCAGAAGCGGCCGCTCATGCCTGCCGACCCATATCGGATATCCGGGCCAGCGCCCGGTACCGTACGGAGATGGTTAAAAAACTCTGCCGGCGAGGACTGTTGTTGGCCTATCGCCGGGCCATATCTACAGGAGAGATCGGAGATCAAAGATGAACAATCCCATTAAATTCAAGCTCAATGGCCGGCAAATAACATCGTCAGTCCTTGGCGGTCAGACACTGTTGGAGCTTTTGCGCGAACAGCTCGATCTTACCGGAACCAAGAGAGGCTGTGATGCCGGTGATTGCGGATCATGCACGGTGTTGATGGACGGCCGGCCCGTGAACGCCTGTCTGGTGCTGGCCGCGGAAGTTGAGGGAAAAGAAATTACCACCATTGAAGGGCTGGGAACGGAAGGCGGCCTGCATCCCTTGCAGCAGGCCTTTGTGGACTACAACGCGGTTCAGTGCGGGTTTTGTACGCCCGGGATGATTTTGACGGCAGCGGCCCTTCTGAATGAAAATCCCGACCCGACGGATGCTGAAATCCGCCACTATCTGCAGGGCAATCTCTGCCGCTGCACCGGTTATGACAAAATTGTCCGGGCGGTTAGAGCGGCGGCTGCGCCGCAACAATCTTAGGAAACAGGAGAAAAAAAATGGCGTCTGAAACCCGACGATTGGAAGCCCCGGAAAAGACCACGGGCCATGCGATGTTCTCCGGCGACATCAGACGTCCGGGCATGCTGATCGGAAAAATCCTCCGGAGCCCGGTACCCCATGCGCGCATTAAAAAGATTGGAAAAGACAGGGCCTTGGCCCTTCCAGGGGTTTACGCCGTAATCACCGCTGAAGATTTTCCGGACGTAAAAACCGGGCAGGCGGTCCAGGACGAAGTCGTCATGCCCAGGGACAAGGTGCGTTACATCGGAGAACCGGTGGCGGCCGTGGCCGCGGTGGACGAAGAAACGGCCCGGCAGGCGCTGGCCTTGATCGAGCTGGATCTGGAGGAGCTTCCGGGGGTCTTCAGCTTTGAACAGAGCGTTGCGGCCGGCGCACCCCTGGTTCATGAGGACTTTGCCGCCTACAAGACTACGATGCCCTTAAAGCGCGGGGGGAACGTCTGTATGCATGCCACGATAAACAAAGGGGATGTCGAGCAGGGTTTTGCCCAGAGCGACAGAATATTTGAAGACACCTATACCGTGCCGGTGGTCCATCATGCGCCCCTGGAGCCCCGGGCCGTCGTGGCCGAGGTCGATCACACCGGCAGGCTGCATGTATTGTGCGGGACGGCGCGGGCCTTTGAAATCCGGGCGGGAGTCGCCTTAAATGTAGGGCTTCCCATGTCCCATATCCGGGTGACAGGCACCCGGGTCGGCGGCAGCTTCGGCCAAAAAGGCAGCTCTTCCATTGAACCCATTGCCGCGCTGCTGGCCCTGAAAACCAGAAAGCCGGTCAAAATGGAGCTGACCCGGAAGGAAGATTTCATAGGTTCGACGCCGCGCCATTCCATGGAGATCACCATCAAGACCGGGGTGAAAAATGACGGCACCCTGCTGGCCAGAAAGGCCCTGATCAAGGTGGACACGGGCGCCTATGCGTATTTCGGGCCCAAGGCCACCTCCAATGTAGCTCAGATGATTTCAGGTCCGTATTACATTCCCAATCTGTTTATTGAAGGTATTTGCGCCTACACCAATAAAATGTCCTGCGGGCCCTGCCGGGGACCCGGTGCGCCCCAGGCCCATTTTGCCGCCGAGACGCAACTGGAAAGGATCGCCCGGGAGTTGAAAATCGACTCCTTTGAAATACGGCTCAAAAATGCTTTCAAGCCCAACGACACGACCGCAACCGGTCAAGTCCTGACGGATTGCGATTACCGAAAAATCCTGGTTCAATTGCGGGAATCCGTCCATACCCATTTTAAAGATCTTACCGCCACGGACCCCGAAAAGGCCTTTGGCATCGGTATTTCGGGCGGATTCTGGGGGATTCCCGGTTTCGGCTCCAGTGCCACCCTCCGGTTCAATCAGGACGGCAGCGCCATACTTCTGATCGGATCGGTAGAGATCGGAACCGGTTCGGACACGGCCATGGCCCTGCTGGTTTCAAGAGAACTGGGCATTGCTCTGGAGCGCATCCGGGTGATCAGCGGCGATACGGATATGTGCCCCTTTGATTACGGGGCCATCGGCAGCCGGACCACCCAGGCCATGGGGGTGGCGGTCCACAAGGCCATCGACGGTGTGAAAAATCAACTGCTGGACTTCGCGGAAAATCATCTGGAAGCCCCCAGGGATATTTTGGCATTTGACAAGGGCCGAATCCATGTGCGTGAAAACGAGAAAGTCGGCATCCCCATCACCATGGCCATCAACCTGCTGACCATGAAAAAAGGGGGGCCGGTGGTTGCGACGGGCAGCAATACGACCCCGTCACCGCCTGCCGATCCGCGGCTGTTTGACAGCATGGTGGGGGCCAGCAGCCCCTTTCATGCTTTCGGCGCCCATGCCGTGGCGGTGGAGGTGGACAGGGTGACCGGCAAGGTGGACGTTTTAAAGGTCATAGCGGTTCATGATGTGGGCAAAGCCGTATTCCGGGAAGGCATCGAGGGCCAGATTCAGGGCGGCGTGGCCATGGGACTGGGTTATGCGTTGAGCGAGGAGGTCGTATTTTCGGACGGGCGGCCCCTCAATGATTCTTTCCTCGACTACCGCCTGCCCACCATGCAGGATGTCCCCCGGATCATCCCGGTCATTCTTGAAAAAGAAAACCCCAGGAGTCCGGAAGACATCCTGGGCGTCGGCGAGCCGACAACGATTCCGACGGCAGCGGCTGTGGCCAATGCGGTTTATAATGCCGTGAACGCGCAAATAAGACAATTGCCCATGACCCCTGAAAGGGTTTACTGGCAGTTGCCGGAAAATGTATTATAAACGAGACCTTTGAAAAAGGCTCGATTTCGTTCAAGTTCAAGGAAGTCGAAAATTTTAACCGCAAGAATACATTGAGTATTTTGAGGATTAAAATTTGAGCCTGACGCCGAAATTGGGCGAAAGGGGGTGTTTTGCAAAGGTCTCTAGACGAGGTCTCATTCCTGGAGGACCAGCATGGCCAACACGGACTACAGTCCTGAGGAAACCTGGATTCCCACCTACTGCTTCCAATGCAACGCCGGACCTGATTTGTTGCGGGTGAAAACCCGGGACGGCGTGGCAGTAAAGATTGACGGAAACCCTGCTTTTGCGGACTGCCATCCGGGCGATGCCAAGGTGTGCCTGAAGGCCTACGGCCTGATTCAAAAGCTTTACAATCCGAACCGGGTTAAATCGCCGCTCAAGCGCACCAATCCGAAGAAGGGCCGGGATGAAGACCCCGGATGGGTGGAGATCGGCTGGGAGGAAGCGCTTGATCTGGTGGCTGAAAAGCTTCTGGAGGTACGTTCCCGGGGCGTTTTGAACGAAGCGGGTTGTCCCAGGCTGGCCATGACCATGGGGGCGGACGGCACGCCGCCGGCCTATTACGGCACCATGGACGCCTTTTTTACGGCCTGGGGACCGTTTGACCGCGCTTTCGGGGCGGGCGGTGGCATACGCTGTATGCACTCCGAGCACATTTACGGCGAGCTCTGGCATTGCGCTTTCACGTGCGCGGCGGATGTGCCCCGGTGCAATTATATTCTCGCCTTTGGCTGCAACGCCAACGCCAGCAGCGGCGTTGTGGGGATCCGCCGGCATTCTGAAGCGCGGGCCCGGGGCATGCGCCGGGTGCAGATCGAACCCCAGCTTTCGGTGACCGGCGCCACCGCCGACGAGTGGATCCCCATTCGCCCGAAAACAGACGCTGCCTTTCTGCTGTCCATGCTTTATGTCATCCTTTGGGAATTGAGAACCTGGGACAGTGAATTCCTGCAAAAAATGACCAACAGCCCGTATCTGGTCGGGCCGGACGGAAACTTTGTGCGGCATCCCGGAACGGGCAAGCCTCTGGTGTGGGATGCCGCCAGGGGCGAAGCCAGGCCCTTTGATGCCGGGGATATCGAGGCGTACGCGCTGGAAGGAAAATTTAAGGCAAACGGCATTGAAGCCCGGCCGGCCTTTGCGCTCTTAACCGAACACGTGCAGGATTTTACACCGGAATGGGCGGCTGAAATCACCGGCGTCAAAGCCGAAACCATTCGCCGGATCGCCCGGGAGTTCACCGATAACGCCTTGATCGGCGCGACCATCGATGTGGAGGGCACCCGCCTGCCGTACCGGCCGGTCAACATTTATCTGGGAAAAGGAGTCAGCAACGGGCCGGGGTCGTTTCAGGCGGTCTGGGCCGAACATGTCCTGCAGATCATTGTGGGAGCCCTTGAAGTTCCCGGAGGTCACCTGGGAACTTTTGTTCAGATAGGCGGCCCCCTGGCCAAAAGTGCGGATGGTTTTAACGAGTTTCCGCTGCATCCGGTAGATGCCGGCAATTGGGCCTGGCCGCCCCAGACCCGGGATGCCTGGTCGAGCCTGACACCGCTGAACGGAACGAGTCATCGCAACCAGACCATGGGCGCCCATCATCTGGCATGGCTGAACCTCTCGGGCGCGCCGGAGGGCTGGCCCAATTCCGATCCGCCTGAAATATGGTTTACCTTCAAGACGAACCCGGCCGTATCCCAGTCCGATACAGACAGAATCCTGGCAGGCATGGCCAGGATTCCTTTTCACGTGGCATTTGCCTATGTCCTGGATGAAACCAGCAGTTTTGCCGACGTGGTGCTTCCGGAATGCGGCGACCTGGAATCGTTGCAGCTCTTTCGCGTCGGCGGGGTGCGCTACCTGGAAAACTTCTGGGAGAAGGCCGGCGTCGCCATCCGGCAGCCGGTGGTGGCGCCGGTCAACAACACGCGGGATATTTCCGATATATTTACGGAGCTTGCGGCAAGAACCGGCCTGCTGGAGCCGTACAATGAAGCCATCAATGCCGGCATCGTCGTCGGCATACCGCTGAAAACCCCGGCCTTTGACTACCACCTGGAACCCGGCATAAAGTATTCCGTCGAGCAGATCTATGACCGCCTGTGCAAGGCGGTCACCCGCGCCATGTCCCGCGGCCAGCAGGAACACGACCTGGCGTGGTATAAGGAGCATGGCGCTTTTCTGGTGCCGTATCCCAAACTGGAGGGCATCGTGATGGGGCCGGTATTTCTGCGACCCTGGTACCTGCACGCATTAATGAAAAAAATGGGCCTGCGTTATGAACTCCCCTACCAGGAGCGTTTAAAGCAAGTGGGCGAGCAGCTGGGAAAAAGACTGCATGCCGTGGGGGCACACTTTTGGGATGACCAGCTGCAGGAGTATCAGGCCCTGCCGGAATGGCACGATATCCCCTCCCTGTGGGATACCGGCAAAGCCTATGACCTGTGGCTGATCACCTGCAGGTCCATGCAGTTTGCCTGGGGCGGCAACACGGACATTCCCAACCTGATCGAAGCGGCAAAAATGGTGATGGGCCACGATGGCATCTCCATAAACGCGGCTGCCGCGAGGGCACGGGGGATTCAAAATGGCGACCAGGTCTGGGTGGAATCGGCGGTGGGCCGCATGCGCGCCAAAGCCATCGTCCGCGAAGGCATACATCCGGAGGTGGTGCTGGCCACCCACATGTTCGGGCACTGGCAAACCCCGGTAGCAAAGGACCTGAACTGGCCGAGCATGAACCCCATTACGCCCTTGAGCTATCAGCTCACCGATGAGACCGGCGGCACGTCCGATCATGTGCGGGTTAAGGTGTATAGGGTTTAGGGATCAGGGGGCAGGGGAAAGGGGAAAGGGCATGGGGCATAGCGCAAAGGGAATAGGCTAAAGACTGGTTAGCGCTAAACCTCACGGGGAAAAAGAGGGAAAAAGAGGAGGGAAAAAGAGGGACGGGAAAAAGAGGGACGGGGTTGAAATTAGGCGTTTCTTTTTACTTTAGGTTATGAGATTAAAGTTTCATGCCACGTCAAGCCAGAATAGATGCGCCGGGTGCCTTGCATCATATCATATGCCGGGGCATCGAGCGACAGGAC
>JAUYIZ010000134.1 GCA_030688615.1 Desulfobacterales bacterium | reverse complement strand
CCAAACTCCTTGATGGCATATTGGTCTTTACCATCCTTGTCAGGAAAAATAACACAGGCCGATATTTCTTCCTTATGAACATCCAATCCGCAACAAATAGGGTGCACAACCTCGATAATTTTGCTATCATCTTTCTGAGTCATGGTCTTCCTCCTGATTAAGTTTATTGAAAATCCCTTATCAGTGGTTTACCGTGACTCACTCATTTATATCAACAGCCTATTTTCATCCTTCGTTGTGCCCGGCCCCCGGGCATGGGTGTTGTTTGGAATTTGGTGCTTGGAATTTGTAACTTCAGACCCAAAACGCCATGGCAGAGCCATCTATCCCTGACCTGGCCCGTAGGACCAAGTATTCCATGTTTGAATAAAATTTCCAAGATGCCTATGCAATTAACTCCTAAAAATTAAGTTCCGGGGAATGACAGTAAATGGAAAAAATTCCTCTCGGTCGCTGCGCAGCATTGCCGTAAGGCAAAACATTCCCCGCAGCTTACTGCAGGGTCTTCAATCCTTGAACCCTTGAGCCCTATTCTCCAAAGTATCATTCAGCAGTTTCAGACCATATTGAAGATTCCGGCGGGTTTTTTCGTCTCCGGGTCTCATCCGGAGCGCGTCTTTAAACTGCGCCACCGCTTCCGGATGACGTCCCATGTCGGCCAGGGCGATTCCGAGATTATTTTGCGCTTCCGTATAATCGGGTTTTATCTGCAGCGCCTTTGAGTAGTGCGCCATGGCCTCTTTCTGAAGGCCCTGCCGGGCCAGCGTCACCCCCAGATTGTTATGGGCCCCGGCATCGTCCGGTTTTATCCGGAGCGCGCTTTCAAAAAGCACAACCGCCTCTTGGAAGCGCCCCTGGCGGGTGCGCGCCACGCCTAAATTGTTAAGCGCTTCGGTATAATCGGGCCGGATGCGAAGCGCCTCCAGATAACTATGGGCCGCCTCTTCCAGGCGGCCCTGCCCTTCCAGCGCCACGCCCAGGTTGTTATACCCCTCGGCATTATCGGATCGGGTCCGCAATGCCCCCAGGTAGCTTTGGACCGCCGCTTCCAGTTTCCCCTCCCCGGCCAGAACAATTCCCAGATTATTGTAGGCCTCCCCGAAATCAGGAGAGATCCTGAGGGCCTCCAGATAGCTTTCGACCGCCGCTTTCAGGCGGCCCTGTTTTTCAAAAATCACGCCCCTGTTATAGTGGGCTATGGCAAAATCCGGTTTAATCCTGACGGCTTCGGAATACCGGGCCAGGGCCTCGGCCAATTTTCCCTGTAATTCGAAAACGACCCCCAGGTTATTATAGGCCCTGTCATAGTCAGGCTTGAGGCGGATCGCTTCCAGATAATGGACAACGGCAGCTTCCAGTTTTCCCTCGAGAATCAAATAAGCCCCCAGATTGTAGTGCCCCCGGTGGCTGTAGGGGTTTTTTTCGATGACATCCGACCATAAGGTAATGTGATTCTGCCAAACACGGTTCCGAGAATATGTCCCCCAGCCTAAAAGCAGGACGATCGACAGGGCGATAACCATTGCCCATGACTTTCGTTTGGAAAAGAGAAAAAATAAGAGGCAGCTTGCCGGGATGGCGATGCCGAACATTGGCAGATACAGCCGGTGCTCAAATATGAGCTCCAGGCCCACCAGGGAAGATTCTATCACCAGATGAATGAAAAACCAGAAGATCGAGAAGGAAATCAGGGGTTGTTTCCGGGCCGTTGCGACCCCGAGCCCCATGAGGCCGAGGATGAAAATCAGAGAAAAAAAAGTGGTGACGGGATCAAACAGAGAATTGGACGGTGCGATATGGTGAAGAAGATTTAATCTGGCCGGATGCGGGAAAAATAACAGCGTCAGATAGACCATGATGACCCGCGGCTGCGTGAGAACCCGTTGCTGAAGGGTGAAATCCCGGAGTTTATAGGATCCCAGGATCTGAGTCAGCGGCTGTCCGCCAAAATACGCCCAGCCGATCAATGCAAAAACACAACCCAGGACAACGAGAAGTTTTATATTTTTTTTCAGCCATTCTTTGTTCAGGCCTTGAAAAAAATACCACTCGTAAAAGAATACGACCACAGGAAACGTGGCGGCAGTCTGTTTGGAACCCAGCGCCAGGACCCAGGCCCCGAAGGCGGCCAGATAGAGGCGCCGCCGTCTCAGGGGGCTGGTGTTCAGCCGCCCGTAGATATAGAGAATCAGAGCCAGCAGATAGAACATCACCGCCATGCTGTTCATTCGCTGCACGATGTAGGTGACCGATTGGGTCTGCAGCGGGTGCCCGATAAAAAAAAGCGCCGCAAACAGTGAAAACCAGGGATACCGGGATGTCGGGAGCCAGGGGATCTGTCCGGCCGTGTCCTCCCACCGGGACAGGGTCTTCAGGGACAGAATATAGACCAGGATCCCGTTGGCAAGGTGAATCAGGATATTGATAACATGGAAACCTTTCACGTCCAGTTGATGAAAATAGTAATTGAGGGCAAAGGTGAGGTTTGCCACCGGACGTCTGGAAGGAGAACCTTTAAACGCGGCCGAAAAGAGCTTTTCCGCGTCCACAGCGGTCAGGTGAATATTGGAATTTTCCACGATATTCGGCAGATCGTCAAATACGAAAGGGACATTCAAGGTATTGGCGTAAATGACGGCGCAAAACAAGGTCAGGGCCAAAAGCGCAGTAAGACCCGCCTGCCGGGCCGTGAAGTTCATTTTCATCGTTGATTTTTTTCCCGCACCAAGATAAGGTTTGCGTTGCAAGACCGGATTTTTGCTTATAACATAAAGAGCCTAAAGTTTCGATGCTATAATCCGGTTCGGGATTTTTATTGATTTTCCTGAAAAAATGGCAGACAATAGCGATCTTATGGAAAATGGAAACACCGATCATCCATCTTCGATCTAAGCTGCAATCAAGGTAAGGGCATCGAAATGAAATCTTTTCGCATACTCTCAGCCATACTGATTTTCCTGCTGATGGGCATTGGCATTTTGTCGAATTTTCTACAAAAGTTTGAGACCAAATCCCACACACGGGATGTCATCAACCGGGGCCTTCATATTGTCAGCCTTCTTTCCCTGTATCCCATGAAAGATTTTAAAGACAGCAATGGAGATTATTTCCTGAGAACCCTTACGGAATATTCCTTTTATAAAGAACTGGCTTACTTTTTCGTGCACGATGCCACCGGCGCCGTTCTGCTTTCCATGGCGCCGGATGAGATCGCGTCAAAAATACCGGGCCAGGTCTCGCAGACATCCCTTTTTGCCGCCGGGCTGATTAACCAGGCTTTCAAGACCCGTTCGCCTGAAAATACCATCTACGAATTTGCCAAGCCCCTCTACAGTCTCGGAAAAAGATCGGGCGTTATCCGGATGGGGCTCAAGCTGTCACCGGTATCGATATTTTCTTCAGAACGTTTAAGCCTCATGGCTGTGCTCGCTTTTTTTATTGTCGGCACTGCCATCATCTGCTATTTCGCCATCACCGGCGCGTTAAAAAATCTAAAAAGCTCCAAACCGGATTTCAGCGATTTCTCCGAGGCAAATGATTTATCCAGCGGAAACATTCCCAGAAAGGGAAACGTGGCCAGCGTCATATCGCACCTGGACGAGTCCCTGGTTCAATACAAGGCCAAGCTGGACAAGCTTTCCGCCGAAAACGTGGAGCTGTCTTCCCGGCTGGGCGTCTTCGCGTTTGAGAAAAACCGGATCATCACCCTTCTGGATGCCCTCGACTTCGGCGTCATCCTGACCGACCTGCAAAACCACGTCACGCATGTCAACAAATTTATGCTCACCCTGCTGGGCAAGACCCGAAAACACGTGATCGACCACGATCTGTATGAAATTATCGAACATGCTGAAATCAGATCTTATATTTCCCGGCACGAAGGATTTGGCCACTCGGCCAACATCCAGCCGTTTGAAACCACCCTGCCGGATCACGCACCGGCAAAAATATTCAAAGTTATCCTGTCTTACCTGACCGCTGACGGCAATTCGCTCTCGGATAAAGTTCTTTCTTTTATAGACGTCACCAGCGTCAAGTCGGCCGAAGATGCCAAGCAGTCATTTATCGCCCATGTCTCCCATGAATTGCTGACCCCCCTGACCAACATCAAGTCGTACAGCGAAATGCTGATGGATGGTGAAGTCGAAAATATGGAAATGCAGAAAGAATTTTACAACACCATTAACGATGAAACCAACCGCCTGGCCCGCCTGGTGCAGAACCTGCTGAATCTGACCAAAATGGAAATGGGCAATCTGGTCATCGACAAAAGCCTTGTGAAAACAGACTGGCTCCTGGGAGACTGCATCAAGAGCGTTGAAGCGGCGGCCCATGACAAAAAGATTACCATCAATTCAAAAATCCCGGATAATTTCCCCACGCTGATTGCAGACAAGGAGCTGCTGAAAGGGGCAATTATCAACCTTTTGGGAAATGCCGTTAAATATTCTCCTGAAAACGCAACGATCACTTTTGCCATCAGCGAACAGGACCAGGTCGTATCATTTGACATTACCGATACCGGACACGGCATTTCCGAAAAAGACCTGCCCCACATTTTTGAGAAGTTCTATCGTGCTGACGATGACAAAGTGAGAACGCAGATGGGCAGCGGGCTTGGACTGGCCATAACGGCCGAGATCGTCCAGCTTCACAACGGGGAGATTACTGTGCAAAGCGAACTCGGGAAAGGGACCCATTTTTCCATTCGGATCCCTAAAGAGGAGTATTACCTTGCCAAAGAATAAAAAAATCCTGGTGATGGATGATGAAGCGCACATCCGGAGGGTCATCGAGCTGAAGCTTAAAAGCAGGGGCTACGAGATCATCACCGCCGTCAACGGTGAAGAGGGGCTCGAACTCATACGTTCTCAGGAACCCGATGCGGTGGTATCCGATATCATGATGCCCAAAATGGACGGCAAAACCGTCTGTGAAATGGCCAATGAAATCAAAAAAACCCGTCCCTACCTGACCGTGATCATGACCGCAAGGATATCTCCGGAGGAAAGGGACTGGATCAGTAAAATGACAGACACCGTGTTTATGGAAAAACCTTTCAGCCCGGCGAAATTACTTGAAATCATCGATAATTATTTTGGGATTGACCGCGATGGACATTAGCTTGTTTAAAAATCTTTTTTTAGGCCTGTCTCAACTCAGCCCGACGAGCTATGAAATATGGGATGCCCGGGGCCCTGTCTTTTCCTCCCGCCCGCATGAAAAAAACAGCGCCCTGCAAAAACAGATCCGCGGATTATCCGCCCGGATCATCCGCGGGCAACAGGACGGCAATGAAACGCTCGCCAATAACACCCTTGCGGTGGGGGTGCCGATCCAAAACAGGAACGAGACCGTCGGCGCACTGATCGCTTACGGGGAAAACGCGAAAGCAAGCTTAGGGCCGGCCATGAAGACATTTCTTTTCAGTCTGGCCGAAATTATCCAAGACCATTTGATCTCCAAGAAAGAGGTGGAGAAAATCACGGAAGAACTCTCCCAGAGCTTTGAAGACATTTACCTGTACTCGACCATCGGCACCCAGGTCAAGACCCTGCGCTTTTCAACGGCCATGCTCAACGACCTGGTGGGACAAATTTTAGAGACCATGCGGGCGGATATGGCCTTTGCCCAGTTTCCGGATCGGCCGCAATTCAACGCCATTCTCAATCCCGGGATTCCCGCCGGCAAGATATCCGACCTGCAGGGTTTCATCAATGGGATACTCAGGGCCATCCCGCCGGATGCGCCATCCCTTGCGGAAAATTATTTTATTCTCAACGATTCCAGACAAATGCCGGATTATATGACACTGGGCGCATCCCCCTATCGTTTTCTGGGGGTTAAAATTCAGAGCGCCGAGTATTTTTACGGATGGCTGGGCCTGGTGTCCTTCAACCTGAAAGAAATTTTCCGCCTGGGTGAAATGCGGCTTTTAATCTCCGTGGCCGAGCAGGTGGCCGCGGTGATCCGGAACACCGATCTTTATCTGGACCTGGAGCGCTTCGGCGTCAACATGGTCAAGTCCCTGGTATATGCCATCGAAGCCAAAGACCCTTACACCCGGGGCCATGCCGAACGGGTCAATCAATATTGCCTGTGGATATCCCAAAAGATGGAGCTGGACCCTGAAAAGGAAAATATACTCAAATGGGCCTCGATCCTGCACGACATCGGGAAAATCGGGATCCCGGAAAGCATCTTGAACAAACAGGCTAAATTAACCGATGAAGAGTATGAAGTCATCAAGAGTCATCCGGAAAAGGGGCGCAATATTATCAAGCCTCTCGAACAGCTGAGCGGGTCGGTTCCCGGCGTGCTGCATCACCACGAGCGCTTTGACGGCACAGGCTATCCTTACGGCCTCATGGGAGAAGAAATCCCTTTTATCGCCAGGATCATCGCGGTGGCGGACACCTTTGATGCCATTAACTCGGATCGTGCTTACCGGGCGGCCAAACCGCCCGAAGTGGCCCTGGCGATCATAGAGGAAAGTTCCGGCACCCAGCTGGACCCGGAAATCGTCAAAGTATTCCGAGAAGTAGTTTCCGCCCGGCTCCTCAATAACAAACAAGAGGTACCCCAGGCGCAATGAACGCATCCAACATCGGAACCTCCAGGGTCGGCTCCCACATGATCCTGACGCCCAAAGGGTCCTTAACCCATCAAAATTGTCAGGAGCTTGAAGCCGCGTTTCAAAAATATTTGAAACAGGGCCAGACCGATATCATCCTGGACCTCAAATCCGTCGCCTTTATGGACAGCGCCACGCTGGAAATACTCGTCCAAATCAACGACGCCCTGAAAACCAAGGGCAGCGCCTTGAAGGTGATCAGCGCCAACAATGTGTGCAAGGACATTCTGCTCGTCACCCGGCTGGCCAACGTTTTCCAGATTTATCCGGACCTGCAAGGAGCGATAAAAAACAGATGATGAACCTGTTTCGGATGACCACACGAAAAAAAATCGGTGAAATCCTGGTTCACCAGGGACGGATCACGCCCGAACAGTTAAATGAATTTCTTCGCATCCAGAAAGAGACGTCCACCCCGCTCGGTCAGATTTTAGTCAGCAAGGAAATTCTTTCCAACGAGGAACTGGCCAACCTGCTCGGGGAGCAGCTGGGGATTCCCCATGTCTGGCTCCGGAAAGGATTGGTCGATC
The DNA here is from genome assembly GCA_030688615.1 of Desulfobacterales bacterium. GTDB lineage: Bacteria > Desulfobacterota > Desulfobacteria > Desulfobacterales > JAUYIZ01 > JAUYIZ01. The sequence continues at coordinate 2,760 of JAUYIZ010000134.1, read as the reverse complement.
CGATGGTCGTTCATGTGCTGCCCAAAGAAAAAGCGACGCAATATCAAGTGGTCCCCATGTTTCGGGTCCACGACACCCTGACCCTGGCCACCGCCGACCCCAATGCGATTTTCATTTTCGAGCAGATCGCCAAAATTACCAGCCTGAAAATTCAACCGGTCCTCTGTCGCGCCAATGATATCATGGATGCGATCAACGAAAGCTACCGCCAGGATGCGGCCATCGACGATATCATGGCCAGCATGGAAGACGACGACATCGACCTGGTGGAAACCCGGGAAGAAAAGGCAACCGCCGAACTGGCGGATATGGCCGGCGGCAGCCCGGTAATTCACCTGACCAACATGATTCTGCTAAAATCCATTCGCGACGGGGCCAGCGATATCCACCTGGAACCCCAGGAAGACAAATTTCGCATCCGGGCCAGGATCGACGGTGTTTTATACGAGCTGATGGCCCCGAAATTTGAAATGCACGCCGCGGTGGTTTCCCGCCTTAAGGTCATGGCAAACCTGGACATTGCCGAACGGCGCCTGCCCCAGGACGGCCGCATTCAGGTCAAGGTGGACGGAAGGACTGTGGATCTGCGGTTTTCTTCCATGCCGAGCATTTACGGAGAAAAGGTCGTGCTCCGGATTCTGGACAAAAGCCAGGCTGTCCTGGATCTTAACCAGCTGGGTTTTGAAGCGGAGGAACTGGAAACCTTTAAATCCTTGGTCCGAAGCCCCAACGGACTCATTCTGGTTTGCGGGCCCACCGGCAGCGGAAAAACCACCACCCTTTATTCGGCGATTCACCTGCTCAACACCCCGGACAAAAATGTCGTCACCATCGAAGACCCGGTGGAATACAACCTCGCGGGGATCAATCAAAACCAGATCATGGATTCCATCGGCCTTACGTTCGCCCGCTTTATCAAGCACACCCTCCGGCAGGACCCGGACATTATCATGGTGGGTGAAATCCGGGACCGGGAAACAGCCGAAATCGCCGTCCAGGCCTCCCTGACCGGACATCTGGTTCTTTCCACCCTTCACACCAACGACAGCCCCAGCGCCATCACGCGTCTGCTGGAAATGGGCATCGAACCCTACCTCATTTCCTCCGCGCTGCTGGCATGCCTTTCCCAGAGACTGGTCCGATCGGTCTGCCCCGAATGCAAGACCCGCTATTTTGCCCCCAAAGTCGAAGCCGTCGAACTGGGCCTCGCTGAAAACAAGCAGGTCTCTCTGGTCAGGGGAAAAGGCTGCTCGGCATGTCATGACTCGGGGTACAAGGGCCGTCTGGCCCTGTACGAATTGCTGCAGATGGATGAAGGGCTTCAAGCTCTCATATTAAGCAACCCCAGCATTGACGTTCTCAGAGGGTATCTCAGGAAAAAAGAGAAGAGCAGCACATTGAAAGACGCCGGTCACCGTAAAGTTTTACAGGGATTCACAACCCTCGACGAAGTGCGCCGGGTCACCACCATCGATATGTAGCGGACAGGGAAATGGCAATATCCAGCCAGCAGAAAACTTCCAAAGCGGCGGAAAAATCCGCCCGGGCGTCCGGCGAATCCCCGGGGAAAAAAAGCAGCGGCCTTCAGTTCAGCTTTGGCCGGAAAGTCAAATCCCAGGAGGTTGTCGTGTTCACCTCCCAGCTGTCCCTGATGCTGGAGGTCGGATCTTCCCTGACCACTTCCCTGAAAGCCCTTGCGCTTCAGGTCAAAAACCCGCATTTTAAAGAAATCCTGCAAGCTATGACCGGCGATATCGAGGAAGGCCGCCAGCTCTCGGAAGCCATGAAACGTTACCCCCGCATTTTTGACATTACTTTCGTCAGCATGGTCAAAGCCGGTGAAGCCGGAGGCTACTTAAAAAGCATGCTGGACCGGCTGGTGGAGATGCAGGAAAAGCGGCAGGCCCTGGTAGCCCAGCTCAAATCCGCCATGACCTATCCGGTGGTTTTGTGCCTGCTGGCCCTGGGGGTGGTTATTTTTGTCATTGTGGGCCTGCTGCCCAAGTTTATGACATTTTTTCAAGGCAAAGAAAGCCTGCTTCCGTTTACGACCCGCTTTTTGATGGCTGCCAGCACATCCATGCGCGGGTACTGGTGGGGGTATCTGGCGGTGCTGGCCGGACTGGTGACCGGCTTGACCTTCTTGTTTAAAAGCAGCGCCGGCAAGAAATTTATGGGCAAATTCGCCATCTATGCGCCGGTGATTTCAAATCTGACCAATAAAATATATACCAATCAGCTGCTGAGGACCCTGGGGAATTTAATTGCAAGCCGGGTCACGCTCATCGAGGCCTTGAAGGTCACCAAAACCACCCTCGCCAACGCCTATTACCGGCAATTTATCGACACGATCATGAGTCAAATCGAGCAGGGGGGAACATTTTCAAAGCCCTTTGCCGCATCCCCCTTTATCATGGAATCGGTCAAGCAGATGATTGCGACCGGCGAAGAGTCCGGCAATCTGGATAAGGTCATGCTGCGGCTGGCTGAATTCTACGATACCGAAATCGACCAGGAGCTCAAGACGATTGCTTCCCTGATCGAACCCCTGGCCCTGATTTTTTTAGGCGCGGTGGTGGGCCTGATCGTTTCATCGATTATCCTGCCCCTGTTCAAGATGTCCATGGCCGTGCACTAACCCGTTTCCATCCATAAATGGCCCTTTTCCGCAATCTCGGCGTCAATCTTCGGAATCGCTTGTGCGACGTACCTTCGTACGTCTCCGCGCAATTCCTTGATTTCCTTGACCTTGCGAAAAAT
>JAUYIZ010000104.1 GCA_030688615.1 Desulfobacterales bacterium | reverse complement strand
GGTCCCCAGGTTGACCCAGCCGTCGTCCGGGTCCCGGGTGATGGTCACACTGGCCGTTCCCAGGTACCGGCCGCCGTCCTCCTCGTGAAATTTGGGCGCCGGAAATTTCAACACGTCCACGTCCCCGCCTTCCTGCACGTTCTCCAGCACGGGCCCGGTGGCCACGAATTCCGGCGGGATGGCGGCGGACCGGCTCACCTTTTCAAAAAGCGCGCGGGTAAATTTGAGCGTGTCCGCCTCGGGGGCTATCCCGGCCGTAAGAGCCACCCGGCGGGTGGAAAACAGCAGGCTCGTGATTACGCGGTAGCCGGCCGGATAGCCGGGGATGCTGTCAAAGAGCAGCGCCGGGACCGCCTCCCGGCCCTTGAGGTTTCTGGATATCTCGGTCAGGGCGCCGATCTCCAGGTCCCAGTCGGCGCCGTCGATGCGCGCCAGTTCGCCGAATTCGTCCACCTGTTTTATCCAGTCCCGCAGGTCTTTATAATACATCCTTTATCCTCCATTGATTCAAACATGGAAATTTCCCGGCGTAAGACCGGGTGAGCATGTCAAAAAGAAAAGAAGATGTCAAGCCGAAAGCAGCGGCTGCATTCAGGCGGAAATTGGAAAGACCCATACTAACCAACATGCCCGGGACGGGCACAACGAAAGATGAAAATGGTTATTTTCATATAAAATTACTAGAATGTATTACGTGAAGGGGCACGTCTGGATTCATACTAAAGCATGATATCGCCGTGTTCCAATCATACCCCTTCCGTATTCATAACACTTTAAATATACGATAAAAATCAGTCCCAAAGAGTATTTACTTCCAATCAAAAAAAATTAAAATTATGTCAAAGGAAAAAAAGATCCAAAGGTCGATCTTCCCTTTTACTTAAATGAGGAAACCGACGATGACGCGACAAATGCGAGTTTTCAAAATTTTTATATCTTCACCACCGCCGGCATAAGCACGGGTTATACCGGCAGCGGCGTAGATCCTACGAATATTACGAACACGGGGGGGGTGATCACTTACGAATTCGGCACTAACCCCCATGCCCGGGACGGGCACAACGAAGCATGAGAATCCAGGAGCCAGGAGTCAGGAGCCAGAATAACCATCACATTGTTTTTATTCTGTATTCTCTATTCTGACTCCTGTATTCTCATATAAATATATTGGAGGGCGCATCGAGCAGCGCGCTGTATTTTACCGCTTTCGGCCTGCCCACCCAATACCTCAGTGCATCGGGTGACGGCTCCTTTGGACAAGGCGCATCAGGCACCGTGCCAGGTCCGGCCACGCCCGTCCCGGAACCCGGCACCATGATCCTGCTGGGCACCGGCCTGCTGGGGTTCGTCAGGGTGGCCCGCAAAAAATCAAAAAATCGCTGACGCAGGCGCATATAACCGTGTCGTTTTTTCGTCATTGACCGGTGCTTGGAAGTCCCCGCCGCCATGCGGCGGGGGGCTTCAATTTGGGTCGGGTCGCTGGCTTGCTGCAAGCCATAATCACCAAGTCATGCTACAACTGGGGTAATATCGTAAAAGGGTCTTGCTGTGCCGCTTCGAGTTTGTTGAGCAACTTTTCGGTCTTGCGCCATTCAACCAGAAAGTCTGCCATGTCCTTTTTGCCGGCCTTTAAATAGAAATCTTGGGGATGGTCTATCCACTCATCAAATCTTTTTTTTACCACCTGAATGAATTCCATGGCGGCCTTTGCTTTTCCAGCCAGGTCCGAACCTCTTTTAAATCTGGCGAAATTAACCATCGTGGTGATTTCAGGGAAAAGTTTCCTCATCTTAATATTGGCGGTCAATTCATCCAGGCTGTTTAGAAGATCCTCATGATAACGGGCAAGAATGTTATGGTAAGCTTTTTCCTTTCTTATCGTATTGTTATGTCCGGCGACAGCCAGTGATTCGTTTTTCTTGTAATCAAGATAGTTGTAACCGCCGATGGCCACCAGCAAGACCGTGACAGCCGAAAAAATTATCAAAGGCATTCTTTGCCTTTTGGGGTTTGCGGGCTGCTCTAAGTACTTTGCCGAAGACGGCGCCGGTTGATTCTCTTGATCCTGAATCTGATTTTCACTGACAGTGGGCATGGACAGCACATGTTGCAAACCCACCCGGACGATTTTTATCGCCGGTCTCATCTGTTCGGTGTCGCGGGCGGTATAATGAATTTCTCTTTGCCTGGCCCCCCCTTGCCCTTGCCATAGATAAGCAAGCCCGTTTAAAACATCTTTGGCAAAGTTCTCTGAACATTCAAGAGATAATTTTAATTTAACCTCTTTTTCATCCATAGGCCGCCTGCCGTTGGATGAGACGGGATGATTTTCTGACTCTTCTGAAGGCCCTTCCTCATACGCCGCATGCTTTTTGAGCTCATTTTTTTCAGCGCTGTCTTTCATTGCATTTTCCGTTCGCCGGCGGACAGGCCTGAGACAGCCTTTTAATAATCTTTGTAACCGTTCACGGTTTACAGTTATCGGTTCACGGTTAAAAAAATAGAAGGTAGAGGATAATTATGGGGTCCTCTTTTGGAGATAATGCTTCAATCGTTGCATAGTTCATTGAAAAAACTGTGAACTGTGAACTGTGAACTGTGAACCGGTAACCGTGAACGGATACTAATCTTTTTGCAAAAAATATCCATGTGTTTGGAGTTAATACAGTTAATACCTGTAATTGTCAAGAAAATTACAGGTTTTTCTTGTATTGAAAGTGTTTAACAAACTTGTGAAGATAAATCGTGAATAATCAGAGCAAAAAAAAGCGCGGCGAACGCATCAGATTAATTCGTAAACAGGCAGGCCTGTCGCTGCAAGCGCTCGCAAAAGAGCTTGATATCCGCTACCAGTCCATCCTGCAGTGGGAAAATGGAGACACGAGTCCCTCATCGGATAATATCGGAAAGCTGGCCGCAAAATTCGGGGTGCACCCGACCTGGATATGGACCGGCCAAGGGCCTAAGCATATTAATGAAGCAGAACCTTCACCACCTAAAATTGAAAAACCCTCTAAAGAATATGAAGCGGGCAAATACACTGCTGTGGAACAGGAATATATCGATAAGCTTACCGGGATATTGAGAGGAAGGAATAAACAGGCTGTTCATGCCGTTAAAACGATACTGGACCTGTGTTACCTGCATTGCCGTTAAGATTGGAATATCTTTGATGGCCTTCCGGTTGATCTGATTCCTTTTATCGGGTTTAATTTTGTTCTTTTCTATTTTCCCCTGGTATGCTTTAATATTTTCTGGATCGGACCAATCTGATAAAATATATTGAAACCGAGTAGTAAGATAGGAGGTCTAAACCATGAAACAGATAACCGCAACAGATGCCCTTGCATTGTCAATACCTGAAAGGATTCAGCTTGTGGAGGACATCTGGGATACGATAGCAACTGAACCCGAGGCTGTCGAATTCACAGAGGATGAAAAAAGGATAATTGATGAACGATTGGAGGCGTATCATAGAAACCCAGATTTGGGCTCTCCGTGGGAAGATGTTTATAAAAGGATAGTGGCTAAGGGATGAGATATAAAGTCATAACCAGACCTGAAGCCGAAAATGACTTGAAGGCAGCGTTTTCCTGGTATGAAGATAAAAGGCTGGGATTGGGATATGACTTCCTATTGCAGGTCGATGCAGGCATTAGATTCATAGAACGAAATCCGGAAGTTTATTCATCCGGTTATAAAGGAATAAGAAAGCACATCATCAAAAGGTTTCCATACAAAATCATTTATCTTGTTGAAGAAGCAAAGGTAATAGTTCTTGCTGTAATTCATGGCAAGAGGATCCCTGATTTAATAAAAAAGAGGATCGACAGCATTTAACCCATAAGGATTGAAGCGATCTGAAAGGTCGTATCATCTCATCTAACCTGGTGGGCAATGGCGAGTAAAGGCGCCGTATGGGAATTCATCCACCTGGATGACGTCCATCACCCGCGCCCGGTAGTCGCGCAGCTGCCCGGCTTCTGCGCCGGACAGGATGCCGGCGGCCTCGGCCGCATCGACATCATCCGGCGCATCCCCTGCCTTCCATTGTCCGGAATGAACCGCGGACGCAAGTCTTTCCTCCAACAATTCCATATCATCTGCCACGGACAACAAGGCATTCAGTCGTCCCAGCGGGTTCAGCGCGGACGGCGTTGCATACAGGCCGTCCAGCAGACGTTTGCGGGTTTCCGTATCCCGGACGATGAGATTGCTGACCCGGACGTCTAATTTGTCCGGCGGAGGGTTGAAACGGGCGCCCAATGGAAATGTGATCCAGCGCAGTTTCAGCGCCGCAAGGCGATTGGGAAAATTTTGAATGATTTCCTGCATGGCCTGTTGATACCGGTTCAAAAGATACTGACAGGCCCACTCAACCACCGGAAGATCTTCCGCCGGGCTGTCCTGATCATGATAGTGTTTTAATACCATGCTCGTCAGGTACAACATGCTTAACAGGTCTCCGAGGCGGGCGGAAAGCATCTGGCGGCGTTTGAGCGATGCCTGCAGGATCAACATGGCCATGTCGGCGGTCAGGGTAAAGGCCGCGCTCAAGCGGGTCAGATGCTGAAAATAACGGCCGGTGGGAGAATCCACGGGGGCTTTTATGAAATAGGAGCCGGTCAGGGCATGGACGAAAGCACGGGCCCCGTTGGTACAGATAAAACCCATATGATCGAAAAGGACCCTGTCGAATTGTTCCATGACCTCCGGGGACGGGTCCTGCTGGACAAGCTGCATCTCTTTGAGGATGTACGGATGGCACCGGACAACGCCCTGACCGAATATCATCAGGCTGCGCGTTATGATATTGGCCCCTTCCACGGTAATTGCCACAGGGATACTTTCATAAGCCGATGACAGGTAATTCTTAGGACCTTTCATTACGGTTTTGCCGGCATGGATGTCGAAAGCGTCGTTGATGATGGTCCGGGCCATTTCCGTGCAATGATATTTGAGGATGGCGGAAGGCACCGACGGCTTGGAGCCCTGATCCACCGCCCATGCCGTATGCAAACGGGCGGCATTAATGATGTAGGCCAGGCCAGCGATTCGCGCCAGGGGTTTTTGTATGCCTTCCATCCGGCTGATGGATATGTTGAACTGTTTGCGTATTCTGGCATACGCCCCCGCGCCGGCCAAGGCTGTTTTGGCCAGGCTGTTGGACATGGACGGCAAGCTGATTGCCCGCCCGGCAGACAGGCAGTTGACCAGCATGCGCCAGCCCTTGCCGGCCATGTCCGTTCCACCGATGATGTAGTCCAGCGGTACAAAAACATCCTTGCCGCGGACAGGGCCGTTTAAAAACGGATCCCCCACCGGAAGATGCCGGCTGCCGATTTCCAGCCCCGGTGTGTCTTTGGGCAACAGGGCGCAGGTGATGCCGTAATGGTCCTGGTTGCCGATCAAGTGATCCGGGTCCTGCAATTTAAATGCGAGGCCCACCAGCGTGGCGATGGGTGCCAGAGTGATATAGCGCTTGTCGAAGTTCAGGCGCATGCCGATGATTTCCCTGCCGTTCCATTTATCCCGGCAGACCAGGCCCGTATCGGGGATGGAAGTTGCGTCGGAGCCGGCCAGGGGCGCCGTCAGGGCAAAGCAGGGGATCTCTTGGCCGGCAGCCAGTTTCGGCAGATAAAGGTCTTTTTGCTGCTCCGTGCCGTATTTCAGCAGCAATTCGCCCGGCCCCAGCGAATTGGGAACGGCAACCACGTTGCCCACGACACCCCCTGTCGCCATCAGCTTGGAGAGCACTTCCGACTGGGCGACTGCCGACAGTTCGAGACCGCCGTACTGTTTGGGAATAATCATGCCCAGAAATTTTTCCTGCTTGATATAGGCCATGACATCTTCGGGCACGTCCGCCTGGTTGAAGTTGACGTTCCATGGATCGACCATGCGGCAGAGGTTTTCGACCGGACCGTCCAGAAAGGCCTGCTCCTCACAGGTCAGAGCCGGTTTGCCGCTATGGAGCAGCTGGCGCCAATCCGGGTTGCCGGAAAAGAGCTCTCCGTCCCACCAGACGGTGCCCGCGTCTATCGCCTCCTGTTCGGTGTTGGAAATGACCGGCAGGCTGCGTTTGTACCATCTGAACAGGGGCTTGGAGACGGCCTGCCGCCGCAGGGCAGTGATGCTCAACAATGCCAGCACGGCGGTAACGGCGATATGGATTAGAATCCAGAGGAAAGCAGCGCCCGACCCTATGGCCAGTAAAAGTAATACGGCGGTGGCTCCAAAGGCCGATTTTATTGACGCGCGATAATAGGCAAGGCCCAGGGCGCCGGCGATAAGGATCAAGGGGAAAATGAGTGTTTTCAATGGTCTCTCCAATCAGGAAGCGCCGGGTGAATTTTCCGGGGTATTAACAGTTAAACCGCCGTGGATCCGGCTTTTAACGAATTCCTTACTGATAAAATGACAATATTGCGCCCGTGTGTCAAGACAAAAAGGACCGGGACCATTTTTGATGTTGACACGCAAGGCCGGGCTGTCTATATAATTACCTCATGAAACTGCCCATGACCGACAAAATCGATTTGGGCCCGACAGCTTATGAATCCTTTCTGGCCAAAGAAGCCCTTCCGGTCATCCGGGGGTATTTCGTGGAGGATTTCAGAACCGTCCAGGTCAAGCCGTGGAAACGGATGGGGGCGTTGGGATGCTATCTGAATTTGGGCGGGCAGGAGGACACGGACGTGTATGTCTGCGAGATACCGCCTGCAGGTCAGACGACACCCCAGCGTCATCTGTTCGAAGCCCTCATTTATATCGCCGACGGCCACGGCGCGACGACCATCTGGCATGAAGCCCATGCCAAGCGGACCTTCGAGTGGAGCGCCGGGGCGTTTTTTGCGATCCCCCTGAATGTCTCCTATCAGCATTTTAACGCTTCAGGCAGCATGCCGGTCCGATTTCTGGCCGGAACCAACCTGCCCCATGTGATCAACCTGTTTCACAACGAAGACTTCATCTTCCAGAACCCCTTTCAGTTCAGGGACCGGTTCGACGACGACCCGGACTTTTTCCGCCGTAACCAGCAGCTCGTGACCCGTAGCTGGGAGACGAATCTTATCCCGGATGTCAACGGTTTTGCGCTGGACCCTTTTCCCATGAAGGGCAAAGGAATCCGGATCATGCGGGTCGGTCTGGCCGAGTCAACTTACGGCAGTCACATCCAGGAGCTGCCCGTCGGCAGCCGCAGCACCTTTCACCGGCACGGGCCCGGCGCCGTGGTCTGTGTGACCCAGGGGACCGGATTCGCCATGATGTGGCGCGATAATGAACCGCGCCAGCGTTTCGAGATAGGGCCCGGATCGATTTACTCCCCCGGCGACCTGATGTTTCATGCCCATTTCAATACCGGCAACACTGCCATGCGGCACTTCGCCATGCGGGGCAAAAGCCCGAGATATTCCCAGAGCCGCTACCGGACCCCCCTGCACTACATGATCCCTTTCGACGAGGAACCGCCGGAGATCCAACAGGAATACCTGCAGGCGCTGGCGGATAACGGCACTACGGCGGACGTGGCGATTTTCAACGATTAACGGGTCCAACTTCTTCGTTGCGCTGCATTTCGTTGTCATCGGAAAGAAAGATGTAACAGCTTTATGGCATTGCCGCTGAATATTTTCTCTTTATCAGGTTCAGCGATTGACATTTCCCTTATGGAAGCGATTGTCCGCGAGATACTTCGGTTGCCATATTCATTATCAAAGGGCGCATCCGTGCCGAACAGTACATGTTCTTTGCCAAAAAATGAGTGTGCGCACATGAGTCCTGAGGTATTGCCCTGAATCGCAGTGTCGCAATAGAACATTTTAAAGTAATTTATCGGAGTCTGGGCGAGTCTGCTCCTGGTTCTCTCGCTGCCCGGCATGTCGTATCCAAAAACAATCCTTTGGGCAAGAAAAGGAACCATTGCACCGCCATGGTGCGTGATGATCTTAAGTTTCGGATATCGATCGAATATACCGCTGAAGACCAGCCGGGCCATGGCGGCGGTCGTTTCGTAGATCCACCCAAAGGTCACGTTGATGCCATACTTTGACCTGTTTTCCGTCAAGTAATCCGGATGACTGTCGAGCCGCACCGGATGGATCCAAATGGGCAGGTCATACTCGCACATCTTTGCATAGAGAGGCATGAGCTCTTTGGAGTCCAGTGGTTTGCCGTTTATGGAAGTGGCAATCTGAACCCCCCTGAATCCCAAGCTTTTCACTGCCCTTTCGGCTTCGGCCAGAGCAGATTCCATGTTATTCATCGGCAGACATGCGGCAGCGGTCACAAATCTGTCCGGGTGTTTCATGAGGATTGACGCCATCTCGTCATTGGCAAGTCTGGCCAAGGCGGCAGAATTTTTTTGATCTGCGATCATCTCGACCGGGGGGCCGGCAATGGTCAAAACCTGTCTCAAGTCTTCATACTTGTCCATAAGACGGAATCTGAGATCCAGATCGGTTAACGTCGGTATGGTGTATAAAGTACTCCGCCTGGGCAGGTCTTGCGGATGGCCTTCATCGACAGCCTCGCGGTAGCGCTTTGGAAAAATGTGAGAAAAGATATCGATCTTCACCGCACCGCCTCCTGCATGGTTAATTTCTTGTATAGGAATACGGCTTCAAAAGTCAAGACAAAGGCACTTGGCAACCGTTCACGGAGTCTCTAAAATCACAAATTCCAAGCATCAAATTCCAAACAACCCCCATGCCCGGAACGGGCACAACGAAGCATGAAAATGGTCATTTTCATATAAAATCTTAAATTCCAAATACCAATGCCCGAACCTGTTTAAATTTTTCCAGAATCGATAAAAATATCTTTTTCAATTCATTTGACCGTGCTATACACTCCGCAGCCGGTTTTACGACCGCCGCTTCAAGCCGGGATCCGGACAGCCTCTGGCCGGACTCTTTTTTCTTTTTTGCCTTGACATGCTTTTTTTTATGGCATAGCCTTTTTTCGATTTAAAAGCCATTTCCCTATCAATTCAAAGCAGATGCATCCCCATGAATAAGGAGGAAAGAAGTAAATGGAAAAGCCGAAAGTAAAGATTTTGGGCATTAACGGCAGTGCACGCCGGGCCAATACGGAATTTGCCGTCAAGGAGGCGCTGAAAGCGGCAGAGAAGATGGGATTTGCAGAGACCGAATATGTTTCTCTGGGAGACTATAAACTGGTGCCTTGCGTCGGCTGCATGAAATGTTTCGGCTGGCAGCATCCGGCCGATGGAGGCCTGGAGTGCTATGAATTTCATGACGATGCCGGGCTTCTGCTTCGCAAAATGATGCAAAGCGATGGCCTTATTTTCGGTGCACCGGTCTATGTCGTGGGTTTAAATTCACTGTCCAAGATTCTCATGGAGAAGGCCCACATGTTCGGTCCCATGTCTTTTACCAGATATTCAGGAGCCATGAGGTATAAGCCGGCCGGCATTATTGCGGTGGGCGGGGGAGACAGTGGCGGCCAGGAAATCGTTGGCATTGAGCTGCGAACCTGGGCTACCGGCTTAGGCATGATTTCCGTGGGGCCTTGGCCCACCCGGACAGATCCCAATCCTCAGTGCAGTACCTACGGCGCTTTTCCAACGACCACCGATGCCATCAATGTGTATGCCAAATCCGGCATTACCAAAGAAGCGACCCGGACGGTGCCGCCCACGCAAGGATCACGGAATATGAGAGCGATCAGAAATACCGGCAGGCACACGGCATACGCGGCCATGTTGACCAAAATGGGAAAACAGGCATGTGAAGCATCGGGCGTGATGGAGCCTGAAATAATACCGTTCCCAAGATATTCGATAAAACCCAAACGGGGGTCCTGGTTGGAGCAATTGATGAAAGAAGGCAAGGTCGAATACGTTCCAAAGAAAAAAATTTAAATCGGAGAAGAATCAGATAAAAAGTTCGGCTAAAAGGAGCAAATGGCGAAATTTAACTTTTTTAATCCCGGGCTGGAGACACTTTTCAACTCCTATATCGAAAAAGGCTACTGGCAGTGTTCTGTGATTGATCACTGGGAGAAAAATGCCCGATTGACTCCGGAAAAAGAAGCCTTCGTGGATTCAACAAAAAGTTTGACCTGGTTGCAGGCCAAGACACTCTCGGACCGCCTGGCGCTGGCCCTGCTGGAATTGGGTTTAAAACGAGATGATATCGTTGCCGTTCAGTTGCCCTGGAGTACTGAATTTTGCCTCATGCGGGCGGCGCATGAAAAAGCCGGCCTGGTTCAAATGGAACTGGCCCCCACTTTACGGCATCAGGAATTGAGGCTTCATCTCAAGATGACTGAAACCAGGGCAATCATTATTCCCTGGAAATACAGAAATTTTGACTACTACCGGATGGTGCTCGAAATTCGCAAGGATTTGCCCCGGCTGGAAAATATCATTGTTATCGGTGAGGCGCCGTCCGGGGACGTCATTTCTTTTGACAAGATGCTCCAGGAGCCGCTGGAACAAAAGTATCCGGCCTCCGACCTGGAGCGTTTAAAACATTCTCCCTTCGAAATGGGTTGCCTGAGACACACCACCGGGACTACGGGTCTTTCCAAGCTCGTTCAAACCAACTCTGCCGCGCTGGAATGGGCGGGCAGAGCGCACCTGACGGAAACGGGCAGTAAAATAGATTCCGACACCGTCTGCAGCATCATCTGCCCGGCCATTACAGGACCCAATATTTTCACATTTTATTCGAGCGCAATCGTCGGCGCCAAAGTCATAATCATGGAACATTTCAGACCGGAGAGTGCGCTGGAATTAGTGGCAAGGGAAAAAATTCATGTGATCGGCGTTGTTCCTGCCCAACTGGCCATGATGATGCAGCATCCTGATTTTAAAAAGCACGATTTGACCTCATTGCGTTTTATCGTGTGTACGGGGGCCAGCCTCAACTATCCTCTGGCGTTTCAGGCCGAAAAAGAATTTGGCTGCCCGATTGTTCAGCACTATGGATCCACGGAAACCGGGGTGGTCACGGTGATGCAGCACCATCATGAACCGCAGGAACAACGGCTGCTGACTGTCGGACGGCCTTCCGTCAATGGTGAAATAAAGCTTGTGGATGAAAGCGGCAGGCCCGTTGAGGAGGAAGAGGCCGGGATAATTATGGTCAAAAGTCCGACCATGGGTTTTGGTTATTACAAGGACCCTGCGGGCTCCTCAAAAACATGGGATGAAGCCGGCTGGTGCAATATGGGGGATTTAGGCAAACTCGATAAAAAAGGCAACCTCGTTTTAGTGGGGCGGGAAAAAGACATCATTATCCGGGGAGGCCAAAATATTTACCCGCTGGAAATCGAAAATCTTCTTTTCACCCATCCCAAGATATTGCAGGCGGCGGTTGTTTCCATGCCGGACCCGGTGATGGGAGAAAAAGCTTGTGCGTTTGTCGTGCTGACCGAGGGGGCAAACCTGCGTCTTGAGGAAGTGGTTTCTTTCCTGAACCGGAAGCATATCGCGCCTTTTAAGATACCTGAACGGCTGGAAGTCATAGATAAGTTCCCCCTTGCAGGAGAGCAGAAGATCGACAAGAAGGCGCTACAAAACCAACTCCGGCAAACGCCGGGTCAGATCCGGCATAGCCAGTAGGGTGCAAGGGGGCCAGGGGATCGGAGAAGAACGTTAAACTCGAACTTCAGTTCGTTATAAGGAGAGACGCGGAATGAGAAATTTTCTGAAAAAAGTAGACCAAATGGGCGAGCTGGTCCATATTCAAGGCGCCCACTGGAACGAAGAGATCGGGGCGCTTCGTTTTATGGCCCGTAAAGGCGACCTGGATTGTCCGGCGATTTTGTTTGACGACATCCCGGACTATCCGTCCGGATACAGGGTATTATGCGGCTCCCCGAATTCGAGCCGCCGTCTTGCCATGATCCTTGGAATCGAGCACGACAGCAACGAGCCGAGCGCCTATCTGGATTTGATCCGCAAGATCCGGGACAGGCTGAAAGACATCAAGAGCATACCGCCAAAGGTCGTGAAAGACGGCCCGGTGATGGAAAATGTGCGCAAAGGCAATGATGTCGACTTGTTTGAGTTCCCGGCTCCAAAATGGCAGCCCGGGGACAGCGGCAGATATATCGGGACCATGGACGCTGTTATCAGCCGGGACCCGGAGCAAGAACGGGTAAACATGGGAACCTACCGAACCATGATCCGGGATAAAACGAGTCTTTTGACTTATGTTGACCCGGGTAAACATTTTCATCATCACCGCAACAGGTGGTTTGAACTGGGCAAGGACATGCCGGTCGCGATATGCTTTGGCGCTGATCCGTTGTTTCCGGTTATCTCCGGGGTCGAGTTTCCGGAGAATCTTTCCGAACTTGAAGTGGCCGGAGGATTCAGAGGGCAACCGGTTGAGGTCATCAAGGGAGAGATAACCGGGTTGCCGTTTCCGGCGGATGCTGAAATCGTTGTAGAGGGGTTTGTTTCTCGTGAACAGAGGGATATTGAGGGGCCCTTTGCCGAGTTTACCGGTTATTATGGCAGCGGCGCCCATTTAGAGCCGGTCATAAATATCAAAGCGGTTTACTTTCGAAACCAGCCCGTACTGCACGGCCTGCTCACCAACGGCCGGCCCCCCAAGGACAGGATCGGGCGAAGGATCGACTTTCGAACCTTTCTGCGAAGCGCACAATTGTGGCATCAGCTTGAACTGGTGGGGATCCCTGATATCCGGGGTGTATATTGCCATCCGGCCGGCGGGGCAAGGATGTGGGTCGTTATTTCCCTGAAACAAAGATACGTGGGCCACTCCAAACAGGCCCTTGCCGTAGCGTCGCAAACCCATACCGGTGCCTTTCTGGGGCGCTATGTCATCACCGTCGATGAGGATGTGGATCCGACCTATGACTACGATGTCATCTGGGCGCTGTCGACCCGATCGGATCCTGTCAATACAATTGATTTCCTCAGAAAAACATGGAGCGGGCCGCTCGATCCGCAAATACCGGCGGAATTGAAACAATTCTGCTACAACTCAAGGGCGCTTATCGATGCCTGCATACCATTTGAGAGAAAGGGCCAATACGCCCCCACCGCCCGGTTCGACCGCAATATGATTAAAAGGCTTAAGGAAAAGTTCTTGTAATTCAAACAAGGAGGAAAATAAAATGAGAAGGGTATGGATTTCTATTTTAGTGGTTGCGGCCTTGGCATTTCCGGTTCCAGGCAATGTACGCGTTTCAACCGCCGCCGAAGAACAGAAAATGCCTGAAAGACTGGTTTTCTTTTCCCTGCGGCCCGGCACGAGCGTGTATGCCAGCACGGTGGGATTGAGCCAACTTGTCAATCGGTATACTCCGTTTAAAACCATCGTCCAGCCTTACGCCAGTCCCCAGGCCCGGTTTTCGCTTTTGAGCAAAGGGACGGTGGACATTTCCACGGTTACCGCCAGCGATGCCCATGCGTATACCTACGGCATTCCCACCCCAGTGACCCCGGGTCCCAAAACGTCTTTTCCCGGATCGCGCCTGCTGACCGGGGGCAATAACCTTTATTTCGGCTGGGTCACCCGGCCGGATACGGGGATCAAAACAATTGCGGATCTTAAGGGACATAAGGTTTCAGGGATCGTAAAAGGTCAGGGGTTAATGACGGTCCTGGCGGCGGACACCTTAAAGGCTTTCGGCCTGGACATTGAAAAGGACGCCAAGCTGGTGCCATCCGAAAGCTCGACGGCGGGCGTCAAGGCGCTCATGGACGGAAAGATCGATGCCACCTACAGCTCCCTGGGCGGCGCCAAAATGCAGGAACTGGCTACGGTAAGAGGCGCGCGTACGCTACCGTTCCCGGCAGACAAGATCAAGTTGCTGCGGGTCATGCCCGAGCTAATCAAGGTGCATATGCTGGAGAAGGGGTACATGGCTCCCATAATGGAGCCGACCCCCGTCATCGGGGTCCAGAGTATTTTGATCGGCCGGGACAACCTGCCCGACGAGGCGGCATACCAAATCGTCAAGGCCATCCTGGAGCACAACGCGGAACTGTTAACCGTCTCGGTGGAGTTTAAAGAGTGGGGAAAGAAGCAGGCCGTAACAACAGATTTCACCATCCCCTACCATCCGGGGGCCATCAAATATTTTAAGGAGATAGGCATCTGGACAGCGGATATGGAGGTCCACCAGAAAGAGATCCTGGAAAAAGTAGGCAAGTTAAAAAAATCTTCTTAGCATCTCTCGATAGTGTTCATCCACGGCATTCGTCCGAAATACTAAAGTGTCCGGTGCAGAAATGAGCAATTTTTGTGCCGGGCAAGGCCGCACGAGGGTTTACGGCGAGGCGTACGTACGGTACGCCGCAGCCGAAAACCCGCGGAGAACGCCTCCCGGCACAAAAAGGGCCATTTATGGACGGGGAAAAAGTAGAACTTCGTGAGTATAAACGTCGGCAGTACACCGGTAAAATGGCCGTGCTCGTGAAGGTCATTTCTGTTTTATTGCCCCTGTACTGCTTTTTCAATGTGCTGAATATTGCCGGCCTCTATCTCGGCGTGCTTTTTTATCCGGAGTCCTTCCGGGCTTTATTCCTGGCCATGGTCCTGACGCTGATTTTCCTTCTTTATCCGGCCTCGGCCGGAGCGCCTAAAAATCGGCTTCCCTGGTATGACTTGCTTTTCATCATCGCATCCTGGGTTCCAACCACTTACATTTTTTTCATCGCGCCGGAAATCATCGCGGCCGAAAGGGTCGGCGCCGAACCTTTTGAACAGGCCCTGTTCATTTTACTCCTGGTGGTATTGAGCGAATCCATACGGCGCGTGGTGGGCGTGGCCGTGTTGATGATAGCGTTTATTTCCCTGGTCTATGCAAATTTTGCCTATCTTCTTCCCGGGTTATGGGGAGCGCCGCGCTTTTCACTGGAACGGCTGACCGAATACATCTACCTGTTTCAATCGGGCATATTCGGCACCGTTCTCGGGATTGCAGGCACCACCATCATTACCTTTGTGACGTTCGGCCAATTTTTGATGAAAGCCGGTACGGCCACATTGCTGATGGACAGCGCATTTTCCCTGGCCGGAAGATACAGGGGGGGGCCCGCCAAGGTGGCCGTTCTCGCCAGCGCCGGCATGGCCACCATTTCCGGCAGCGCAATCGCCAACGTGGGCACCAGCGGTTCTTTGACCATACCGATGATGAAAAAACTTGGCTACCGGCCTCATTTTGCCGCTGCCGTGGAAACCATTGCGTCCACCGGAGGCGTCATTACCCCCCCCATGATGGGATCCGTGGCATTTATCATGGCCGACGTCACCGGGCTTGGCTACCGGGCCGTCGTGCTGGCATCCATTTTGCCCGCCATCTTGTATTACGTCTGTCTTTATTTCCAGGTTGATTTTGAGTCCGCCAAACTGAATCTTGTTGGACTGCCCCCAAAGGACCTTCCATCATTTAAGGGCGCCGTAAAGGAAAGGGGGCATCTAATTATACCGGTGTTGTTGCTGGTATTCCTTTTGATGGTTTTACGGATGGATGTGCACGAGTCGGTGATGTATTCCATCGCTGTCATGCTGCTGGTGAGCTGGATCCGGAAAAGTACCCGAATGACCCTGGGAAAAATTCTGGATGCTTTATCGGAGGGGGGCCGTGCCGTGCTCATGGTTGCGCCGATTACCGCAGCCGCCGGTATCATCATGGGCGCTGTTTCGCTCACCGGATTGGGCGTCAATCTTGCGGCCCTGATCCGAAATGCCGCCGGAGGCAACATCTGGCTTCTGGCTGTTTTCACCTGGCTGGCGCTCTATTTTTCGGGGATGGCCGTCGGAGAAATTATTCTTTACATCGTCATGTCCATTGTCATCGTTCCCGCCTTTGTCAGCATGGGCGCGCCGGTGCTGGCCGCCCATATGTTCATTTTCTGGATGTCCGTTTCCATGTTCATCACGCCGCCAAACTGCCCGGCGGTGTTTGTTGCATGTTCCATTGCCGGATCTGAGATGTGGCGCACCGCCTATACGAGCATGCGATTGGGCATCGTCGCGTTTCTTCTGCCGTTCGTTTTTTTATTAAACCCGGCGCTGCTGCTGCTTTCAACACCGGGTAAGATCGTACTGGCCACCGTGACCAGTATTATCGGCGCTTTTTTCCTCGCGGCGGGGATAGAGGGTTTTCTTATCGGTAAACTTAAGAAATCCTTGAGGATCTTATTGATCATCGGCAGCCTGGGCCTGTTTTTGCCGGGCTGGAGGACCGATGTTTTGGGGATCTTTCTCGCAATTCCCCTTTGGGATCAGTACAAAGTCTGGAAAACGAAACGGGCCGGGCGGCAGGTGTGAAAGGTTTGGGAATGAGTGCGGATTTTTAACTCAAACGAGGAGGAAAATAAAATGAGAAGAGGATGGATTTCTATTTCAGTGGTTGCTGCTTTACTATCGCTGACCCTGTTACATGGACGGGTCCTGGCTGCCTCCGGAGAGCAGAAGATGCCTGAAAGATTGGTTTTTTTCTCCCTTCGGCCCGGCACAAGCGTTTATGCCAGCACAGTGGGATTAAGCCAGCTTGTCAATCAGTATACGCCGTATGAAACAATTGTCCAGCCCTATGCCAGCTCGAAGGCCAGGTTCTCGCATTTGAGCAAGGGTACGGTGGATTTGTCCACGGCGACCGCCAGCAATTCCTATTCATATACTTACGGCATCCCCATTCCGGTGGATCCCGGCGTCAAAACGGCTTATCCCGGAGCGCGTATTCTGACCGGAGGCAATAATCTTTACTTCGGGTGGGTCACCCGGACGGACACGGGCATCAAAACAATTGCGGATCTCAAGGGGCATCTGGTTTCAGGGATGGTAAAAGGTCAGGGGACGATGATGATCGTGGCGCCGGACACGTTGAAGGCTTTCGGCCTGGATCCTGAAAAGGACGTCAAGTTTCTGCCCTCCCCCAGCTCAACTGAAGGTGTCAAGGCGCTTATCGACGGAAAGATCGATGCCACCTTCAGCTCCCTGGGCGGATCCAAAATACAGGAGCTGGTTTCGGTAAGGGGCGGGCGGGCGCTGCCTTTCCCGGCAGACAAGCTCAAGTCGGTGCGGGTCATGCCCGAGCTGTTTAAGGTGCATATGCTGCCGACCGGATACCTGGCGCCCCTAATGGAACCGACCCCCGTCATCGGGACCCAGAATTTTTTGATCGGCCGGGAAAACCTGCCTGACGAGGCGGCATACCGCATCGTCAAGGCCATTCTGGAGCACTACACGGAACTGTTGACCGTTTCGGTGGAGTTTAAAGAATGGGGAAAGAAACAGGCCGTGCCGTCAGATTTTTTCCTGCCCTATCATCCGGGCGCCATCAAATATTTTAAGGAGCAGGGGATCTGGACGGCGGATATGGATGTCCATCAAAAAGAGCTTCTGGAAAAAGTAGGCCGGTTGACCCGCACCGGCGGGCGTTAAGAAAACGTGCTGTTGCGTCAAGGATCAGGCTGTCTCCATCTGCCGGACACGGTAAAAAAGAGTCCGTTCAACAGCACCCCGATGATCAGCCCGTCAATGCCCAGGGGGGAGTTGAAAATCAGATTCCATCCTGCCACTCCGAAAATCCCCCCTGCCATCCCCCAGTAAAAATTCCTGGGGCCGACTTTCATGCCCATGATCCCGGCCACCAGGGGTATCAACAGAATGGGTGACCAGAAATTGTACGAATAAATCAGGATATCCAGAATACTTCGGATATTGACGGCAAATACAACAGCGATCATACCCACGGCAAGGTTGATAGCCTTAACCAACAGAAATTCATTTAATTTTCCTTTTGTCAGCGGATCGACTATGTCCCTGACAAAAGATACTGCCGCGGCGTTCAAAAATGAATCCGCCGAGGACATGACGATGGAGATCACCCCGGAGATGACGACTCCTTTCAAAACCACGGGCATGGTGTTTTTGATCATGTAGGGCAGGGCCAGGTTGGCATCTATGGCGGGGAACAGTGCCAGTGCGACCAGACCGATGGCGCCGGTCATGAAAAAGAACGGAATGGAAAACAACCCGCTCCACAGGGTCCCGTTTTTTATGGCACGGGTATCTTTGGAGATAAAAAGCCGTTGAACATAGGGCGGGAC
>JAUYIZ010000132.1 GCA_030688615.1 Desulfobacterales bacterium | reverse complement strand
CGTAACCAACCAGCGTCCCCGGAATTACAAAAAACTTGGGACCGACTATGAAACGTTAAAGGCATGGAAACCGGATATTATCTGGCTTGGCGTAACCGGTTTCGGCCCGGAGAGCAACGAGGCGGCCTACGATCCCATACTCCAGGCCAAATCAGGTTTGATGGAGATGACGGGTGAACCGGACGGAAGCCCCCAGGTTCTCGGTATACCTCTTCCGGATATGGGCACCAGCGCGCATGCCTACGGGCTTTTGATGAAGGCCCTTTTTAAACGTGCTGTTTCCGGACAAGGCTCCAGAATCGATTTGTCCATGTTCGAATCATCCGTGTCATGGCTGACGGTTCCGGTCACCATGACGGCAAGTTTTGGAAAACCTACGGCCAGACGTGGAAACACCCACGAATTTTTTTGCCCTGTTTCCGTATTTAAAACCAATGACGGGTTTGTCGATCTTGCGGTGGGTAATGACCGTCAGTGGAGTGCAATGGTTTCCCATGATATATTCAAATCTCTTTCCAAACCCGCATATGTGGAAAACAGCGGGCGGGTCCGGGATGTTGATAATCTGAACAAGGCAATCAATAAAATCACCCAAAATCATTCATCCCAAGAACTGATCGATCTCCTTAAATCCTTCACCGTCCCCATAAGCAGGATCAACACCATTCCGGACATGATCGATGAACCCCTTGTTTCACGAAGACTCCTGTATTCAAAAGATTCCAAGACAGGAAAACGGATCACACTCGCCCCTCCGCCGCACATGACCCGGTTTCTTGAAAAACAGGATCGCATGCTTTCGTTCCCTCCCCGCTTTGGAGAACACAACTTGGAAATATACGGCCATCGGCTCGGGTACACGGAGGAAGATCTTTCCCGGCTGAAAGAAAAGGGGGTTATTTAATTTTGAATTTTGGAAATGAAAAAAATCAAACTACAGTGGTATCTGCATGAACATCATTGTGCTGATAAAGCAGGTCCCAAACACCTCGGACGTCAAACTGGACCCGAAAACCGGCAATCTTGTCCGGGAAGGGATTGAGAGTATCATCAATCCGGATGATCTCCATGCGGTGGAGACCGCCCTCCGAATCAGAGAGGTGCTAACCGGGACGGTGACCGTGATGTCCATGGGTCCTCGCCAGGCGATAGACGCCATTACCGAGGCTATGGGCATGGGCGCCGACCGTGGGGTTCTTCTTTGCGACAAGGCGTTTGCCGGCGCGGATACCTGGGCCACCGCCTTTACACTCGGAAAAGGTATTGAAAAAATCAGGACCTATGACCTGGTGATCTGCGGTAGACAGGCCATCGACGGGGACACTGCCCAGATAGGCCCACAGGTGGCTGATTTTCTTGGACTCACCCAGGTAACGTATGTTTATGATCTGGAAAAGATAGACGTCCAAAGCATGGTCGTAAAACGCCGGGTAGAAGAAGGATCGCAGCGGGTCAGGTGCCGCTTTCCCGCTCTGGTGACGGTTTTGAAAGAAATCGGCAAACCGCGATATCCGGTCATGGGAAAATTGATCGGCGCATGCAGGGACAAAGCCCCCATAAAAATCTGGAACGCTGCCGATATAGGTGTTGTCACAAGTGAAGTGGGGTTCGAGGGGTCTTTGACCCATGTGGTAAAAACGTTTGCTCCGAAGTTTGAGCGAAAAGGAGAACTGCTTGAAGGGGACCCCGCAACCGCAGTGGGGAGTCTAATGGGGAAGTTAAGGGAAAACAGGCTGATTTGATGGGTAACTCAAAAGAGAGGTAACGATGACCGTTTGGGTTGAAATTGATCTTTGTGACGGGTGTGGCATATGTGTTCGGGCATGCCCCTATGAGGCCATGGAGATAAAAGACGGAAAATCCCTTGTACTGGACCGGTGCACCTCATGCGGCGCATGTATCGATGCATGCCGGCAGACGGCGATTTTGAACGATTTCGAACCGAGGAAAATTCCTGATTTCACAGGCTGGAAGGGTGTCTGGGTATTTTCCGAACAGAGAGATGGGAAATTGAGCAGGGTTTCCCTGGAACTTCTCGGAAAGGCCCGGGAACTGGCGCAAAAACTCGGGCATGAGGTTTCCGCTGTCCTGCCGGGCTGGGAGGTCAGCGGTCTTTGCGGGGAATTGATCAAACACGGGGCGGATAATGTTTTTCTGGCGGAACACCCTGACTTGAAATACTACGATACCATCGCATACGCTTCGGTTCTTGAGAAAATGATAAAAAAGTACCGGCCCAACATCTTTCTGATGGGAGCAACCCCCCTGGGAAGGGACCTTGCTCCAAGGGCTTCAAGGCGTGTATGCACGGGGCTAACTGCCGACTGCACGGAGCTGGAAATAGATCCTGAAGAAGGGATTCTGCTCCAGACCAGACCCGCATTCGGCGGCAATATCATGGCTACGATTGTAAACAGGTATTCCCGGCCCCAGATGGCCACGGTACGTCCCGGGGTTATGGAAATCGTCTTTGACCGGACAAGGGAGGGGAAGGTGATTTCCTGGAAAATAGATGTGCCTGAAAAAGCTTTAAGGACGGAAATCATCGAGTTTTTCAGGGAAGAGAGAAATAAAGTAAATCTTTCCGAGGCAAAAGTCATTGTGGCCGGAGGCCGGGGTGTGGAGAGTGCGGCCGGTTTTGATATGCTCAGGGAACTTGCCCGGGTCATGGGCGGCGAGGTGGCGGGCACCCGTGTTACTGTGGAGGAAGGATGGATTCCTGCTGAGAACCAGGTGGGCCAGACCGGTCAGTCGGTACGTCCGGATATCTATGTGGCATGCGGAATTTCCGGCGCCGTCCAGCACCGGGCGGGAATGATAAATTCAAGATATGTAATTGCCATAAACAAGGATCCCGGAGCCCCGATTTTCAAGGTGGCTGACTGGGGGATAGTGGGGGATCTGCACGAAATGGTTCCCGAGATGATAAGACAACTTAAAATGGGGGGGGCATCTCCCAAAGAACCGGCAGGGGTTTAAGGATTGAACGGGCCGGGGATTCGAGTGAAAAGGTAAACCATGATCCGATCAAATCCGGAAGAACAAGTCAGAAAGACCATGGCCCGGTTTGTAGACAACGAACTGATACCCCGAGCCCAGGAGATCGATGAAAAAGGTGAATTTCCTTGGGACATACTTCAGCAGATCGCCCAAATGGGTGTTTTCGGGATAAGGTACCCGGCAAACAGGGGTGGCGCAGGAGGAAGCAGTACCCTATACTGCATCATCTGCGAGGAACTTGCCCGTGGACTCATGAGCGTGGCGGCCATCACCGCCATGCAGTGTCTCATGGGGACAAATTTTCTCTTTCACTTCGGTTCGGATGAATTGAAAAAGAAGTATTTTTATCCGGCAATGAAAGGTGAAAAAATAGCATGTTTCTGTCTGACTGAACCCGAGGCGGGATCGGATCTTGGGGCTGTGTCCACTTCCGCACTTAAAACAGACGGCGGATATATTGTCAACGGCATGAAGACATGGGTGACCAACGGCCCTGTGGCAGACTTTTACACGGTCCTGTGTCAGACCGACCCGTCCAAAAAGTTCCAGGGACTCAACTTTTTTTTCATACCAAGGGAAACAGAAGGAGTTTCCGTGAGCAAACCGTTTGAGACACTCGGTACAAGATCCACTCAGATTTCGGAAATAGCCTTTACAAGTGTCAGGATACCGGAAGAAAACCGTCTGGGGGAAGAAGGCAAAGGGCTTTCAAACCTTCTTTCTATTCTCGCGGAAATCAGGACCATGACGGCCGCCCTGGCCATCGGTCTGCAGCGGGCGGTTCTTGACGATTCCATAAAATACGCACAGGAGCGGATCCAGTTCAAAAGGCCCATCAGCAATTATCAGCTTATCCAGGCAAAGGTGGCAAATATGGCAACCCAGCTCGAGGCTTCGAAGCTTTTGACCTATAAGGCCACCCGGATGATAGACGACAATGTGCCTTGTCTCAAAGAGGCTTCCATGGCAAAATATTTTGCCACCGAAGCCGCCTGCAAGGCTGCGGATGAGGGGACCAGAATCTTCGGCGCCTATGGATATTCCATGGAGTACACGGTTCAGAGACATTACCGGGACAGCAGGTTTCTTTTAAACGGCGGGGGCACCCATGAAATACTCCAGACAAACATCGCAAAATGGGTGGGGCTGTGATGAAAGATAGCTTCGAATCGAAAAATTCGGGAAAGAGCCTATTGAGGGCAATCCCTGCCAGAAAATTGGTTGGAGAGCATGTTTTCGAATATTTGAAAAAAACTGTCGTAAGAGGGGAATTTCCACCGGGTGCAAGACTTGTGGAAAACATCATCGCCCAGGCCCTCAATGTCAGCCGGACTCCGGTCAGGGAAGCCATCCACAAGCTGGAGAAGGAAGGACTTCTGGAGAAACAAACCCGGGGGGGATTTATTATTAGGGAACTGACCCGGGAGGAAATCGAAGAGACCTTTGGCATTCGAAGCGTTCTGGAAGGGTATGCTGCAAGAATTGCAGCACAAAAGTGCAGCGGGAAAGCACTTGTCCCTCTGGAGAAAACGATAGATGAGTTTCAGGAAAAACTCGACCAGGGGCTTCTCGAGGAATTACCCGGTATAAATACCCGGTTTCACGACCTTCTTTACAATCTCAGCAAAAGTCCGAGACTCGTCAGTATGATAAACGGTCTCGGGGACCGGATTTTCAGGTTCAGGCGGATTATTCTGAAAAAGAAAGAGCTGGCGCGGATAAGCAATGAAGATCACAGGGCCATGATATCCCTTATGAGGAGCAACAGACCGGATGATGTGGAAAAACTTGTCAGGGAGCATATTTTAAGGGGACAGGCGGCTGTCCTCAAGGATTTTGACGGTGCGGAGGACTGATCCAGCGGGATCAGGAAAGGAAATGGAAATGGGGGATAGAACAATAAGGATCCTGCTGGCAAAGCCGGATCTGGACGGACATGACAGGGGGGCAAAAGTGGTTGCCCTTGCCCTGCGTGATGCGGGCATGGAGGTATTCTATACAGGACTTCACCAGAGCGTAGACAAGATCGTTTCAGCGGCCATTCAGGAATCTGTTCATGTCATCGGCCTGAGCGTAATGGCAGGAGGTCATCTTCCCATTTGCCGGGAAATGATTAAACGCATGAAAGAGCAAGGAATGGAATATGTCCACCTGATCATCGGAGGGGTCATCCCGAAACAGGACATTCCGGAACTCGAGAAAATGGGTGTTAGGGGGGTCTTTCCCAGTGGAACATCCTTTGATGAAATCGTAAAGGGTATTGAAGCTTTATTTGACGGGAGGGACTAAATGGGGGTCGCAAGATATATTAAAGACGAAAAAGATGCGATAAAGGAAGTCATATACCAGTCAGGAATTCGGGTAAAACCGGTGTATGGTCCCGAAGATCTTGCAGCGGCCGGTTTTGACTATGAAAAAGATCTGGCAGACCCCGGGCAGTACCCTTTTACACGAAGTATCCACGAACAGGGGTACAGGGGCCGGGCATGGACCATGCGCCAGTATACCGGTTTTGGAACTCCGGAAGAGACTAACCAGCGGTTCAAGTGGATGATTTCCCACGGTCAGACCGGTTTGAACGTGGCGTTCGATCTTCCCACCCAGATGGGTCTCGATTCCGATGATCCAAAAGCGGCGGGTGAGGTGGGACGCGTCGGCATGGCCGTCGATTCCCTGCGGGATTTTGAAACAGCATTCAAAGGCATTGAGTTTAATCGAATCGGATCGGGTCTGACCATAAATTCCATTGCGACGATTATGCTTGCCATGTACCAGGTGGCAGGAGAGAAGTCAGGGTTTGAAAAAAAACAGTTAAACGCCACCCCCCAGAACGATATTTTAAAGGAGATGATCGGCCGGGGGGCGTGGATTTTCCCTGTGGAGCCCGCAGTGCGCCTTGTGTGCGACTGTATCGAATATTCGGCAAAGGAACTGCCACGGTGCAACCCGGTCAGCGTATGCGGCTATCACATCAGAGAATCAGGAGCAACACCCTCACAGGAGATCGCCTACGCCTTCGAGATTGCAAAGACCTACATTGACAACCTGAAGGCAAGGGGTATGGATCCGGAAGATTTTGTGGGGCGTTTTTCCTTCAACCTGAATGTATTCGGGAACATGTGGGAGCAGATCGCAAAGTTCAGGGCTGCCAGAAAACTCTGGGCTAAAATTTTAAAAGAAGAGTACGGTGTCAAAGAGAAGAAAAACCTCTTTTTGAGGGGACTTTTCGGAGGGGGCGGCAGCGGACTTACCAAGGAACAGCCCGAGAACAATATCATCCGGGGGGCCTATTATGCCCTTGCGGCGGCCCTCAGCGGCGCCCAGACCACGGCGCTTTGTTCATTTGATGAAGCTTACACCATCCCCACCCCCCGGGCGGCCCTCCTGTCCCTTCGCACCCTTGAGATACTCATGGAAGAAGTCGGTCTTCGCGATACCGTCGATCCTCTGGCAGGGTCCTATTTTGTGGAAAGCGTGACCCTGGAGATGGAGGAAAAAATAGTCCAGGAAATGAAACGGGTTCAGGATATGGGGGGAATGCTCCATGCTGTGAGCACAGGATATATCCAGAGAGAAATCGCCAAACAGGCATATGAGTTCGAACGGGGGCTTCAAAAGGGAGAGATCATAAAGGTCGGGGTCAACAAGTATACCGAAGAGGATCAGACCGAGGTGGAGCTTCACGAATACGATGATTCATGGATTGGAAAACAGATTGAAAACCTTAAAGAGCTTCGCCGGACCCGCAACAGCCGTGAGGTAACCAGACTGCTGAAGGAATTGAAAACCACCGTTCGACAAGGAAGAAACGTGATGCCCGTGCTGGTGGAGTGCTGCCGGGCATATGCAACGGTGGGAGAGATGACAGACGTGTTCAGAGAGGAATTTGGGGAGTGGCAGGAACCGAGTCTGTTCTAAACGAGTTCAAGGGTTTCTATTTTAGGAGGTTCCGAGTGGGAAAAGGCTCATTTCGCCTAGGGTGTGATATCGGCGGAACATTTACCGATTTTGTTCTTTTGAATGACAAAACCGGCGAACTGTCCATAAACAAGTGTCTCACGACACCGGGAGATCCTTCGGATGCCGTGGAGCAGGGTATCCGGCAGATGATGAATCTTGTTCCCGGGTTTGTCCCCGAACTTTATGAGGTCATACACGGCACCACCCTTGTCATAAACGCCATTATTGAAAGAAAGGGCGCCCGCACCGGTCTTATAACCACCAAGGGCTTCAGGGATATTCTGGAACTGGGCAGGGAGATCCGCTATGATGCCTACGATATTTTTTCCGAATATCCGCCCCCCCTTGTCCCGCGGCAGTTTTGCATGGAGGTGGACGAACGGATTGCATCCGACGGAAGGGTCATACGGGAGATTGATGCGGGTGATGTAAAAAAGGTCCTTGAAAAAATGAAAGCGGCCGGGATCGAGTCACTGGCGGTATCTTTGATCAATTCCTATGAGAACCCGGAGCATGAGATCAAAATCAGGGAAATCATTGAAAAGCAAGCCCCCGAACTCTCTCTTTCCGTGTCATGCGACGTACTTCCCCAGATAAGGGAATATGAAAGGACCTGCACCACGGTCACAAATGCTTATGTCAAGCCGATCACCGTGGAATATCTGGAAAAACTTGCCACACGGCTTGGATCCATGGGGTTTGCGGGAAAACTTTTTATAATGCTTTCCAGCGGAAGCATCACATCGGTTGAGACCGCCCGAAAATTTCCCGTCCGGATTATCGAATCCGGCCCCACGGCAGCCGTCATTGCTTCCCAGCACTATGGAAGGATGCTCAAGATTGATGATATATTCTGTTTTGATATGGGAGGGACCACCGCCAAGTCATGTCTGATTCAAAAGGGTCAGGCCGGTCTGGTTTCGACGTTTGAGGTCGGCAGGGTCCAGCGATTCAAAAAAGGCAGCGGTCTTCCCATACAGGTACCGGTAGTGGATCTGATGGAAATCGGCGCCGGAGGGGGCAGCATCGCGAAAATAAGTAAACTCGGCCTTCTCCAGGTGGGTCCCAGGAGTGCGGGAGCAGTACCGGGTCCTGTCTGTTATAACCATGGGGGAAAGGATCCGACCGTGACGGACGCGGACCTTGCCCTCGGTTATCTTGATCCGGATTATTTCCTCGGCGGCGCCATGAAGTTAAACCGGGAAGCCGCCTTTAGGGCCATTGAAGAAAAAATCGCCAAACCCCTGGGAACATCCATGTTGCAAGCGGCTTTCGGTATCCATGATTTGATAAACGAGACAATGGCCGCCGCTGCAAAGACGCACATTGCCGAAAAGGGCGGAAATCCGAACATTGTCACTGTGACCGCTTTTGGAGGCGCAGGTCCTGTCCATGCATACGGGCTGGCAAAAAAGATCAATGCACCGAGGATCCTTGTTCCGCCTCTGGCAGGTGTAGGCTCAGCCCTTGGATTTTTTACCGCACCCGTGGCGTTTGACCTTGTGCGGAGCCACCGGGTAGGCATCGATGATTCAGATTTTGAGGCGATAGAAACCCTTTTCACCGAGCTTGAAAAAGAGGCCTCTCTTATCCTGCAAAATTCTGGTGAAAACCAGACCATCAGGTATGAACGGTCCATAGAGATGCGGTTTGTCGGACAGGGAGCCGAGACAAATCTTCCCGTCAAGCGGACGCCCTTTTACAAGTTCACCAAATCTGAAGTCAAGGGGCTGTTTGATGAAACCTACATACGCCTTTACGGACGCACCTACCCGGACACTTCAATTGAGTTCATTACTTTCAAAGTGCGTGCCGGGCTTCCCCTGCGGCCGTTTCATTTTCCGAAGCTGACCGTCGGGACCCAGAGCCTGGCAGAGTGTATCAAGGGGGAAAGGAGTGCTTTTTCACTTATAAAAAGAAAATTCATTTCTCACACTGTATTTGACCGCATGAAACTTTTCCCGGGAGCTGTTCTCGAGGGACCGGCAATTGTGGAGGAAAAGGAGTCGACCCTCATTATCGGAGAAGATGCCTCGGGTGCTGTGGATGAATTCGGCTTTATCCTGATAACTTTCAGGGAGAAATAAAAACATGGCCAAAAAGTTCGACCCCATAACCATTGAGATTTTGTGGCGCAGGCTGGTTTCCATCGTCGACGAAGCAGATGCTTCGGTTGCCAGAACGGCTTTTTCCAGTCTCCTGCGCGACGCACATGATTATACCTGCATGTTTTCCGACAGCCGGGGAAATGAACTTGTCCAGGGAACATTCTGCACACCGGGCCAGGCCGGGGCAATGGCGCTGGGGATGAAAAAGATCATCGGCTCCTTCCCAAAGGATGAATATCGTCCGGAAGATGTGATAATCGTAAACGATCCCTGGCTGCTTGCAGGGCATCTGAACGATATCTGCGTCATGAGTCCCATATTTTTCCGGGGAAAAATCGTTGCCTTTACCGCGTGTGTTTTTCACCACTCGGACATTGGCGGAAGGGTCTCCTCGGACAACCGTGAAGTCCACGAAGAAGGTCTTTTCATCCCTCCAATGAAACTGTATGAAGCAGGGGTTCCAAACCAGGGGGTACTGGATATGATCCGATGGAACGTGCGGACCCCGGAGGAGGTCATCGGGGATATCCGTTCCCAGGTTGCATCTAACCATGTCTGTGCCGGGAAAATTATCGAACTGCTTCAGGAGGAAAATCTCGACAGCCTGGATGACCTTGCTGACGAGATCATTTCCCGGACCGAAAAAAGCATGAGAAATGCCATCGCCAAAATTCCCGACGGAGTTTATCCGTACAGTGGCGTCATAGAGGGGGCGGGAAACAGGGACGACATTGATATCCGACTTTCAGTGAAGAAGCAAGGCAGCGATATCCTGGTGGACTTTTGCGGGACATCCCCCCAGGTGGGGTGGGGCGTCAACGTGGTGTACAATTTTACCTATGCCTATGTGTTTATGGCGATAAAGAGCGTTTTTGACCCTGATATTCCCATTAATGAAGGCGCGATTCGCCCGGTAAAGATGACCGCTCCCAAGGGGTGCGTGGTAAACTGCAGCTTTCCTGCGGCAGTGGCAGCTCGCATGCAGGTGGGCCATTTTATGACCGAGATGGTTTTCAAGGCTCTTTCTTCCGCCGTGCCTGACCGGATTATCGCCGAGAGCGGCGGCACTCCGGCCCAGACGAACATTTTTTATGGCAAAAGGCATGATGAGAAGCCCTGGCACACCATGATCATACGGGGTGGAGGAATGGGCGCCGGTCTCAACCGGGACGGACATCACTGTGCCATATTTCCGGCAAACGGAGCAAATACACCGGTGGAAATTTTCGAGAGCGATACACCACTGAGGGTTCGAGAGAGGGGCATCGTCAGCAATTCAGGCGGTCCTGGAAAAATGCGGGGTGGTTTGGGAAGAAGGATGATTATCGAGGTCCCGGATGATGAACGCGCCCCCCTGCCGCCGGTTATCATAGCTGTTCAGGCGGGCCGTTTCCAATACCCTCCGGCAGGGATATTCGGCGGAAAACCCGGGGCAGGCGCCCGGTTTATCAAAAACGGTGAACCCGCGGATCCAAGCGGCCTGACATTTTGTAAACCCGGTGATTCGGTGGAATTTTACAGCGCCGGAGGAGGAGGATATGGCGATCCCCTTGAAAGAGATCCCCTTGAAGTGGTAAAGGATGTGCGCAACGGGTATGTCGGCATCGATCATGCACTTGAAGCATATGGTGTGGTAATAGACCCCGAGACCCTGGCGGCGGACCCGGAAGCGACCCGGAAAAGGAGATCGGTCCATAAGGAGCTGGGACCATTGAAAAATATTTTAACATCGAGGTAAACATGAACAGTTATGAATATCTGACTCCCGAAACACTTGATTCCGCAGTTTCTCTCCACCAGGCCCACGGTGACCGGGCAATGTATATTGCCGGGGGCACGGACGTGATGGTGAAGATAAAGTCAGGGAAAATCGCGCCTGATTATCTTATTTCCCTGAGGCATATAAATAGCGGGAAAGAGATCGTGCTGAACCGGGAAACGGGTGAACTGAGTATCAGCGCTTTTGCCACCCACAGGATGCTTGAAAAATCACAGCTGATCCGGCTCCATTATCCCATCCTTTACGATGCGGTTCGAAATATCGGTTCCGTGCAGATCCGAAACGTTGCCACCATCGGAGGAAATATCGTGAACGCGGTCCCTTCGGCGGACGGAGCCATTCCCCTCCTGGCCCTTGATGCGGCGGTGGAAATCTATGGGAGCAAGGGTAAACGGCGGGTGGATCTGGTCCATTTCTTTGAAGGACCGGGGCAGACCGTTCTAGAGCCGGGGGAAATCGTGACCAAAATCGTGGCGCCTGCGCTTTTGCCCCGAACCGGAGGGGCATATAAAAAATTTGGCAGAAGGGAGGCGATGGAACTTCCCATCCTGGGTGTAGGTGTTCTACTTAGTCTGAAAAAAGATTCCGGCAAGTGTGCCAGGGTCCGGATATGCCTGGGGGTTGCGGCGCCCACTCCCATGCGGGCCGTTGAGGCGGAACGTTTTCTCCAGGGAAAGAAAGTGGATGAGGAAACACTGCACAGGGCGGGAGAAATCGCCGCCCGGGAATCTCGGGTCAGGGACAGTGTTCGGGGCGTGGCTTGGTACAGAAGAGAGATGGTGGGTGTCTTTGTCAGGAGAATGGGACTTTTGTGCCTTGAACGGATCAAAGAAAAAGAAATGCTTCAATAGGTTGTTGCGCGAAAACTCCGGGTCAAAAGAAAGAAACCAGCGGTAAAAAACGAAACATCCCTGAAGTATTAAGGGCTTGCTCAATTCAAAGTCAGCTGCAGACTCCGCAGGAGGTCCGGGTGACGGGAGGCGAATTTATGTCGATCGAAGTTGATTTTACCTGTAACGGCAATAATGTTAAAATGAAAGTGGAAGACAATTGGACGCTTCTTTACCTTTTGAGAGATATACTCGGTCTGACCGGAACCAAAGAAGGATGCGGAAGCGGGGAATGCGGCGCCTGCACGGTGATTGTGGACGGTGACGCTGTAAACGCCTGTCTCTACCCTGCTCCGGAAATAGATGGAAGAGAAGTCCTGACCATCGAAGGGCTCGCAAAGGGGGATGGAACCCTTCACCCCCTGCAGAACGCTTTTGTGGAAAAGGGAGGTATCCAGTGCGGTTTCTGCACCCCGGGAATGATCATGTCATCCAAAGCGCTTCTCGATGAGAACCCGAGGGCTGATGAGGAGGAAATAAAACATTCACTGGCAGGGAACCTCTGCCGTTGCACAGGATACGTTCAGATAATTGAAGCCGTAAAATCAGTTTCCCTGGAGGGAAAAGAAGAGATAAAGGTGGTCGCCTGGCAGAAGGGCGGGGAAAGTCAGGAAGTCCGATAAACTCATGAAATTTATAAATTAACAACGCGACTATGTCTGCAACTGGAGAAAAAATGCAAGAGTCTGCTTTTATCGGCCGGAGGGTCCCGAAACTTGATGCGGTGGACAAGGCAACGGGCCGATCCAGGTATATACAGGATATCAAACTGCCTGGCATGCTGTACGGGAAAATACTCTACAGCAAGTATCCCCACGCAAAAATTGTCAAGATAGACACAACCAGGGCAAAGGCTCTTGCCGGCGTGAGGGTTGTTCTCACCGGGGCCGACATTCCGGAAATAAAGATGGGTGTGTACAAGGACAACCGCCCCTTGAAGAAAAGCAAGGTCCGTTCCTTGAGGGATGAAGTGGCGGTTGTGGCCGCAACCGACCCGCAGATTGCCCGGGAGGCGGTCAATCTGATCGAGGTTGTATATGAATCGATTCCCGGGGTTTTCGACCCGCAAGAGGCTATGAAGGAAGACGCGCCTCTGATCCACGAAGACCACAAGACCAATGTGCTCAGGATGCCCTGGAAACTTCACTACGGTGACGTCGATGCCGCGAGAGAAAAAGCGGCGCATGTTGTAAGCGAGCGTTTCAGCACCACCTGGGTTACCCACTGCTGCCTGGGGACCAGCGGCGCAATTGCCGAATTTGACCACGCAAACAACCTTACAGTATATACAAATACCCAGATACCGTCCCTTGCCCAGAAGGATTATCTCGAAACCCTTGCAGCCCTGGGGCTGAAAGACAGGAGGGTACGGGTTGTCAAACCATGTATCGGGGGGGCGTTCGGCAGCAAACTCGACACCTACGCCTACGAACACCTTGCGATTTTGCTTGCTTTCCATGCCCGGGTGCCGGTCAGGATACTTTTTGACAGAAAAGAGGAATTTTTTGCCACCTCCACACGCCAGCCTACTGTAATTGAAATATCCCAGGGATGCGACCGTGAAGGAACACTTCTTTTTCGAGACGTTTACATGATTCTCGACAATGGAGCATATACATCTTGGGGGGCCACTACACCCTCGGTAATGATGCTTCCCATAACATCCCTTTACCGTGTTCCAAATGTCAGATTCAAGGCCGAATGTGTCTACACGAACAACACGTACTCCCAGGCAATGCGGGGATATGGGAATCCCCAGGCCACCTTTGCCATTGAAAGCACCATGGACATGCTGGCGGACGCCGCCGGGATCGGCCGGGTGGAGTTTCGCAGGATAAATGCCAACAAGCCCGGAGACGTAACGACCCAGGGGATTAAGATCACAACCTGCGGTCTGGAAGATTGTATTTCAAAGGTGGAACAGCAGCTGAATAGGGGAAAAACCGAAGCGCCCGGGGTGGGGACCGGCATTGCATCTCTTATACATGTGGGGGGTGGCGCACGGATTTACAACTCCGACGGGTGCGGGACCATTATAAAACTGGATGACTACGCCAAGGCGAATGTTTTTACCGGGGCATCGGACATGGGACAGGGTGCCGACACCGTGGTGGCTCAAATCGTAGCTGAAGTGCTCGGCCTCAAACTGGAAGATGTCAATGTGATCCATTCCGACACGGATGTCTGCCCGTGGGATGTGGGCGCCCATGCCAGCAGAACCACATTTGTTGCGGGGAATTCAGCCCTGGGGGCGGCCCGGAAAATTAGAGAAGTCATGCTTGACCTTGCGGCCGATGCCCTGGAAGCTTCCCGGGAATCTCTCGTCCTGAGGGATCGAAAGGTTTTTGTAGAGGGGGATTTGGAAAAAACCATCCCCCTTGGAAAACTTTTGCGAAAAGCTCATTTCAAACACGGCGGGCGGATGCTCACGGCCGAATTTTTCTATGATCCTGCCAACGAGAATTTGGACAAAGATTTTCGGGGAAATCTTTCCATGACCTATGCTTTTGGAACCCACGGGGTTCGGGTGAAGGTCGATGAAGAGACCGGAAAAGTGAAAATCCTCCAGTATGTGGCGGCCCATGACGTGGGAAAGGCAATAAATCCGATGCTCCTGGAAGGTCAGGTCTACGGGGGGG
This sequence comes from Desulfobacterales bacterium, assembly GCA_030688615.1. GTDB lineage: Bacteria > Desulfobacterota > Desulfobacteria > Desulfobacterales > JAUYIZ01 > JAUYIZ01. The sequence continues at coordinate 9,489 of JAUYIZ010000132.1, read as the reverse complement.
TCATGATGGGAATAGGTTATGCCCTAACCGAGCAGGTAATTCTTGAAAAGGGGGAGATGATGAATCCTGATTTCAGGGATTATAAAATTCTTACTGCAAAAGACACGGTTGCCATAGAAGCTCCCATTATCGAAACAGAGGATATTGACGGACCCTTCGGCGCCAAGGGAATTGGTGAACCCGGATGTGTGCCGGCGGCTCCCGCCATCGCAAATGCAATATACGATGCCGTCGGGGTGAGGATAACGGATCTTCCCATTACACCTGAAAAAGTCCTGGCCGCCATAAACAAGAAGAAAGGGGTCGAATCCTGCGGGATCGATCTTCTGACAGAGAAAAAAGAGGTGTGCTGAGGGCCGGGAGTTAGCCCGTATTTCTCAATTATCGGTTCAAATAATTTTACTTGAGTTAATGCGTATTTTTATATTTAATCTTTTAAATCATGATATGAGCTTTGCAAACCCCTTGGACATTTTTTAAAAGTCCCAGTATTTTAAACCCGGATAGGTTCGATTTTTTCATGAGGAATGCGGGAAAAGGAATGCGGGGAGACCTTTGAAAAATGCTCAATTCCGCTCAAGATCAAGGAAGACGAAAATTTTAACCGCAGGAATACATGAAGTATTTTGAGGATTGAAATTTGAGCCTGACGCTGAAATTGGGCGTAAGGGGGCGTTTTGCAAAGGTTTCTGGGAAAAGGAGGTCGGGTATGAAATTACCCATCAGATTGCAGGTGAACGGCCAGGCGTATGATATTTTTGCAGCGCCCCACTGGACGCTGCTGGATGTGCTGCGAAACGAGATCGGTCTGACAGGGACCAAAAAGGGCTGCGATACCGGCGAATGTTGCGCCTGTACGGTCATTGTGGAAGGCCGGGCCGTGCTCTCCTGTTTAATCCTGGCCACCCAGGCCCAGGGAAAAGAAATCCTTACCATTGAAGGCCTTGCCCGGGCGGGGAAACTGGACCGTGTTCAGGATGCCTTTGTCAAATACGGCGCCATTCAGTGCGGGTTTTGTACCCCGGGCATGATTATGACCGCCTATGCCCTGCTGGAGAAAAATCCCCATCCTGCCGAGCAGGAAATTAAAAGGGCGCTTTCCGGAAACATGTGCCGCTGTACCGGATATGTTAAAATTATCGAGGCGGTTCAAAAAGCGGCCCAGGTGGAGGTTCCTGCATGAAGAGAGATTTTGTGAATATCGGCACGCGGCTGCCCCGCATCGACGGGATCATCAAGGCCACGGGCGAGGCCAGATACGGCGCTGATTTGTCTCTTCCGGGCATGCTTTCCGGTAAAATCCTGAGAAGTCCCCATCCCCACGCGCGCATCCTTGGCATCGATACCCGCAGGGCTGCGCAACTGCCCGGTGTCCGGGCCGTGGTCACCGGGAAAGATACGACCGGTTTTAAAGGGGGAGGCATCGGCAGCAATGGGGATGAACCCTATCTGGCCATGGAAAAGGTGCGCTTCATCGGCGATGATGTGGCGGCGGTGGCCGCCATTGACGAGGAAATCGCCGAAGAGGCGCTTGACTTGATCCAGGTGGAATATGAAATGCTGCCGACGGTGGATGATCCCGTGGCCGCCATGGGCCCTGAATCTCCTCTCCTTCACGACCATGCGCCCCGGAACATCTCCCTGCAGACGGATCTGGCTTACGGGGATGTGGATGAGGCTTTTAAAAAATGTGACTATGTGCGGGAGGATCGTTTTGAAACAGCTCCCATCAGGCATGCCTTTCTGGAACCCCATGCCGCCCTGGCCAGTTGGGATCAATCCGGCAAACTGTCTTTCTGGGGGTCCAAGCAAAGTCCCTATTTTACCTACCGCAACATGGCCAAGGCATTCGGCATTGCGCTAAACCGCGTCCGTGTCGTGCAGCCTTATATCGGCGGCGGGTTCGGCGGCAAGAACGAGATGTTCGGCGTTGACTTTTGCGCGGCGCTGCTGTCCCGGAGGACGGGCAAGCCGGTGAAAATCGTGGTCAGCCAGGAAGAAGTGCTTTACGCGTTTCGCCAGCGGCACCCGACGGTCATCGACATCAAAACCGGCCTGAAAAAAGACGGCACGCTGATGGCCCTGGAGGCCGATATCGTGGCCGACGGCGGGGCCTATCTGAGCATCGGCGCCATGAGCCTGTATCTGATGTGCGCGTTTCTTTGCGTCCCCTACCGGCTGCCCAACATGCGTACCCGGGGCCGGCGCGTCTACACGAACACGCAGCCTTCCTGCGCCATGCGGGGACATGGCGTGCCCCAGTCCCGGTTCGCCGCGGAAGTGCAGCTGGATCTTGCCGCCAAAGAGATGGGGCTGGATCCCATGGATGTCCGTCTGAAAAACGCCTTGAAACCCGGCGAAACCACCCCCAATGGCTTTAAAATTACCAGCTGCGGGCTGGAAGAGTCCCTGGTAAAGGGCAAGCAGACCATGGCCCGGTGGATAAAAGAAAGACCCCGGCAAACGGATGGAAAGATCAAACGGGGAATCGGCGTCGGCTGTTACGGGTTCGTGGTGGGGCCTCGACTGGCCGGGCACAACACCGCGGCGGCGGTCGTCAAGGTCCATGAAGACGGCGGCGTCTCCCTGATGACCGGTTCCACCGACTGCGGCCAGGGGTCCGACACCGTGATGTGCCAGATTGCCGCAGAAGTGCTGGGGGTGCGGATGGAAGACATCCAGTACAACATGGTTGATTCGGATGTAACCCCGGTGGATCCCGGAACTTACGGCAGCCGGGTTACTTTTATTACCGGCAATGCGGTGCGGGTTGCCGCCGAGGATGTCCGGGACCAGCTGGCCCAGGTGGCTGCCGGCGCGCTGGAGGCCAATCCGAAGGATATTGTTTTCCGGGATCGTCAGGTTTTCGTCGCCGGCAGCCAGCAGCGCGGCATGCCCTTTTCCAGACTGGTCAAAACGGCGCAGTACTCGGGCATTGGAAAAACTTTAATCGGGCGGGGATACTGGTCCCCCAAGGGGATCGATGTGGTGGATTTCAAGACCGGCCGGGGGAACATTTCGGCTACCTACTCGTTCGGGACGCAGATCGCCGAAGTGGAGCTGGACACCACCTCCGGCCGTATCCGGGTGACCCGGATGGCAGCCCTGCATGACGGGGGACAACCCCTCAACACCATGGCCGTGGAAGGGCAGCTGGAAGGCGCGCTCATCGCCGCGGTGGGGCACACACTGTCCGAGGAGATTATCCGGCAGGACGGCCAGACCATGAACCCGTCATTTCTGGAATATAAGCTGCCCACCACCCTGGACGTGTGTGACGTTGAGATTGTCCACACGGACGTTTATGACGACCAGGGGCCTTTCGGCGCCAAGGAGTGCGGTGAAGGTATTCAGGTGGCTGTGGTGCCCGCGATTGTCAATGCCCTTTATGATGCCACGGGGGTGTCTTTTAAACGGATCCCGGTGACCCCTGATCGGGTCCTGGAGGCTTTGGGAAAAAAAACAAGAGGTTTGGAATGACTCTGCCGAAATTTGAATATTTTGCTCCGAAAACGCTGTCCCGGGCCATTGCCCTGCAAAAAGAAGACGGCAAATTCCTTGCCGGCGGAACCGATCTGCTGGTGGCCATGAAGAAAAAAATCCAACGCCCCGGGCGCATGATCGATCTGAACGGCATTGCGGCGCTGAAAAGCGTCCGGCGCGCTCAAACGAATCAGATAAGGATCGGGGCCCTCAATACCCTCAGCCAGCTTCAGGATAACGCCCTGGTACGGCAATATTTTCCGGCGTTAAGCGCAGTCATTGCCGATGTGGGCGCCTGGCAACTGCGGAACCTGGGAACCCTGGGAGGCAATCTGTGCCTGGACACGCGCTGTTATTACTACAATCAGTCGGTATTCCTGAAAAAACGATTCGTGCCCTGCCTTAAAGCCGGAGGCGACGTCTGCCACGTGGTCAAGGGCAAGGATACCTGCTATGCGGTCTATTCAGGCGACATGGCTGCAACCCTGGTGAGCCTGGGGGCCGGCGTTAAAATTGCCGGGCCCGGGTATGACAACGAAATGGCACTTGCCGGGCTTTTTTCCGGTTCCGGGATCAAACCCAATATTTTAAAATTCAATGAAATCCTGACGCACGTCACCCTGCCCATACCCCCGGCCGGCAGCGGGTTTTCCTACCGCAAACTGAGACTGCGGGACACCATTGATTTCCCCCTGCTCGGGGTGGCGGTTTTTTTGCGTCTGGAACCGGGCAGCGGCGTCTGTCGGGATTTGCGACTGGTGCTGGGGGCCATTGCACCGGCGCCCATTGTGGTGGCAGAGGCCGCTGAAATGGTTCGCAACCGGAAAATTACCCCGGCACTCATGGAAGAGGTGGGGCAAATTGCCCGGGAAAAAGCCCACCCGGTGGCCAATACCGCCGCGACACCCCGATACCGGAGACGGATGGTTCCGGAACTGGTAAAGGAGGCCATCCGCGAGGCACTCTCTCGAACAATTTAAAGTGTCCATCTAAAGTTTTGGAAATCAGATCCTTATGGCCAAACCAAGCCGATATACCCCCGAGATGGCGGCGCGATATAAGCTGCAAGGGTACTGGGGGCCGGAAACGCCTTCAGGCCTTTGGCGTCAAAATGCCGAAAAATTTCCCGACAGGGTCGCCGTCGTCGATTCCGGGACCCGCTTGACCTGGTATGAGGCCAATCAGTGGATCGACAGGCTGGCGCTCGGCTTTATCGACCTGGGCATCAAAAAAGACGAGCTGGTTGTGCTCCAGCTTCCCAACAGCGTGGAGCTGTGCCTGTTACGGGTTGCCTGCGAGCGTGCCGGTATCATCTGCCTGCCGGTGTTAAGAACATGGCGCCATCATGACCTGGAGTATGCCCTGGCACGCACCCGTGCGGTGGGGGTGGTCATCCCATGGGTTTTGCGGGAATTTGACCATTTTGACATGATTCAGGCCCTCCGTCCCCGTCTGCCGGATCTCAGGCATGTGTTTGTGATCGGGGACAAAATACCGGACCGGGCCGTTTCCATCAAAACCATGCTGGCATCGCCCCGGGAAAAAGATCCCCCCGAGGGGTACCCGCAAAAAACCGAATGCCCGCCGGACGAATTTTCCCTGGTGATGCCCACCACCGGCACGACCGGGTTCCCGAAATTTGTCGAAGAACCCATATGTTCTTTCATGTGCCGTGAAAAGGCCTGTGTCCGGAATTTAAAGATTACGGACCAGGACGTCCTGGGCGCCTTGACGCCCACGGCCGGCGGTTCCAACAGCCGCGTTTATCACGCCACGCTGCTGGCGGCCGCCAGGATGGTGATGCTGGAGCACTTTACGCCCCAAAAGGCGCTGGAAGTGATCGATAAAGAGAAGATAACCCTGACGCCGCTGGTCCCGGCCCAGCTGGTCATGATGATCCGGCATCCGGATTTTGCCGCCTACGACATGGGTTCGCTGCGTTTCATCCTGGCCATGGGCGCCCCGCTTCCCTTTGAGCTGGCAATGGAAATCGAAGCGAAAATGGGCTGCCCCATCGTGCAGAACTACAGCGGCATCGATTGTTCGGCCGCGTGCATGGGTTCCATCGAAGATCCGCCCGAGGTGCGGTTTCGCGCCATCGGCAAGCCCTACGCCGGGGCCGAAGTCAAGCTTCTTGACGATGACGGCAAGGAAGTCGGCAGGGGCGACACCGGAGAGATATTCCTTCGCGGGCCGGGGGCTGTTTCCGGCTACTTCGGTGACCCTGAAGCGACCCGGCAGGCATGGACCGAAGACGGCTGGTTCAGGATGGGAGACCTGGGAAGGTTTGACGAGCGCGGAAACCTTTCCATCGTGGGGCGCAAAAAAGACTTGATTATTCGCGGGGGACAAAATATTTATCCGGTGGAGCTGGAAAACCTCCTCGGGACACATCCCTGTGTTTCCCAGGTCGCGGTGGTTAAAATGCCGGACCCGGTGCTGGGGGAAAGGGCCTGTGCCTATGTGGTTGTCAAGGAAAATGCCGCGTTTTCCTTTGAGGAAATGATCCGCTTTTTAAAAGACAGGGGAGTTGCGGTTTTTAAACTGCCCGAGAGGCTGGAGATTGTCGGGGCCCTGCCCATGGTGGCGGAAGGCCAGAAAGTGAACAAAAAGCAACTGGAACAGGATATTAAAGCCAAACTTGATGGTCTCGTAAAAAGTCCCAAAAAGGCCTTTTACGAGAAGTTTTAGGTTTTAAGTAACTGAAAAGATTATGAATACTAACATCTTAAATCTTAAAACTTAACACTTAAAACTTTGATGAATTCGGCTTTTTACGAATTCATCAAACTTCAATCAGAGGAGCGGACCAATGATCATTGATTCCTATTCCCACGGCTATTACGGCAAGTACCTTGATCAACTGGCTGGTGCCGGCGGCGTCTTTATCAAGAAGACACTCGACAGAATCGGCAATTTATTCCAGGACAGGCCGTTCATGACGGATATTCATGCGCGCATGGAGCTTCTGGACAAGCACGGCATTGACCGGCAGCTGCTTACCATCTCCCACAGCATGGATTGCAACCATTTCACCGGTGAACCGGCGGACCGGCTGACGGCGGCCAAAGCCATCAACGAGCATATGGCCAAAATTACGGAGGATTCCCGGGGCCGGCTGCTCGCGGCCGGTAACGTGCCCCTGGAAAATTTTGAAAAGGGCGGCCGGCAGGAAATGGAACGCGCCATTCAATCCCTGGGGCTGAAAGCGATTATGATTAATTCTAATTTTAACGGCAAGCCCATCGATTCCCCGGAATTTGAACCTTTCTGGGCCCTGGCGGCCCAGATGGACATTCCCGTTTACATTCATCCGGCCAACCCGGCAGGCACAACCGATCGCAGCTATGAGGGCCAGTATGGCCTGATCCATAACTTCGGGTGGCCCTATGAAACCGTTCTGGCGCTGGCCCGGCTGGTATTTTCCGGCGTCATGGAACGCTATCCCACCTTGAAGGTGGTTTCGCATCACCTGGGCGGCGGCATGATTCCTTTCTTCATGGGGCGCACCCATGAAAGCTACAGCCCGGCCGAGCAGCAGAGACAGCTCGGCCGGGTCATGCCCAGACCCCTGAAGGAATATTTTTCCCTGTTTTATTACGACACCGCGGTGGGCGGCAGCGCTGCGGCCGTCCGGTGTGCTTATGAAGAATTCGGCGCCGACCGGCTCATCTTTGCCACGGATTTTCCCCATGGCCCGGGTTCGGGGGAAGACCGCCTGGCGCAGTATCCTGAAGTCATAAAATCCCTCGGCCTGTCTGACGGGGAGACGCGCAAAATTTTTTCCGGCAATGCCCGCAAAGTGCTCAACCTGGATTAACCAGAGGTGTCTTATGAATGTGGGGAAAAAAATCAGAATTAAACGGATTTTCAACAGGATATCCGGCAAAACCGTAATTGTCCCCATGGATCACGGCGTCACCATGGGCCCGATCCAGGGCCTGGGGGATGTGGATAAAACCGTCAATATGGTCATCCGGGGCGGGGCCAATGCCGCCATCGTCCACAAAGGCATCGTCACCTCGACAAACAGGTCCGAAGATACGGATATCGGTCTGATTATACACCTGTCGGCCTCCACATCGCTGAGTCTTGACCCGAACAATAAAATAGCCGTGTGCGATGTTGAAGAGGCCTTGTCCCTGGGGGCGGATGCGGTGTCGGTGCATGTGAACATCGGCGCGAGAACAGAACTGTTGATGCTCGCGTCCCTTGGCAAGACTGCCAAGGAATGCAACCGCTGGGGGATGCCTTTGCTGGCCATGATGTATCCCCGGGGGGACAAGGTTCAGGAAACCGTCGCGTCCATCAAACTGGCTGCCAGAGTCGGCGCCGAACTGGGCGCCGATATTGTCAAATGCCCTTATACCGGAAGTGCGGCGTCTTTTGCAGAGGTTGTAAGGGGGTGCCCGGTACCGGTGGTCATCGCCGGTGGGTCCAAGCTCAGTGATGAAGAAACGCTTGCAATGATTGAAGGCGCCATGAAAGCCGGCGCCGCCGGCCTGTCAATCGGCAGAAATGCTTTTCAGCATGAGAATCCGGAACTTTTCGTAAGGGTTGCCTGTGCCATGGTTCATCAGGGCGTTTCAGCTGAAAAGGCCATGCGCATGCTGAAATGATTCCAACTACTCGGCGCGCGGTTTTTTGCGCGTCCGAGTTGAGCGCGTTTTTATGAGTTTCTTTTCTGCTTTTTTGTTTTTGAAAAAAATTAAAAAATCATTGGGTGAAATGACGTCAGCGCCTTGGCATCGTTCTGCAGGGAAATGTTTTTGATTTCCTGTAACAAGAACATTGGTGTCGATTACAATATCCATCATGCACGCTTTTTACGAACAGATTTGATTTCGGTATTGATTTCATCCAACAAAATCTTGTCTGTTCCTTTCTCTAAAGACATCCGCTGGAGAGAAACAACCGCTTCAACGGCACATGATCTGCGAAATGCCGATAGCGATTCCTCAAGATTTTCCTCGGTTATAGCCGCAAGAATGGCTATAGGCCGACCATTGCTGGTAACAACCATCTCTCGTTCGTCAGGTTACAGGTTGACATTCGCTTTTTCCCGCATCATCCCATTGTTGTTATGCGATCTTTTTCTTCCTTTGCGGAGCATGAGCAATTCCAAGCAAACCATCTATGGAAATATCTTCATCCAAGAGAGGCCAATGTATCCCATAGCCTGAAGGAGAAATTTCAAAATTACTCTTTTCTTCCTCCGAAGCTTTCTCAAGTACAGGCGATACTTCCTTTAATTGAAATCTTTTTGGTTCCTCATCAATAGTGATAACGAGGAAACCATCCTCAAATTTAAGATCGCTGATATTATGGAATTTTTTCATTGCTGGCGTCTCCGTTGAAATTCATCCCATTGTTGCTCAATATATTCAAAATGTTCATATATAATTTTTCGGATCTGTCTTTTATCTCTTGGTGACACATTATATGCAAAAGCTTCTTCAAGGTCAAAATTTTCTCGATTCAACCAATATTTGCATTCCATGTCACCTTTGCGACAATGCACGTGAATCGGTTCATTGCCTTCATTTGCATAAAAAAACAGCCTCCAGCCTAAAATCACAAGTATAGTCGGCATGTTGTCCATCCTGTCTTATCTGATTCAAACATTGTTGCGCGCTCATGCCCGGTGGCGGCGATAGAATTTGATCTTCGGCCTATTGCTTGCCTGTGACGGTCAGCTTCGAAAAGCCTTCTTTGAGGTACGCTATAAACTTTCCCCAGAACTTGGAAGCCAAAACCGGGGTAGGAAGCAAAAAATCCTTGCCCGCGGCAACCCATCGGCCATGGGAATCGAGCCCGCCGGCGGTAACGATAAAGTGCAGATGACAATGCTCGCGCATCTCGTCGTCCCGCTTTGAAATACGCCGATTGCGCCGGGTAAACCCCCCAACCATTTTAGACCACCAAGAAGCTCACGAAGATTGTGCCAGGCGCCGCGCATCAAAAGTTTGTTCGGCCTTCTCTTTTCCAAATTCTGCCACCATTTGA
>JAUYIZ010000088.1 GCA_030688615.1 Desulfobacterales bacterium | reverse complement strand
AGGTTTGGGTCATTGAATATTGGAATTTGAGATTTGTTTGTAATTTGGTGCTTGGAATTTGTAATTTTAGACATAAAACGCCATGGCAGAGCCATCTATCCCTGACCTGGCCCAAAGAACCAAGTTTTCTATGTTTGAATAAATCCAATGCGTTTGGCTTCATGAAGCCGCCAGTAATTGTTGATATTTTTCTTTCAGGACTTGCTCTTTAAATATGCCGGAAAAAGATACCCGAATCATGTGTTCGGCGACCTGCTCGATGGACAGCCGGCCATCGTCCCTGAACCATCGGTAAGACCAGTTCAGTATGGCAAACACACTGAAAGTCATAACGGTCGAATCGATATCATGGGTAAACCCTTTTTCCTTGATTTCACAAATTTTATTGAAGTATATGTCATAAATCCGACGGTGCTGTTTCAGCGCCTGTTTTCTCAGATATACCGGCAGCTGGTACTGCTCTTCGATATATATCTTGATCTGTTTTCTTTTTTCCCGTATCAGGCACGCCTGCCTGAATATCATCTCCCTGAGGCATTTGACCGGATCCTCATTCATCTCGCTCGCCTCGGTTATGGTGGTTATGAGAATCAAGCCGATATCTTCGATAATTTTATAGAGGATCTCGTCTTTATTTTTAAAATGCGAATAAAACGTGGAATTGGTAACCCCCACAGCACCGACAATATCACGGATTGATGCCCTGGCAAAACCGTATTTATAAAAAAGATCGGTGGCCTCCTCAACGATCTTATTTTTTGTGTTGCAATTTTTCATGGCCGAACCAGGAATGGATGCAAAGGTCTCGCTTCCCCGCGGCAAGCCACGGGGAATGCGACCTGATGGTGCAAAACCCGCTGCTATTTTTTGGAATAATCGTAAAAGCCTTTGCCGGATTTATGCCCTAAATATCCGGCGGCCACCATGTTGCTTAACAGCGGACAGGGGATGAACTTGTCGCCGCCCCGGCGATGATGCAGATCTTCCATAATGTGAAGGAGGGTGTCCAGACCGATAAAATCGCACAGCTGGACCGGCCCCATGGGCCAGTTGAATCCGGACTTGTAGGCCAGATCGATGTCCTCTTTGGTGGCCACGCCTTCATAAATGCAGCAGATCACCTCGTTTAAAAGGGGAACCATCGTTCGATTGGTTAAAAATCCCGGACAGTCCACCTTAATTTCCACGGGATCTTTGTCAATGGCCTTGCAAAAATCCATCGCCGCGGCCGCGGTTTCATCACTCGTCTGAATCGCCCGGACCACCTCGATCAGGCGCATGACGGTGGGCGGCTGATGAAAATGAATGATGATGAATTTATCCGGCCGCTTGGTCACCGAGGCGAGCGGTGTCGCCGGCAGCGCGGAGGTGTTGGAGGCAATGATTGCATCGGGTTGCAGCGCCGCATCGAGTGTTCTGAAAACATCCTGTTTGACCTTGATGTTTTCAAAGACGGCCTCTATGGCCAGATCTACGTTCGCAGCGGCCTGCAGATCGGAGACGATCTGAATGTTCTTCAACGTGTTTGTTTTTGCTTCTTCGGTGATTTTGCCCTTGGCGACACGCCCGGCCAGGCTGGTTCCGATATACCCCATGGCCTTTTCCCCCGCCTCCTTGGATACATCATAGCCGTAGGTTTCAAACCCCGCCTGGGCGCATACCTGAAGTATGCCTCTTCCCATGAGCCCTAACCCAACCACTAAAACTTTTTTAATTGCCATTTTTTTCCTCCTGTTGTCGATATTATTGAGATCGCAAGAATCTCATTTCATGCGTTTCCAGATGTCCCTGAAAAGTGAACGAATGTTCGTTATTTAAAAAAAATCGCTCTGATTGTCAAGAAAAATATGTTATGTTCGGCAGGTGTCTTAGGGAGGATGGAAAATGGCGTACTATCAGGATTTAAGAGAATTTATTTTGACGTTGGAGCAGGCCGGAAAGCTTGTTCGGATTCATCGGCCCATGATCAGGGAAACCGAGATCATGCCTTTGAGCCGGCTTCAGTTTCGCGGGCTGCCCGAAGAAGAGCGAAAAGTCTTTCTTTTTGAAAACGTTATGGATGTTAAAGGCCGGCACTACCCCGGGAAAGTGGCCACAGGAATATACGGTGCATCGCGTGAAATCTATGCGCTGGGGATGAAGTGCGCCCCCAAAGAGATCTTTGACCGGTGGGATGCGGCCCTGGCGCATCCCATCGATCCGCAGATCGTATCTTCGGGACCTGTCCGGCAAGAGGTGCACGTGGGAAAAGACATCCAAAGCATCGGCCTGTATGAATTTCCGCTGCCCGTGGAAGAACCGGGCTACAGCGGCACGATCCGCACCACAAATCAGTTTGTCACCAAGGATCCGGATACGGGGATACGCAACGTGGGAACCTACTCAGGCCATCTACGTTCCCCCAACCGTCTGCTTGTGGGCTGCGGACTGACCCACCATGGCTATGTCCACCTGCAGAAATATCGGGAAAGAAAGACCCCGATGCCGGCGGCCATCATCATCGGTGCGACACCGAACCTGATGCAGGTTTCGTCAACCAACGTACCCTATGGTGTGGATGAGTACGCCGTGGCCGGAGCAATTGCCGGTGAGCCGTTTAAGCTCATCAAATGTGAGACCGTGGACCTGGAAGTTCCGGCCTTTGCAGAAATTGTCATCGAAGGGCTGGTTTCTACGGACACCTTCGAACCCCACGCTTCCTTTGGCGAATACCCGGGATACATGTATGAAGGAAGCAATGACATGCGTCCGGTGATGGAAGTTACCGCTATTACGCACCGGAAAGATCCCATCGTCACACCGATGCTTGTGGGCCTTCCTCCCAGCGACAACCACATGCTCATGGTGATCTCGACAGAAGCAACGTATTACAGATTTCTCAAGTATGCGTCCAACAATCCCAACATCGTGGACGTGGCTTTTCACGAATCCGGCGGCGGCTGGAACTACTGTGTGGTTTCACTGCACAAAACGCACCCCAGCCAGCCCTGGCAGGTGCTCAACGGCATTTCCGCCTTTGACCCGGTTATCGGGAAAATCGCCATCGTGGTGGATGAAGATATTGACCCGCACGACCCGGATGCGGTGAACTGGGCCTTAAGCTATGCCATGCAGCCCCATCGGGACGTGCGGATTATCACCGGCCGCTCCCCGGCTCTCGATCCGTCCGGTTCCGCCCCCGGATCATCAAGGGAGGTCAGAGGTTATCCGCCTCCGGAGGGCGCTTCCGCCATGCTCATCGATGCCACGCGCAAGTGGCCTTATCCTCCGGTGGGTCTTCCCAAAAAGGAATACATGGAAAGCGCCATCCATCTATGGGGGGAACTCGGGCTGCCGCCGCTTAAGCTCAAAAAACCCTGGCACGGCTATACCCTGGGAAACTGGACCGCGGAAGATGAGGAAAACGCCGAACTGGTATTAAAAGGAGCGTATCGGGAAATCGGCCGGAAAATGCTTCAGCGGCAGGTAAAAAAATAGGCGCCCGGCAAAGCGCGGACATCCGCACGGGCAAAACAGGGGTCGCCCTCCGGGCGTCAGGGTGACGATGGATAAGCCTGCCGCTCTTTTTCAAATGCAGTTCTTTTTTGCCGGTACGCCACCAGCTCATCGTTGAGCTGCATCAATTTGTCCTTATGCACGCGAAGCACACTGATGGTGCTGACTTTCCGCCCGGTTTGAATCAGTACCGCCAGCTCGGCCTCGAGCCGGGCGCGCTCTTTGTCCAGAAGCGCTTTGGCGGTCATCAGCCTTTTTAATTCAGGGGAATTCTTTGCCACCGAGTAAAAGGCCTCCCAGTCTTTCTCAAAATCATCTTCTTTGACCTGATAGGCAGCGAACCGATCCTCCAGATGACTCATCTTATCGTAAGTTGCACGGGTCGGCCCCCGGGCCGTCATGCCGATAATCTGAGCGACGTGCTCTGTTCGTTGCGTCTCCAGTTGAAAACGTTCCATATCCAAATCCGCTTTTCTCTTCATCAACCCTTCGATCCCAGTCTGTTTGCTCTCCAGGGTCGAAACGCTCCGGGATGTCGCAGGCAGGGTAAGAAGGACGATGATTAAAAGAATGAGACCGGGGAAAAACACCCGGTTTTGCTGTATATTTCTTCCCGGCATAAAATTTGGAAGTAACTGAGGCATGGGTTATCCGCCAAATAGTAAGTTTGACAGCTTAAATCTTAACACTTAAAACGTGATGAATTCGAATTTTTTCGAATTCATCAAACTTTATATTTCCCGAAATCCTCAGGGGAAAGCTTTTCGAGATATTCCGCCCATTTTTCCCCCTCGCTGCTTTTATCCAGCATAACGCTTTTGCCGTCTGTTGCCTGGGATTTTTCAATCACTTTGTCATCCACGTAAACCGGGGCTTCAAACCGGAGCGCAATGGCAATGGCATCGCTGGGCCGCGCATCCATGGAAAAAGTTTTTTCCTCTGAGCTGCAATAAATTTTTGCAAAATAAGTGTTATCCCGCAGATCGTTTACCTCAATTTTGACAACCTTGATTTCCAGCAGATCCAGAAAACTTTTTAACAGATCATGGGTCATGGGACGATCAAAATGGATGTTCTGAAGGACGGCGGCAATGGATGTTGCCTCGAGCAGCCCGATCCAGATGGGTACGACCTGTTCTCCGTCCTCAGATTGCAAAATAATAATCGGTGTGTTGGAAGTCGGGTCGATGGTCAGGCCTGCTATGCTTACCTTATGCAGCATAACTGTTATCTCCTTTACGGCTTTGGGAAAAATTTTGAACCGGATCCGGCCGGCCCCACAGAGAATGGGCAAAGGCCTTTTCAATTTTAACCTGTATGATTCTCCCGGCAATCATCTCGCCGGCAAAAGGCGCGTCAGCGTCCGCCACGAAATTAACAATTTTATTCATGGGCGTACGCCCGGTCCACTGAACGATTTCGCCGGATTTATTCATATCCCGGCCGATCAATTGCCGGGCATCTTTTACCGGGGCCCCGATCGTTTGCTTTTTGCTGAATCCTTCCACCAAAACCTCCTGCGTAGTCCCGATCAGGTCCTGATTTTTCAGAGCCGTAATCCGGCCCTGCAGATCCAGAACATTTTGCAGCCTTTCCTTTTTTTCCTTTTCTGAGACTTTGCCGGGAAAAGCGGCAGCCCGCGCAGGGGGCCTGTCGGAATACTGGAATGCATATAAATTATCAAAGTTCACCCGGCGGATCAAATCAAGCGTGGCAGTAAAGTCCGCATCGGTTTCACCGGGAAAGCCGACGATGATGTCCGAAGTGATCGCGACATCCGGACAAATTTTTCGCAATTTTTCAACTTTTTCAAAATACTGCTGCCGGTTATACTTTCTGTTCATTTTTTTTAAGATACGATTGGAGCCCGATTGAACCGGCAGATGGATATGCCGGCATAACCGGTCCAGCTTATGAAACGCTGCCATCAGGTCGTCCGAAAGGTCTTTGGGATGGGATGTCGTGAATCGAATTCGCACAAGACCGCTGATGCGATTTACACGCTCCAGCAGCTGCGGAAAACTGCAAAGCCCTTCCTTTTTTCCGTAGCTGTTAACATTCTGCCCGAGAAGGGTGATCTCCCGGACCCCTGCGACAACCCGTTTACGGATTTCCAGCAGGATGTTTTCAGCATCCCGGCTGGTCTCAATTCCCCGCACATAAGGGACCACACAATAAGAGCAATAATTATCGCAGCCCCTCATAATCGTAACAAAGGCCGTAACCTCCGGACCGTGGCTATCCGCTGGTGCCGGCATGATCTCGTCTATCTTATCAGACAGCTGCACATCAACCCTGCGCGACCCGTTTAATCGGACATCCCGGATGAGCTCCGGCAGCCGCCCGACAGCATGCGTGCCGAAAACAAGATCGACCTGGGGCATGCGTTTTAATAAGCGTCTGCCTTCCTGCTGGGCAACGCAACCGCCCACACCGACGATCAATCGGGGCTTTTTCCGTTTCAGCTCTGCCAGTCTTCCTAAAAAGCTGAAAGCCTTATGCTGTGCTTTTTCCCGGATGGTGCAGGTATTGACAATCACGACATCGGCCATTTCTAATACCGGGGTAATCTGGTATCCCAGAGGCTTTAAACCGTCTATGATCTGCTCCGAGTCATACACATTCATCTGGCATCCGATGGTTTGAACATACAAATACATCATATCCAATTATCCGCCTGAACCTGCCCCGTCCCCCGGCCGGTTTCACGCATATCGACTTCCTCTATCAGGATATCATTTCTCAGGTCATTTAAAATCATCGCCACCGCAGTTTCACACCCGGGCGAAATATGCAGCGCGATGACCCCTTGAGCCGAATCAACGGTTCGAATGATTGCCATATTGTCATAAGCCTCAATAATGAACTTCAGGAATGAAATTTCCCGGCGTTCCACCCGGTAATATTTTTTTGTGGTTTCCAACTTGATCCCGTATGTGTCCCAGTACAGTATTCAATCCAGCGCCGACGGCTTGCGTGCCGTTTTCAGCCAGGCAGCGGGCTGAATCTATTGTGTACCACCATGCTCCGGTCCTTTCAACAAAAAATTCCACCAAACCCGGGCAACATTTTACCTTGCCCGGCATATCATTCTATTATATAGGCTTGTTATGGAAAATACCTTCAACATCCTGCACCCGGACATCCAGGCGGTTCAACAAATTCAAACAGCTTTGAAATGCCACCCGGTTATTGCCGCGATCCTGGCAAATCGCGGAATTAATTCACCTGCGGCCGCAGCTTCCTTTATGAAGCCTTCCGTTCATAATTTGCGTTCCCCCTCTGGCCTGAAAGACATGGATGTGGCCGTGCATCGCATCTACCAGGCCATAAGGCGCGAGGAAAAAATCCTCATCTTCGGCGACTATGACGTCGACGGGATTACGGCCACATGCATCCTACTGGAATTCTTACAGAAAGCAGGAGCAGATATTTCCCACTACATTCCTCACCGGATTCAAGAGGGATACGGCCTTCAAACATCCCACATTCGCGAAGTAGCGGCGGCCAACGGGATCCAGCTCATCATTACCGCCGACTGCGGATCGAGCAGCCATGAAGCTGTAGAAACGGCAAAAAAATATCACATTGATATTGTGATCACGGATCATCACCAGATGCCCGCTGCAGGTCCCCAGGCCCTTGCCATCGTAAACCCGAACCGCCATGACTGCTCTTCCGGCCTGGAAAATCTCGCCGGCGTGGGGGTCGCGTTTTACCTTTTAATGGCCCTGCGCAAACACATGCGGGACATGAACTTTTGGGACCGGACCCCGGAGCCCAATTTAAAAAACCTGTGCGACCTTGTTGCCCTGGGCACCGTCGCCGACCAGGTCCCCCTGCTCGGGGAAAACCGGATACTTACCAGAACAGGCCTGGATCTGATCGATTCCGGGAACCGTCCGGGCATCCGTGCTTTAAAAGAGGTATGTAACATCCGTCAGGCAACCGCAAATACCGAAGATGTCGCCTATAAATTAGCGCCTCGCCTGAATGCTGCCGGCAGAATGGCCCATGCAAACATCAGCCTCGAGCTATTGGCGACACGGGATGCCGACACCGCACGGCGGCTTGCTCGATCCATAGACGATTTTAATGCCCAGCGGCAAATGCTTGAAAAAAAAACCTATGTCGAAATCCTGGAGCACCTGAACGATACCCCGGATATTCTGCTGCGGAAAGCCCTGGTTTTGTCCAGTGATAAATGGAATGTGGGCGTGCTGGGTATTGTCGCATCCAGGCTGGTGGAAAAATTTTTCCGTCCCGTTGTGCTTATTGCCCTTGAGGGGCCTGAGGGAAAGGGTTCCGCCCGAAGCCTGCCCGGCTTTGATCTTTACCAGGGCCTGCTGGCATGTTCGGACGATTTGGAAACCTTTGGCGGTCACTGCCTGGCGGCCGGCTTGAAAATAAAGGCGGAAAGGATGGACCGGTTCCGGGTGCATTTCGAAACCGCCGTGTCCGGGATGTCAAAGACGCAGGATTTGACACCGGCTCTTTCCGTGGACGCTGCGCTGGACTTCAGGGCCATTTCCGCCGGCCTCGTCGACGAACTGCAAGCACTGGAACCATTTGGCCCGGGCAACAGTGAACCGCTTTTTACGGCCGGGGACATCCATGTCCTGTCTTGGAAAATTGTCGGCAAAAACCATCGCAAAATGCTTTTGAAACAAGGACCGGGGAGTCCGCACAGCGCCATGAATGCGATTCATTTCAATATTGATCCACGTGAACCCGTTCCAAAGCATTTCGAGCAGATTGCTTTCAGACTCCGCTGGAATGAATGGAACGGCAATAAAATTCCACAAATAATTATTGACCGCGTAATTTAACTTGCAATAAAATTCGCGTATTGTTATTTATAATTGTTTAAGGAACACGGGCCCGATGTACCATTAACATACCAAAATAAAGGATTGAATATGGCAAAAGTATTTCGCCCCAGCCAACGCGAATCAGCGATATTGTCCAAGATCGAATCCTCCAAGGAATATGCCCGCCGCGCGGCAATCAGCAGCGTAAGGGATCACATCGACACCTTGAGCAACGTCATCGCCATGAAGCTGGTTGAAAACCACCTGGTTGAAACCAAAAGTAAAAACACGCTGGAGGAACAGATCCATAAATGCCTTGAGAAATTGGGACATTCCGACGATTTTGACATCGACTACAAAATCGCCCCGATTCGAGATCTGATACATCAGCCCCACATTGTCAGCATTTACGTTACCGCATTCGTTATAGAAGATCTGTTAAAACACAAAGATATCGTAGATATTTTTGGCTCTGACGAAGACATATATTCATGCGTCAATCGGGAAGTTAAAACCCATCTTCCGGTGTAATGCGTCCTTCTTTCTATCCAAGGCTGATCAACAGCCCTTTTGGCGACCCCGGCTTATTCATCTCTTTTCTGTTTGAAAATCGTGGCATGATTTTCGATCTCGGCGACAATCATGCACTTTCGCCCAGGGATCTTCTCAAAACCCGGCACGTTTTTGTTTCCCACACCCACATGGATCATTTTATGGGCTTCGACCGGTTGCTGCGCTTGTTCCTGGGGCGTGAAAAAAACCTTTATTTATACGGCCCTGAAGGTTTCATAAAAAATGTGGCAGGGAAACTCGCCGGGTACTCATGGAATCTGGTCGCCCATTACCCGAACCCTTTTGTGTTACATGTAACCGAAATCCATCCCCGGCACCTTGCGACACAGCACTATGCGGTCCACGATCAATTCCGGCCGGCCCGGGAAGCGATGGTCACGAAATTTGACGGAGAATTGCTGCACGAACCGGCCCTGACCGTTTCGGCCATGCATCTGGATCATCGGATTCCCTGCCTCGGGTTTTACGTCAAGGAAAGATTCCACGTCAATATCATGAAAGATGCTGTTTTAGGCCTGGGTCTTGAAATCGGCCCCTGGCTTAAAGAATTTAAACAGGCCCTGTTCTCGCCAACCCATCCTGAATCCGTGTTTGAAGTCAGGCCGAAAACCAGGGGCGGCAAGACCAAACAATTCACAGTAAAGGATCTGTCCAGCCGGATTGCCCGGATCACCCCCGGTCAAAAAATCACGTACCTTGCCGACCTCGCCTATGACCGATCCATGCTCAGCCAAGTTGTGGAGTTTGCCAAAGAATCCGATCAGCTTTTCATTGAAGCGGCATTTCTTGAAAAGCACAGGGATATTGCTGAAAAAAAATCCCATCTTACCGCGTGGCAGGCCGGGCAGATCGCCGGGATGGCCCGGGTAAAACAGTTCACCATTTTCCATTTCTCCCCCAGGTACGCCGGCCAGGAACACCTGCTGGTGCAGGAAGCGCAGGCCGCCTATTGTGTGGCCTTCCCAAGAGAAGATTCTTTTTAACGCCATCTCCTTTATCTTCTTAACTTATGGAATGTACATGATGGATTCTCCTTAAATGATGAACTCAGACGGTTCATCGTCCCAGTATTCCTGGCGATTGTAATGTCGATGCAGTCTGGTCTCATAATCCCGGGTCAGCAGAGACTCCTCAGAGTATTCCGGTGACTTCCTGATGGTCTCGCGGGGAAGATTGAAAAATACCTTCGACTCGCTCCAGCTAACGCGCTCGATCCATCGCGGTGAGACCAGGACCTTTTTCCCCGGCCACCAGTTCCGCGTATCGATGATTAGATAACGGATGGCCCATGTCTCGTCATCGATGATAAAATCTTCGACGTGGCCAATCTCGCCGTCCGCGGCTTGGATGTCATGGCCACTCACATCGTGGGTGCTGCGCAAATGGGAATCCCACGCTTTCTCACCTTGGGTGGATTCTTTCGTCTTTTCAAGGTCGCGCAAAATGTAAGGAAAAGCTCCCCACATGAATGGGCCGCCCCAATACAGCGGCCATCCATAAAAACCGTGGTAGGCCTTCTCGAATTGTCGCGAGACAGGCTTGTCACTGTTCAAGGATGGACTCTCCTCAATTTGCTTCTTGGTCAAACCGATGGCAATGTGTTGCTCTTCTTTAATCACGGCATACAGCGCATATGGGGAGATCAGCACCTGCCTGTCCATGAGCCAGTTTCCTGTGTCGGCGACCAGATAGCGAATCGCCCAGTGCTGGTCATCGAAGTAGAATTCTTTGACTGTCCCTATTTCCCCATCAAGACTGTCCAATTTGTAACCCTTAAGTGTTTTGGCTTTGTTTAGCATAATAGTTTCCCTTCACACCGTTTATGTCCTTGACGAATTTGATGACCAGTTCCTTTTCGGCAGCCCTTCATAGCGGGATAATCTTTTTGTCATCCTACCTTCTATCACGTTTGTCATCCTTTTTTTTATCACGTTTGTTATCCTCTCTTCGATCAGAGTTTTCCTGTCGAGGCTGCGAGTCCTGTTGCATGCCCACCTCTCGGGGATCCGGTCTGGATTGTGTTTGTACCTCGCGATTTTGTTGGCGTGAGTCCGTTCGGGTATTCAAATCTTTGACACCCCAAGTATTCTTTTTCTCCCAATGTTTGTCTTTTTCCCAGTTGCCCCAGTTTTGTTTAACTTCCTGGTGGGGTATTCGTTGGGGGTTCCATTGATGATCTTTCCACCGATGGCCCCTATAATCATTTCTCCAGCCAGGTGGGATCTTTCTATGAAAAGATGGAACGTCTCGATAGTGAATCCAACCTGAATTATAGTTCTGCGAGCGATACCAGCGCCCTTCCCACGGACGCCACCACCAACCCCCATAGAAGAAGATATCCACATTTACGTCAGGGACAGCATAGACATACGTCTCAGGTATCACTACCACATGTGGAGGGCCGGCAAATACGATGAGTGGAGGAAGAGGGATGCTCACGCCTACATCTACTCTTCCCATCGCCATCGTTAAAATAGGAAATACAAGTACCAACGACAAGAGTATTGTTACAAAAAGTAACTTTTTCATCACGAAACCTCCCTATATAGAATAGAAGATATTGCTTACAAGGATCACCGCCTGAATCGCATTGAATGTTTTTCTCGCACGTTTCATAACGTCTTCTTTCTTTTTGTAAAATTTCAAAAAGCGATAACGGGTCTCTATTTCACGATCACTTCAAAAAGAACTCTCATGTTAGCCTTTGCCTGCGGTGAGTATATATTCGCCGGTATCGGTTCATACACTGCCGGCCTCATCTTACCATATCCGATTGTGGTAAGTTTCTCCGGTGAGACGAGTCCTTCTTTGATGAGGTAGTCATAGACAGCCTTTGCTCTTCTTTCGCTCAACTTCTGGTTGTATTCTTCAGTGCCGGAAGCAGAGGTATATCCGGCAATACGGATCTTAGCTTTCGGGTTGTCTTTCAGAAGCTGGATGCTCTTTTGCAGTATCCCCTGCGCTTTTTTTGTAAGGGTCGACTGATCGAAATCAAAATGCACGTCCTCAAATGCAAGGATAACCACCGACACCTCGGCCTTCGGTTCAGAAACGATGGCAATTATCTTCTCTTCAGCCATCGGCTCAGAGGCAAGAATAACTACCTGCGCCGCTGCCCTCGGTTCAGGTTTTGGTTCATACTTTGCAACAGGGGCCGGCGCGGGCTTTGCCTTGCCACCAAACGCAAAGACTATTCCTAAGGTAGCTTGAATATTGTGGATTGTCTCCTCGTAAACCATATTATCCCTGAGATCGAATCTGATAGCGATATTGTCCGCCAGCCAGTATTTCGCTCCTAAACCAAAATTAATAATCGCCAGGTTCCTAGTACTTATCTCGGGACTATAATGGGCGGCTCCGTAACCGGCAACGATGAAGGGGTTAAAATTACCCTTGGGCATAAGGTGATAGAGGAGATCGAGATGATAAAAGGTAATATCCACGCTATCAATGGGACTTGTGAACTGTCCTTGCCTGGTCCACGGTTCTGCTTTGTCATCAACACTGCTGCTGATATATTCCCCGGCGGCTTCAATACCGAAATTCTGCGTAAAATTATAGCCAAGCCGTCCGCCCAATACAGGTCGGTTATTTAGATTCTGTCTGTCTTCGAAGAAATTGTAACCTACGAACGGACTCAATTCAAAGCTTCCTGCCCTTATCTCGGAACGAACAGACAAGGGAAGGAGAAAAAGAAAGGCAGCTGCCATCAGCGCCGCACGATATATTGCTTTCATTGTACATCCTCCTTTATTATTATATCTTGAATTATGAAATATAGCATGTCTTCCCTTTTTGCCTGCTTTCACGCCACATACCTCATGCCTTATGGCCCAGTAATGGTATTGGCGATTAATGTAACATTGGTCTGTGCCAACGCCCTGCCCACAAGCGTTGCTCCATTTTTGAATACAATAGCTTTTGATGCCAATATAATCCCCTGAAAGGCAGAGGTCGTGTTGAAAGTCGCTCCAGTGCCGCCGTTGACCTGCCAGAATATGTTCTTGGCCTGTGCGCCGCCGGCCAGAGTAACAATGGCACCGCTGTTTACGGTGAGGTCGCCTTCGATCTGAAAAATCCAGACGTCATCTGCGCCACCCGTGAGAGTAACACCCGTAAGATCTATTAAGACCCCGGTGCCCCACTTGTAGAGGCCGGGCGCGAGGTTCAGCCCGCTAATATCTCCGGCGCCCAGTTCCGTAAAATCGGGTATTGGCCGCCCGGCAGCATCGACGAACGCAGTTTCCATGTCGCTTATAGCCGTGGTCATGTTCGCTGGAGTTGGAACCGCATAGTTGGCTGCATATACGTTTCCGGTCACTAAAGTCGCCGGAGTGGTTGTTGAAAATTGATTTGAGACATCCATTACGAGTCCAAATCCAGTAATGGCAGTACTGTCAATCGGACTAACTCCAATATTTCCGGTAATTGCAGTGACTCCCGTGGTTGTGATTCCTGCTTTTGTCAGAAGCACAAAATTTCCGGCCGTTCCAAGGTCTACTGCCGATGGACCGAGCGGTGGTGCTGCAACTGTTGTAAAGGTCCACGGATTCGGTGGTAGTCCCACTGCCGGCACAACCAGTGGATTGCCGGC
>JAUYIZ010000131.1 GCA_030688615.1 Desulfobacterales bacterium | reverse complement strand
GTCATCGAAGTGCGCAAGGATTTCGGCTATCCCATCATGGTGACCCCTTTTTCACAGCACGTGGTGACCCAGGCGATGATCAATGTCACCGTGGGCGAGCGCTACAGAGAGGTAACGGACGAATCAATTCAGTATGCGCTCGGGTACTGGGGTAAAGAGGCGGGCTCTGCGATGGCGCCCGAGAGCAGGGCAAGGATATTGGACAGACCCCGTGCCCGGGAGCTTGCCGCAGTGGAGCCCCAGGAGCCCTCGATCCAGGAAATCCGGCAGAAACTGGGTGGGCCGGGAATTTCGGACGATGAGCTGATACTGCGCTATATCATGGGCGGAGAAGAAGAGCTCAAGGCCATGAGACCTGCACCCCCCATAACCGAGTATCTCACAGCCAGATCCCCGATCGTCACCTTGGTGAAAAAACTCCTGAAACAAGATCGATCCCGCTATATACACCTGGAAAAAGGAAACTTGAAGCTGAGGCTGCAAAAATTTTAGTTAAAAGCCGCTTGACGCCGCCGCGGGCCTGCGCCCTTTTTTGTGTAATTTTTTTATTGACATGCCAGGGCCGGGCCGGTATTAATTCCCAGGATCCAAGAGGATTTTAAGTCTTCCTTTCAAAAACATCTTTCGGTATCTTTACAATTCCATTCATTTTTTCCGGGGAAGGGGGGGTAGCCGCTTGCCAGATCCCGTTCAGGAAAATGAGATTGAAGCTGACGTCCTGGTCGTGGGCGGGGGGTCATCGGGTCTCTGGGCCGCCATTCGCGCCGCAGAATTTTGCTCCAAGGTCGTGGTGGCGGACAAGGGGATAATTTCCTCCAGCGGGGTAAGCACCATGATCCACGGGGTTCAGTCCCCGCTGGATGAGGCCAGTATTTTGCCGGCGATGGAAGAGCTGGTCGTCGGTTCATCCTTCCTCTCGGACCAGGATAGACTCGCGCTGCTGCTTCAGGAAATGGGCTCCCGGTTTCATGAGCTGGTTGATTGGGGCGTACCCTTTGAACGGGATGCGGACGGACGGCTGCATACCGAAACAAGGATGGGGCTCAAGGTCAACCGGATGGCGTTTATCAACGGGCGGCTGATGATGCGGAAGATGAAAGACAAAGCCCTGTCCAAGGGCATTGTCTTGATGGAAAGGACCATGGTGACGGACCTGCTTACCTCCGACGGCGGCTGTCCGACCCGGGGGCGGGTTGTCGGCGCGGTGGGATTTCATGTGGTCAGCGGCGACTTCATCCTCATAAAAGCCAAGTCCGTAATTTTGACCACCGGCCTGATCAGCGCGAAAAGGCATCTGGCCTATGCGGACGGCCTCACCGGAGACGGCACCGCCATGGCCCTGAGAGCCGGCGCCGAACTGGAAAATATGGAGCTGGCCCAAAGCGCGGCCTTTTCCATCTGGGAAAGGAAATTTTCAACGGGCGGACAGGCCGAGTACATGCGTGCCGGGGCCAAGGTGGTGAATAACCGGGGAGAGGACATCATATACAAATACGCCTCTGACAAAAAAGCGCCTTTTTTAACCAAAATGAATATCTGCTTTGCCGCGGTGAAAGAGATTCTTGAGGGGCGCGGCCCCATATATATGGACATGCGGCATCTTACGGATAAAGATGTCGCGCTGCTTCGCAGCGTGCTGCCGTCGGCCATGCGCGCCTTTGATGAATCGGGTGTTGATTTGCAGAAGCAGCTGGTGGAGATTACGCCCATCGTTCATCATTTCGGTGCCAGTTCGGGCGGAGGAATCCGGATCAGTATCGATGGTGAAACCAGCATTGCCGGGCTCTATGCCGCAGGATGTGCGGCTCACAACAGGGCAACTTACGTATCCGGGGCCGGACAGGGCCAGGCCTTCAACTTTTTTTCCGGCTACAGGGCAGGGCAGAAGGGGGGCCGGACAGCATCGGAAGCAGGAAATACGAAAATCGACCCGGATCAGGCCAGGGCGCTGAAAAAACAGATGTACCTTCCCCTGACCCGAAGCACCGGGCCGAGTCCCCGCAGCATTTATCTGTCGGCCAATAAGGCGACCGTGCCGGCAGAACGCAGCTTTTTCAAACACGAACTTCGCATTAAGCCTACGCTTGCAGACCTGCAGAGGATCCGGGAAGAGGACCTGCCGGCGGTCCGGGCCGCTGATATTCACGAGTTGGTCCGGGCAAACGAAGCCAGAAACACCCTTTTGCTCCTGGAGGCTATTTTCAGGAGCAGCCTGGAGAGAAAGGAAAGCCGCCTGACCCATTTCAGAGAGGAATTTCCCTATCGGGATGACGTCAACTGGCTCAAGTGGGTGGTCATCCGCAAGGATGCGGCGGGGTTCCATGTCCGGCACGAGGATATACCCGTGGATCAGTACCCGATAAAGAGCAAGAGCCGGGAGAAGGTCCCCGGGTTCATTACTTTTACCTGGGGAAAAACGTAGTAGGAGGGATAAGCCGCAAATGGCGATCAAGTCCATCAATGAGGCGCTTTGCCGCACCTGCGATCTTTGGCTGGCGGGAGGTTGCCCGGTTGCCGACAGCTGTTCCGTGGATGTCATCCGGCTTGATGCCGAAGGCATGCCCCGTCTGGTATATCCGCAGGATTGCCATAATTGTTTCTTATGCGTCCGGGACTGCCCCTTGGGGGCGCCGGAAGTGACGGCCATGATTCCCTCGCTGGTATTGCCGTATTAGCGTATCTGACCGGTGAGCTGCAAGGGTCTTCAAAAATGCTCGATTTCGTTCAAGTTCATCGTCAAAAATGAGGAGGCGAAAATGAAAAAAAAGACGATCTCTAAAATGGCGCGGGTTTCAAGGATGTTTCTGGTCCTGGGGCTGGTTTGCGGTGTCGCACCGGTGCTGGCGGCCGAGAGCCCCGAAGAGTTCTACCGCGGCAAGACCATCGCGCTGTACACGGGCTCGATCGGGGGCAGTGCGGACTCGCTGTGCAGGGCCCTGGCGCCTTTTTTGCAAAAAGAGACCGGGGCCAAAGTCATCGTGGCCAACCACCCGGGCGGCAACAGCATGCAGACGGTAAACCTTGCCTATAAAAAAAAACCGGATGGTTTGATCTTACTGGTCCATGAGACTTCGGGAATCATATTGAGCGACTGGTTTGAGGACCCGGGCGCCGTCTGGAAAGCAGCCAACTTCAACTGGATCGCGCGGGTGGCTTTCCAGCCCGGCATTGCGGTGGTTTCACCCCAGTCGCCCTACCGTTCTATAGATGATCTTCGAAAGGCCAAGGGGCTGAAACTCGGCGCATCTACGCCCATGGGGTACTACGGACCGGTAAACAGCTTATTTGCTTCCATCCTGAATCTCGATGCCCAGGTGATCACCGGGCTCAAAGGAACCAGTGGAATTGTCCTGTCCATTCAGAAAGGAGAGATCGACGGCGGCGCCCTTTCCGAAGACCGTGCGGCCGTCTCCGCCAAAGGGAATCAGGTCAGGCCGCTGTTTGTGGTATCCGGGGAAAGCGCCCTTTTCCCCGACCTGCCGGTGCTGGACAAAGTGGTGAAGCTGACCCAGGACCAGGAGCTGGTGCTGGATGCCGTGGCCACGGTGAACAAGGCCATCGTTACCACCCCGGGGGTGCCCATGGACCGGGTGGATTTTCTCAGAAAGACCATACACAAGATCACCCAGAATAAAAGTATTCAAAAGGTCCTTATGGAAAAGACCGGGATAGCAGGCTGGTATGGTTATGTGCCGGGGGAAACCGTCCAGAAAAACATGGCCGACCCGTCCATCGGCCCCCGGGTAAGGAAAACGCTTGAAGCCATCCTGAGCCGGTATCTGGTGCGGTAAGCACGCCCGGAAAACTGTTAAACCGCTCAGCTACCGTAACCGATAGGACACAGAAAATGTTTGAAGCTTTCATCCAGGGTTTTTTCAATGTGTTTCATCCCATGACCTTTCTGCTGGTCATTGTCGGCATGATCATCGGCATCATCGTAGGGGTCCTCCCGGCCATCGGCGGGGTCGCCGGCTGTGCGTTGCTCCTGCCTTTTATTTATGGCATGAATCCCTTTCATGCGCTTCCCATTCTGGTATCCCTGGGAGCCGTTAGCGTCACGGGGGGGTCCATCACATCCATTTTGCTCAACATCCCCGGTGACACCCCCAACGCGGCAACACTGATAGACGGCTATCCCATGACGCGCAGAGGCGAGGCGGGCCGGGCCATCGGGGCGGCGCTCACCGCCTCCGGCGCCGGCGGTTTCATGGGCGTGGCCCTGGCATTGGTCTTTGTCCCGGTGATCGTGCCCGTGGTTCTGGCGCTTCACATGGCCGAGATGTTCTTTGTGGTGCTGGTGGGCATCTCGTTCGTGGCGATATTGTCCAAAGGCGGTCAGATTAAGGGGCTCATCAGCGGCGGGCTGGGGCTGCTGCTCTCTCTGGTCGGTTTCCAAACGGCAACGGGAACCGCTCGTTTTACCTTCGACAGCGCCTTTCTTTTCGAAGGCCTCGGGATTATTCCCGTGGTCATGGGGCTTTTCGCCGGTGCGGAAATCCTGGAGCTGGCGGTTTCCGAGGAAGCAATCTCGCAGGTCGAGGTGGCGGCCACGCCGTGGCGGCAGATGCTCCAGGGAGCGGGCGACGTTTATCGACACAAGTGGCTCTGGTTTCGTAGCAGCGTCATCGGCTATATTGTCGGGGTCATTCCGGGAATAGGCTCTGTGGGTGCGATGTTCATGGCCTACGGCCAGGCCAAGCAGACCTCTAAAAATCAGGATTTATTCGGTACCGGTTGCGTGGAAGGGGTCATTGCCCCGGAGAGCGCCAACAATGCTTCCCACGGGGGCTCCCTGCTCACCACCCTGGCATTCGGCATCCCCGGCAGCACCCAGATGGCCATCCTTCTCTCGGCCTATCTTCTGGTGGGCATCAAGCCCGGGCCCGGGTTGATCATCGAGCATGCGGAGCTGTCCTTCACCATGCTGTGGACATCCGCCATTGCGAGTCTTCTTGCCGCCGGCCTTTGCTTTTTGATCGCCCCCTATCTGATCAAGGTCACGTATATCCACCCTAACTATTTATCCGCCACCATTGCCCCCTTGATATTCGTAAGCGTTTTCGCCACCGGCCAGACCGTGCTGAACATCGCGGTGGTGGTCCTGTTCACCCTGATCGGTGTAGTGATGAGTAAATTGGGGTTTTCCCGGCCGGCTTTTATCCTGGCATTTGTGCTCGGAGAGATGCTGGAGGATTATTTCTGGCTGGCCGTCAAGCTTCAGGGGCCTTTCTTTTTTCTCAGGCCCATATCTTTGATCTTTATTGTCTTTATCATCGGAATATTGAGTTTCAGCCCCATAAAATCCGTGCTGGACCGCCGGCGCGAGAGAAAGGGTGAATAAAATGAAATCGAGCACCTACTCCCTGATGGCAATTGCGCTGCTGATGCTGGCGGTGATTGTCTATGCAGCCGGGTTCCAATATTTCAGAGCCAAAGCATTTCCGATGGTCATCGCCGGAATTGTTTTATGCCTGGCGCTGGTTGAGCTGGCAAAGGATTTACGGGGCAGACGGGCCGGTAAGCTGGCCTACGAAAAACAAGCGCGGCAGGTCGGGGCCAAGGATGTAACGGGCAAGTACCTGATTGAGGGGGCCTGGCTGGCCGGTTTCTGTCTGGCGGTCTACCTGCTGGGTTTTCTCATCGCCTTGCCGTTGTTCGGTGTTTCTTATCTGGTTTCCCACGGCAGGCGCTGGACATCGGCAATTGCCGTAGGCGTGGCGACGACCGTCGCGTTATACGGCATCTTTTTCTATCTGCTGGAGGTCAGTTGGTATCCCGGAATAATTCTGGATGGCCTGGGGTGGTAGACAGTTCATCGGCCACGTTTTTAAGCCCCAGTTTTTCCAGCGTTTGTCTGGTGGGGATCCCGGTGTTGACGTCCCAGCCCCTCCTTTCATAATAAGTCCGAAGAAGTTGTCCGAATTTTTCCTTATCCAGCCGGGTTCCCTTTTTGGGCCCTGTGGGAACCGGCTCGTAAAACCTCTCCGAAAGCTGATCGTGCTGGGCCGTCAGTCCTTCCCGGTTGCCGAACGCTCTTTCGATGTGCCATCCCCTCTGGCAAATCTCTCCCAGTTTGGCCGCATCCAGTTGCAGGCCGGTGGATAAAGAGGCCATTTCGGCCAGGGTGTCCAGCCTCACGATTCCAGGCCCGCTGAATTCGGTGTGAACTTTGCACAGCCCCAGGGTATCGACCGCTGCGCAGCCGGTTTCGGTAAAAATCGCAATGTCCGCTCGAATCGGATCGTAGGAATCATACTCCAAATTTTTGGGCGGCGCCCCTTGCGGGTCTGATTGGCGTTCGGGAAACAACCCTTCGAAGGTCTGGTCCTCGTAGGCCCGGGCCGTCGCCCAACCGGGATTGCCGCGCAGGTGGTCCGCGCCTCTGGTGGATACCGCGTAGTTTAAGGCCCGGCCCACGTTGATCCGGCAATCGGTGATATCATCCAGCCATTTTACATGCCAGGCGTATTTTTCAGCGGCCGGTCCCAATTTTTCCACCATGCCCCGCTTGCCCTCGGCCAGGAGGTCCCCGAGTCCTTTTCGATAGGCAATCCGGGTATAAAGATCCACCAGCAGCTCATGATCCCCCCATCTCAGTTCCGTTCCCCCGGTCTCATCCTTGCCGAGCACCCCGCGTTCGAACAGGTCCGTCGCAAAGGTAATCATGTTGCCTGTAGAGGCGGTGTCCATGCCGTACTGATTGGCCAGTTCGTGAATTTTGCATATGGAGTCCAGTCTCGGGTTGTCGAAATTGGACGCATTGGGGCCGATGGTTCCCCATTCAAGGCCCCCGGCATAGGTGCCGGCATACGGCCCCTGCCGGACGACATAACCGTGACTGCAGTGAATCACGCAGCCAAAGCAGCCTTTGGATTTGACCGCATAATTTTTCAGAAAGGCTTCGCCGTAAATCTGCTCTGCTTTTTCTTCGCTCCAGTGGGTTTCCCAAAAGTTCTTCACCGGCAAGTCCCCGCGCTCCTGTTTTAACCGGGCCAGCACCGTGGTGCCCAACCGGCTCCAGATGGGGTAAAAGGGATCCTGATACATTTTTTCGAATAAATTTTTTACAAACCGGATGTATTCTGCAGGCTTGGCTACCTGAAGGGACTTGGTGCCCCGGACCACGATGGCTTTCAGGTGTTTGGCGCCCATAACGGCTCCGGTGCCGCATCGCCCCGGAGCTCTGAACAGGTTGACAATCGGAATGGCAAACCTTACCAGATTCTCCCCGGCAGGGCCGATGATCATGGTTTTTACTTCCATGTCGCCGATATCCTCCATCCGGAGGATTCGATCGGTCTCGTAGACCATTTTGCCCCAGAGGTGAGCGGCGTCGCGAATTTCAACCCGATCATCGTCGATCCACAGGTAAACCGGTTTTTGGGCCTTGCCGGATATGACGATATGGTCATATCCGGCATATTTTATTTCAGGACCAAAGTCTCCGCCCGAATTGGCATCCCCATGAATTCCGGTAAGCGGCGATTTGGTGGTGACCGTCAACCTGCCGGTGCCTGAGCCCAGAAGGCCGGTAAGCGGACCCGTGCCGATGATCAGCTTGTTTTCAGGGCCTAAAGGGTCAGCGCCGCGCGGGACCTCGTCAAACAAAAGCTTGGAATTGAGCGTTCTTCCCCCGAGAAACTTCTGCTTCCATTCTTCCGGAAAGGGTTGCTTGGTGATTTGACCGGAGGTTAAGTCAACCCTGAGGATGGTGCCGGCCCACGCATAATTACGGGTCATGGGGTTGCCTCTCTGGTTGCGGATTTGCCGCTTGGAAAGTTTTCAACCCTTGCTTTTTCCGGGGAAGCCGGCCCGTAATATTTTTCAAATTCTTCCAATGGAATGCCCCATTTCCGTAACAGGGACCTGGCGGTTGGAGTCACCGCGGTCCATCTTTTTTTTTGCGCGCCGGAATTGGCCGGCGGAATTTCCAGGGCTCCTGTCGGGCACCACTGCACGCACTGGGGGGAACCCTGGCACAGGTCGCAAACCAGGGCCGAACTATCCGTCGGATCCATGGATATGGCTCCGAAAGGACAGGCTTCAATGCACAGTTCACACCCGGTGCACAGTTTTTGATCCACGTGAATAACATGCTGATGGTCCTGGCGCAAAGCGTCCGCAGGACAACTGGATACACATACAGGTTTCAGGCAGAATCTGCAGACTACCGGTATGTCCACGAGGAACCTTTCCATCTTGACGACGCGGATCCGTGACCTTCTGGGGTTAAATTCCCCGTGTTTTGTAAAGCCGCATATTAATTCACAAACTCTGCATCCGGTGCACTTTTCCGGTTTGGTTCGAATTCTCCGGGGAGAAGCCATGGCGACCTCCTGCTGGGTTTATCCGGAAAGCAGCACCCCTCGATACAATGTGATATCCAGGCCGAGCTCAAAAATGCCGTATATGGTGGCCAGCGTGATACCGCCGATCAGAAGGGCGTTGACCCATTTTGATCCATGGAACCTGGTGTACGAAAAAA
>JAUYIZ010000129.1 GCA_030688615.1 Desulfobacterales bacterium | reverse complement strand
CCCTTCGAGACCTTTGCAAAACCCCCTATTTTGCCCGATTTCTGTGTCAGGCTCAAATTTTAATCCTCAAAATACTCAATGTATTCCTCCGGTTAAAATTTTCGCCTTCCTTGAACTCGAACAAAATTTGACATTTTTCAAAGGTCTCCCTTCCGGGCCGATAGGTCCCGCATTATTTTTACGCCCTGCGCGTTTAACAATTGCATGATGCCCGCAGGCAGGTCTGCGGGGGTGAGAAAAATTTTGGTCGCTTTTTGCGTTTGAATCAAAAAGCCGGGCGCTTTGATGGCGGTGTTGTATTTCGGCTCCCTTTGGGCCGCATGGAAGATCGGATTTTGCGTGAAGGCTTCCCCCAGCGGTCCAAGCAGTTTATTCACCGTCGTTTCCGGGGTGTCATTTTTGGTGATCTGAACGATTTCCATGCCGGCCTTCTTTATGGCCGCGACAGCTTCTCCGTACAGGTTGCCGAAATCTAAAAAAAGCGGCGATCCGTCATTGCGCGTGACTAAATTACTCAGGGCCTCGACCGTGATCCCGGCATAGGGAAATTTGATCGTTACGTTTTCCGTATAGGGGTAGCTCATGGCTTTGAGCAGTTCCTTGATGAAGCCGGCCGGCTCTTGCGAGTTGATGACCGCTGGATGATCCGGGAAGATTCCTGGCAGGCCGGCCGATTCCGGCGCGTTGGCAGAAAAATTCAAAAGGATATCCGCTATGAAGATCCCGTGTTGTTCCAGATAGCGGACCACGGAATCCGGCGTGCGCTCGCGGCCGTTTTTAATCAGCGTGATACAGGTATAACGCTTTTTCGTCCCTGAATCGGCAAGCCTGCTGACCACCCATCTGGCCTGAACTTTCACTTCCAGGCCCCGGTCGGAAAACGCCAGGCGGTATTTTGAGGCCTCCGGGTCATAGGATTGAAAAAAGGCATTCAGAATGTTCTCGATGGATTCATCATTGGAAAAGCGGATGATTTTAACATCGTTCCAGAAAGAAGAAACGATCTGCAGATCTGATTCTTCCATGGTGTTTTCCCTGGCAAGCAGGATGCGTTTGCCGCTCAAAAATTCAATTATGGGCAAGCGGGAAAGATCCAGTTTTAAATCCGCCCGTCCGGGGCGCGGGAAATAGTAGGCGCCCTGGTTTAAGAGCTTAGCGTCAAGTATGGCCGTGGCGCTGGACAGCGGGGACACCGGTTGTTTTTTTTCGGCCGGAAACGGCCCGGGTTCCCGGGGAACGCTGCCGGGAACCCGGGCCGGGCTGGACGTGATATTTACATTTAAGTTGCCCGCGACGTCAAACAGGGAAGAATACCAGGATTGATTTCTGGCGGACGGGTCGGGCAGCAGCACCCTTTGACCCACATAAATCCGGTTGATGTCTTTGATATCCGGATTTAAAAACCGGAACAATTTCAGGCCTTGATGATATTCCCGGGAACCGTAGGCGCCGAACGCATTTGTAATGAGCTTGGCCACATAATCTCCGGGTTTGACCTGGTATTGATTCGTGTGAGGCTGGAGCATATCCGGAGCGTTCGAAATGGTCACAAACGGGAGGGTAACCAACCCGCTGGACTGGCCCGGGAGCGCGTTCATGGTGACTTTCTTTAAGGGGATGATGATCTGCTGGCCGGGGCGAATCAGGTTGATGTCCTGGACTCCGGGGTTCAGGCGTTGGAATATTCCTAAAAAACCTGGAAAATCCGACGGGGCGATTTCGCCCTTTTGGATGAAAATTTTCAGGATCGAGTCGTTTTTCCGAACGGTGTACGGTTCACATAATATATCAGATCCTTGGTCCTGCCGGATGATGTAATTTTTATACAAGATGGCGCTTTCGGCCATGAAAGGAGCGGACGAAAATAAAAAAAGACCGAGGGTCAGCAGGCGTACGGTGTAATATGCTCTGGTTGACTTCATTTCTTTTGCGCCGTTTTTAAATCTAAAGCCCCGGCGATTTCCCGGGATACCTGTTTTACAAACTCATGGAATAAATCCTTGGGTAACGGTTTTCCAGGTGTCGCAACGTGTGCCGGGTCCTTGGGGTGGATCAGGCAAGGCGCGTTCATGAATTTTGGATTCGGAATAATGCCAAATTCTTTCGGGAAGTTGTTTTCAAAGTACATTTGTTGAAATCCGGAAAATTTAAGCGCGTGGGCGGTTGCGTCAAGGATGGCGACGTCATCTTTTTCCAGCAGCGCGCTTTTCCGGGCAACAACAAGTCCGGCCAGCGACTCCCCGCCGTGGGTACAGGAAATATGTCCGTTGCGGTTGGCCAGAATATGCCAATCCATAATATCCTGTTCGGTCACTTCAACGAAAAAAACTTTTTTTTGTCCGGCCCTGTGGTTGTATTTTTCCACCAGGTGGATGACCCTGGGCATGGATACCGGATTGCCGATCATGGCAGCCTGCGCAACGCTGGGTCTTACCGTAACAGGGATAAATTTTCGCTTTTCAGCATCCGGTTCCAGGTAATACCGGTAAACCGGATTGGCATGCTCGGATTGCACGCCGATAATTTTAGGCAGTGTGCCGATGGCGCCGATTTCCAGAAACTTTAAAAAACCGCTGAGCACGGCGGTGATGTTGCCGGCATTGCCGATGGGAACCACGATAACTTTATGGCGCATGTCGTATTCGAACGCCTGGGCAATTTCGTAGGAATAAGATTCCTGCCCGAGGATGCGCCATGCATTCTTCGAGTTGAGCAGCGCTACATTGTACCGGTCGGACAGATATTCGACGATTTTCATACAATCGTCGAAAACACCGGGAATTTCAAATACCGCCGCGCCGCTTCCCAATGGCTGGGAAAGTTGCTGGGGCGTTACCTTGTTGTGGGGAAGCAGTACCGCGGATTTGACGGTATGTGTCAGGAAAGAAGCGTAAAGCGCCGCGGCGGCCGAAGTATCTCCCGTGGATGCGCATATGGCCAGGGCGCCGGGAATCTTGCCGGTTTGAATCAGAAAGTTGATGTAGCTCATGGCGCTTGCCATTCCCCGGTCTTTAAACGAAGCGCTGGGGTTTTGGCCGTCATTTTTAAAAAAGAATCGACCCCCTGCCTTTTCCTGCAAAAACGGGTTGGCTTCGATCACCGGTGTATGCCCTTCGCCAAGATAGACGATGGACGAAAGCGGAATCGCCGGCCCGATCAGTTCATGATAAAGATAAACACCCTTTAAGGCCGGTATGTTCAGCATCTTTCGATAATCGAAGATCCTCCGCCAAACCTCCCCGGGGATCTTTTTTAAATGCTGGAAATTTTGATCATCGATGAGCAGCACTTGACTGCAATCCGGGCAGGTGTAGAGCAGTTTCTCAATCCCGTGTTGACGCCCGCAGCCCAAACAGCGGTAGCATAGCGGCCCCCGGTGTTGCGGAATAAGGTAAGATTGAATATCAACGGGAAAGTCTTCAATTTTCATGGTTGATGGTCTCAATGCCCCCCATGTAAGGTCTTAACGCTTCCGGCACGACCACGGCCCCGTCCGAAGTCTGATAATTTTCCAGGATGGCGGCCACCGTCCGGCCGACGGCAAGCCCGGAACCGTTTAACGTGTGGACCAGTTCGGTGCCCCTTTCCCCTTTCCTGCGAAACCGGATATTTGCGCGC
The DNA here is from genome assembly GCA_030688615.1 of Desulfobacterales bacterium. GTDB lineage: Bacteria > Desulfobacterota > Desulfobacteria > Desulfobacterales > JAUYIZ01 > JAUYIZ01. The sequence goes on along the minus strand of JAUYIZ010000129.1, from coordinate 27,587 downwards.
CGGGCTTGAAAATTTTCAAAATTGCTGCACGAGGATATTTCTCGGTAAATCCCCTGGGAAGGCAGCCAGACTTCAATATCATAGGTCTTGGCTGCGGAAAAACCCAGGTCTCCGGTACACAGGCAAACCACCTGAAACGGCAGTTTAAGGCGATCCAGGATGGCTGCCGCATCCTTTAACAGTTTCTCGAGCTCGTCATAGGAAGTTTCGGGTTTTGCAAATTTTACCAGTTCGACCTTGTTGAACTGATGCTGGCGGATCAGACCTTTGGTGTCCTTGCCCCATGAACCGGCCTCGGATCGAAAACAGGGCGTGTAGGCGGCATAACAGATGGGAAGGCGCTGTTCGTCCAGGACTTCATCCTGGTGAATGTTTGTGACGGGAACTTCAGCGGTGGGAATCAAAAAATAATCCATCCCCTCAATCTTGAAAAGATCTTCTTTAAATTTGGGAAGCTGCCCGGTGTTGGTCATGCTTTTCCGGTTGACCAGAAAGGGGGGAAGAATTTCAGTATAGCCATGTTCCAGCGTGTGAACTTCAAGCATAAAATTGATCAGCGCCCGTTCGAGCCGGGCGCCGGCGCCCAGATACAGGGGAAAGCGCGATCCTGTAATCTGGGCGGCGCGTTTAAAATCAAGTATTTTAAGGTTCTCTCCCAGTGTCCAATGGGGTTGAGGGACAAATCCGAATTCCGGACAGCGGCCGGCTTTGCGCACCAGGAGATTTTCACTGCTGTCTTTTCCTTCCGGGACCGATGCGTGGGGGATATTGGGCAGGCCGAGCAAAATTTCCTGCAAAATTTCTTCTACCTGGTTCAGGTCCCCGGAGAGTGATTTTATTTTGGATGAAACCTCGCGCATCTCGACGATGAGATGATCCGTGCCTTCCCCTGCTTTTTTCAATTGGGCAATCTGGTCTGAAACACTGTTGCGCCGGTGGCGCAGCAGCTCAACTTCACCGAGCAGGTTCCTGCGGTGCTCGTCATGCTTGGAAAACAGATTAAGATCGGTTTTGTCCCCTCTTTGCAGCAGCATTTTTTTTATTTCAGATAAATTTTCTCTAACCAGTTTGATTTCAAGCATAGCGATTCCTTTGGTTTTCCCCGTGCCGCGCGGCCGGCAAGCTGACTCTTTTGGCAAAATATACCAAACCCGTACCATGAAGATGCTATTTAGTCAATGATTATTGAGTGTTGACTTTCCTTATAAATATCTTTATAATCGCTGTTACGATAATTATGCTATGGAGAAAAAGATGGAAGAAAACATGGAAACCAAAAGTGAAATTCGCTCCACTATAGCTAACAGGCTGGCTGGGTTATCCGATAAAGAACTGTCGGAAAGAACGTTGCAGATCGAAAGGCGATTTTTTGAATTTGCAAACTTCCTGGAGGCCAATATTGCCTTGCTTTTTATCAGCCGGTTGCATGAAGTGCCCTCGGAAAATATTGTCAGGAACTGCCTTGGCAGTAAAAAAATTATTATTCTCCCCAAATTCAAGGCGGATAAATTTGAAGTGAAATTGTTCAAGGTGGACAATTTTGATTCGGATTTGAAATCCGGTCCGAACGGCGTCCTTGAGCCCGACCCCCACCGCTGCAAAACCGCGTCGCTTGATTTTATCGATATTGCCATCATTCCGGGAATCGCATTTGATGAAAAAGGCGGAAGAATCGGATCGGGACAGGGCTATTATGACCGGTTGATACCGAAGCTGCCCTCCACCGCACGAAAGGTGGCGCTGGCATTTGAGTGTCAGATCATCAATCATGTCCCCATGGAATCCCACGACCGGCACGTGGACATCATCATATCGGAGAGACGGGTCATCTATAAAATATAGATTGATAGAGATTCCACCATGCAGCAGGAGTTGTTAAAATATCAGCGCCAGCGGGAAAACATGGTCCGGGATCAGATTGCGGTCCGGGGGATAACCGACCCGAATGTTTTAGCGGCCATGGGCAAGGTCCCCAGGCATCTTTTTGTGGGGGAGGCCTTGATGGATCAGGCCTATGGCGATTTTCCCCTGCCGATCGGAAAGGAGCAGACGATTTCACAGCCCTATATCGTTGCGGAGATGACCCAGGCGCTGCAGCTCAAAAAAGAAGACAGGGTGCTGGAAATCGGAACGGGCTCGGGGTATCAGACGGCGGTGCTTGCGGAAATTGCGTATCGCGTCTACACCGTCGAAAGAATCCGCCTGCTGCTGGATAAAGCACGCAAGATTTTTGACACATTCCACTATCATAATATCGTTACAAAATATTCCGACGGGACCTTCGGCTGGGCCGATGAAAGCCCTTTTGACGGTATAATTGTAACGGCCGGAGCTCCACAAGTGCCTGAAATCCTGTTGAATCAACTTGCCCCGGGTGGCCGCATGGTGATCCCGGTCGGAAAAAACTACTCACAGGAGCTGCTGATGCTGTATAAAAATGACAAGGGTGTCCATCAGACCGCCCTGGGTGGATGCCGGTTCGTCAAGCTGGTGGGTGAACACGGATGGAAAGAAGAATAGATGCTGCGCCGGGTTTACGACTGGGTAATTCATTGGGCCCACACGCCTTACGGTGTTTGGGCACTTTTTATTTTAGCGTTTTGCGAGTCTTCCTTTTTCCCGCTTCCTCCGGATGTGCTGCTGATCGCGCTGGCCATCGCCATACCGAAAAAATCATTTAAATACGCACTGATCTGCTCCATAGGCTCCATCCTTGGGGGCATTTTCGGCTATCTGATCGGATGGCATTTTATGGCTTCCATCGGAAACAGCATTATCGATTTTTACGGCCTGGGACCGAAGGTGGATTATATCAGTGTTCTTTACCGGCGCTATGATGCCTGGGCCATCGGGATCGCAGGGTTTACGCCCATACCCTACAAGGTATTCACGATTACGGCCGGGGCGTTTAATATTAATTTTACCGTATTTGTCGTCGCTTCCGTGCTCTCGCGGTCGGCGAGATTTTTTTTGCTCGGCGGCCTGATATACATTTTCGGCCCCCAGATCCAGTCCTTCATCGATAAATATTTCAATATCCTTGCGGTGATTTTCACCGTTTTTCTGATCGCCGGATTTTTTTTGATCAGGTATTTCTTCTAATCGTCAGGGCAGCTTGATATATCCGTTTTCTGGGCAGGTGATGTTTTTCGGCAAGTCTTTTGGTCAATGCCGAAAGGCTTTCTCCGGGTTGCTTCAACTGCCGGCGGATTTCGCTTTGAATGGATTCAAAATCAGCATCCGGGTCCTGGGTGTACCCCATGATTAAAAGCGTGCATTCACCTTTCAGGAGCGGCCGGTCTTTGAGCGTGAGCAGAAGTTCGGAAAGAAGCCCCCTTTCAAACGTTTCAAAAAGCTTGGTCATCTCCCGGGACAGGACGCCGTACCGGTCTCCCATCAGGCTCAGGATCTCCTGGACCAGGCTTGTTATGCGTTTGGGCGATTCGTAAAAGATCATGGTTCTGGGGTCAGCGGCAAGGGCCTTGAGCTGTTTGAGCCGTTTTTCCTTTTTTTTGACAGGAAACCCCAGAAAGACAAAAGAATCCGTGGGCAGGCCCGAAACACTCAGGGCGGTAATGGCGGCAGATACGCCGGGAACGGGGGTAACGATGATCCCGTTTTCGATGGCTGCCTGGATGAGCCGGTAGCCGGGGTCGGAAATCAAAGGGGTGCCGGAATTGGACACCAGCGCAATGGTCTGACCGGCCTGGAGTTTGTGCAGCAGAACGATGCTGCGTTCATTTTCATTGTGTTCATGATAGGAAACCAGCCGTTTTTTGATCTGATAATGGGCCAGCAGCCTGCCGGTCTTACGGGTGTCTTCGGCGGCAATGCAATCCACACTCCCGAGGATGCGCAGCGCCCTCAAGGTAATATCTTCCCGGTTGCCGATGGGCGTCGCAACGACGTATAATCTACCGCTTTTCTCGTTTTCAGCAAGATCAGGTGTAGGCAAGATCGAAGGCATTTTTAATCGTTTTTACCTGGGATGGATGGTCTCCCGGCGGATCGATGACCACCACGTCAAAGCGTGCTTTTGCCCGGTTTTGTTTGGTCGCTTTAAGATAGTACAAGGCGACCATTGAAATTTTTCTTTGTTTTTTAAGGGTTATCGCCATTTTGGGGCTGCCGAATTGACCGGACCGCCGCGCTTTGACTTCGATAAAAACCAGGGAATCTTTATCTTGGGCAATAATATCGATTTCACCATGTTTGGAACGGTAATTTTGTTCCAGGATCGTATAGCCGTTTTTTTGCAGATGGGTCGCCGCTAACGATTCACCCTTTTTACCGAGAAGCTGACGGGGGTTTAGCATATATTTTCTTTTACACCCCTGAAACTGCGCCGGTGTATGGGGCAGCTGCCGAATTTCTTGATGGCCGCTTTATGCGCCCGGGTCGGATATCCTTTGTGCCTGTAAAAGTCAAACTGCGGATAATCCAGGTGATATCTTTCCATGAGCCGGTCACGGGTAACCTTGGCGACAATCGAAGCAGCGGCAATGGATACGCTCAACATGTCCCCGCGAGGGATCGCCTCCTGGGGTATCCCGGATAAAATGGGAAAGATTCCGTCTATGAGCAGGTATTCCGGCGGCGGGCTTAGGTTTTGAACCGACATGGCCATGGAAAGAAGGGAGGCTCTCAAAATATTGATCCGATCAATCTCAAGCGGACCCACGATGCCGATACCCACTGAAATGGCGGACGCATATATTTTTTCATAAAGGTCGTCTCTTTTTTTGGGGGACAATTTCTTGGAGTCTGTAACCCCGGAGACGGAAAAAAACGACGGCAGAATAACTGCGGCCGAAACTACCGGGCCGGCCAGCGGTCCCCTGCCGGCCTCGTCAATGCCCGCAATCAGCGGAAAGCCTCTCTTTCGGGCTTTTTTTTCATATGTCCATGGATCGATGTTCATGGAGTCGGATGAAAACGATTTTTCAGGCTGTCGAGCCCTTAATTGATGCGTTTTTCTTTTATCTTGGCGGCCTTGCCTCTTAATTTACGAAGATAATAGATCTTGGCACGGCGGACGCGACCTTTGCTGACCACTTCGATTTTGTCGATTCCCGGTGAGTGGAGCGGAAAAATCCGTTCAACACCGATCCCGTATGAAACCTTTCGTACGGTAAATGTGGCATTGCTCATTCCGTTGCGTTTGCTGATGACAATACCTTCGAACACCTGAATGCGTTCCTTTTCGCCTTCCTTTATCTTCACATGAACCTTGACCGTGTCGCCGGCATTGAAATCGGGCAGATCAAGGCGCATCATTTCTCTTTCAAGCTGTTTTAATGTTCCCACTGTATTTCTCCTGAATAAATTTTTTTATTTTTATCCGTGCCATCCTCGGCGTACGCCGGACACACCAGAGTGTTCGATGCATAAATTGACAATCCACTATCTACTATTTCCGAGCAGCCTGTCAAGTATAATCGATACCGCAGAGCGGACGGAAAGATGATTATATCCCGTGTTTGCCTGGATCGGGGCCAGCAGGTAGTCTGTTCCGGTCATTAATTCTTCCGTGAATCCCCATGCCGTCCCGAACAGCAGAAGATACGGGCGACCGGATTGGAGCATTTCCCGCAATTGATCAAAGCCGATGTTCTTAATGCCGGGCCGGGCGCACGTGGCCACCGTCAGGGGCCTGTACCTTTCAATTTTGCAGACATGATCGACGGCCTCGTCAATGGAATCCATGATCGTGATCAATTCCAGGGCGTCGCGCCGTTTGGGGTTGTAAACAGCCCCTTTCCCCTTTATCCAGTGGTCCACGATCTTTTGGACCAGCGCTTTCTGGTCCGAAAGGGGTGTGACCACGTAGAAGGCCCGAACCCCGTAAGTCTTTGCGGCCCTGGATATATCATGCAGGTCAAGATTCGTAACGGCGGCAGTGATCCTTTCGCCGCATTTATTGACCACCGGATGATGCACCAGGGCAATGTAAAGATTAGGCATATATGATTTTATCGATCTCGCTGCGCCACTTTTTCAGCATCTGCCTTTCCAGGGTGCTCAAGGGGCGGTCTTTCAGTAAATCCGGTCTTTTCAGGAAAGTCCGTATTAAAGATGTTTCCTGCCTCCATTTTTCAATTTCTTTATGGTGGCCTGACAATAGAACTTCGGGAACCGCTTCCCCCTCGAATACCTCGGGCCGGGTATAATGGGCATGTTCCAGGAGTCCGTCGGAAAACGAATCTTTGGCCGTCGAATCGCTGCCGCCGAGAACACCGGGAAGGGTCCGTGCCACTGCTTCGATAACGATCATAGCCGGCAGTTCACCGCCGGTGAGGATATAATCGCCGATGGAAACCTCATGATCCGTCAAATCGGTTCGAATCCGTTCATCCACCCCTTCATATCGGCCGCAAACCAGAATCAGACCGTCATAAACGGACAATTCACGGGCAAGTCGCTGAGTAAACAACCGTCCCTGCGGGGTGAGCAAAATTGTTGGCGAATCGGGCGCCATTTTTTTGGCGGCCCGGATGGCGCCGGCCAGCGGTTCCGGTTTCATGACCATGCCGCACCCGCCGCCATAGGGTTTGTCATCGGCGGTCCGGTGCCTTCCTTTGGCAAAGTCCCTGATGTTCAGGGTCGATTGGGTGATCTTTTTTTTTAAAAGAGCCTGCCGTATGATTCCATGCGCCCAGAACGCATCAAACAGTTCCGGGAAAAGTGTCAAGGCAAAGAAGTTCATATCTTTTCTGGGTACCCTGGCGTCTTCGGTGATTATAACCCCTCGGGAAGATCCACCTGCATGGTTTTGCTCTCCAGATCGACTTTCACAACCACCGATGCCAGTGCAGGTATCAGTATTTCAAAGGACTTGCCTTTGGTTGCATCCTTTACCACATAAACATCATTGCTGCCCGTTGGAATGACGGATTCAATTCGGCCCAGGTATTTATTGTCGACCGTATAAACTGAAAGCCCGATGATATCATTCCAGTAATACGTTCCCGCTTGGAGTTCGGGCAGCCGGGTGTTCTCGATAAAAATATCAGCCCCGATAAGTTCCTCGGCCCGGGCGACATGATCTATCCCCTGTAAGGCCATGCGCATGATTCGCTTATGGGGCTTGGCCCACGCCAGGGAATAAGTCTGGATCTGACCATTTCTATCTTTTAGAAAAATGGGAATGCCCGGTTTGAAAACGGACCCGGAGTGCGCATACGAATAGACTTTGATAACCCCTTTCAGACTGTGGGTACCAACAATTTTCCCGATTAGAAGAAAAGCATCAGTTTGCAAGGAACTATTCTATAATTTCGAGCACGGTGCGCTTTTTCAGCTTGGCGGACGCAGCGCTCAATAGGGTCCGCATGGCTCTGGCGGTACGCCCCTGTTTCCCGATAACCTTGCCCAGATCCTCTTTGGCGACTTTTAATTCCAATACGGTGGTCTGATTACCTTCCACTTCTGCAACCGACACTTCTTCAGGTTTGTCCACCAACGCCTGGGCAATGTACTTGATCAGATCTTTCATGACCCCATCTCCTTTATAGGCAGTGAGAATTTGAGGTTAATAATCCTGAAGCCACCCAAAAGAAAGTTCTCGAATCATTTTGCCCTCAAGGGCATTGAGCAGAAAGAACAGACACTGTATTGTTCCATGCGGACTGATTCGGGCAGGAATTTCTATGATGGTGCGACGGCATTGCCCTTCTTCATGATAAGACTCCTTACCGTATCGGTCGGTATGGCGCCCTGATCCATCCAGTACTGAACCCGATCCTGTTTCAACAGGACCTTAACAGGATCAGGCAAGGGGTCATAGGTGCCGACGATTTCCAAAAATCTGCCGTCCCTGCTGCTTTCGTTGTCCGCCACAACGATCCGGTAAAACGGTCTTTTTTTACTGCCGTGCCTGGCAAGTCTGATTTTAACCGACATTATATTTCTCCTTTAAAACGGCCGCGCCCCGTGAACCAATCCGCGCATGCCGCCTTTATTAATTCTTTTCATCATCCTGGTCAGCTGGACATAATTTTTCAGCAGCCGGTTCACATCCTGTACACTGGTTCCACTTCCTTTGGCAATCCTTTTCCGGCGGCTTCCGTTAATTATCAGGTGCTGCCTTCGTTCTTGCGGCGTCATTGAATTGATAACGGCTTCGATTTTGGTAAGTTCTTTTTCTTCGATCTTCAGATTATTTGCCTGCTTGATTTTACCGAATCCCGGGATCATTTGCAACAATTCATTGAGGGGGCCCATTTTTTTGATTTGAATCATCTGATCGCGGAAGTCTTCCAGGGTGAACTGGTTTTTGCGAAACTTCGTTTCAAGTTCCGCCGCCGTTTTTTCATCCATGGAAGCCTGGGCTTTTTCGATAATAGTCAGGACATCGCCCATTCCCAGGATGCGGGAAGACATCCGGTCCGGATGAAAAGGCTCAAGAGCGCTGAGCTTTTCGCCCACACCGATATATTTAATGGGTTTAGCGGTAATCGACTTGATGGAAATTGCCGCACCGCCCCGGGCATCACCATCCATTTTCGTGAGCACAATTCCGCCGATATCCAGCGCATTATTGAAGGCTTCTGCAATATTGACGGCATCCTGTCCGGTCATGGCGTCCGCAACAAGAAGAATTTCGGACGGTCGTACTTTCTCCTTGATGCGATAGAGTTCGGCCATCAGTTTTTCGTCGATATGGAGCCGTCCGGCCGTGTCAATCAGCAGCGTATCGCAGCCGGCCTTTTGGGCGGCAACCCGGGCGTCCATGCAAATCTGCACCGGGTCCATATCTGTATTGGACGGAAACACCGGTGTGGAAATCTGCTCTCCGAGTTTGGTTAGCTGATCGATAGCTGCCGGGCGGTAGACATCCGCCGGAACGAGGTATGGGTTTCTTCCCAGGTTTTTTAAATAAACTGCAAGTTTTCCTGCGGTGGTTGTTTTGCCGGAGCCCTGCAGGCCCACCAGCATGAGCGATACGGGCAGCGGCCCTGAAAGATTCAAGGCTTCGTGACAGGATCCCATCAGCCCGGTCAGTTCCTCGTGGACGATTTTGACGACCTGCTGTCCCGGGGTGAGGCTGGTCATGACCTCCTGGCCGATGGCGCGATTTTTTATCGTGGCGACGAAATTTTTTACAACTTTATAGTGGACATCGGCTTCAAGCAGTGCCATTTTAACTTCTTTGAGGCCCTGATCGATGTTTTTTTCGGATAACTTGCCATGTCCTTTCAGCTGCTTGAAGATGGCATTGAATCTGTCGTTGAGCTTTTCAAACATAATAATCGGGAGCAACCGCCCATAAATATTTTTAAAGGAAACGATTCGGCGCCCATCCACCGCTTGCGCCGTACATAATAAATTCTTGAAAATAGACTGCAAATAGTGATAAGTCAAGGAAAATATTATCTGACTTTTTACGTGACCGACAACATTAAAAAGGTCATATTACCAAAAAGAAGCCTATGCCGTCATCGACCCCGCTGGATATTCTGGAAATCAACAAGGAGCAGCTGGTAACTGTCCTGGAACAACAGGGTATTGAGAAATATCGGGCGGATCAGATACTAAAATGGGTTTATTTCCGCCAGGCCGATACCTTTGACGCGATGACGGATCTGGGCGTAAAAGTTAGAAATATCCTCTCCCGGCAATTTTCAATTCTGAGACTCTCCCGGGTTCATTGCGAAACATCCCGGGACGGGACCCGGAAATACCTGTTTAGACTCCAGGACGGAAAACATATAGAAAGTGTTCTGATGCAGGAAAAATCCCACGATACACTTTGCATATCCAGTCAGGTGGGCTGCGGGCAAAGGTGTAAATTCTGTCTGACCGGGGCAGGGGGGTTCGAACGGAATCTGACCCGTGGTGAAATGGTTGCACAGGTGCGCGACATTATGAACGATCTGGAAAGTCCGAACAGATTGACCAATATCGTGTTTATGGGGATGGGCGAGCCTTTGGCCAACTATGACAACCTGATTGGGGCGCTCCAAACGATCACGGATAACGAAACCGGTCTCAGATTCGCCAGCCGCAGGGTTACCGTCTCGACGGCCGGATGGGTGCCCAAGCTCGGTGAGCTGGGCCGGGATACAAAGGTCAATCTGGCCATATCCTTAAACGCCACGGACAACCAGACGCGCAGTATGCTCATGCCCATCAATCGAAAATATCCCATCGAGAAACTGCTCGAGGCGTGCGGCAGATATATTTTGCCCCCGGGGCGCAGAATTACCTTTGAATATATTCTCATCAAGGGGGTTAATGATTCAGCGGAAGACGCCCAGCGCCTTGTCCGGCTCTTACGGCCCATCAAAGCAAAAATTAATCTGATACCCCTCAATCCGCATGAGGGAATCGACTGGCTGCGGCCCGAGGCATCGGTCATTCAACGTTTTCAGGAAGTCCTTTACCAGCATAATTACACGGCAATTATACGGTACAGCAAGGGGGAAGATATATCGGCTGCCTGCGGGCAGCTCAAGGCCAGGTCATCCCGGTTGTCAGCGCGAGAGCCGGTCTGACCTTTCGGACGGAATGTTCGTTTACAGCAATCGAAAAATAAGCCGCCCAAGGACTGAATATGATCAAAAAGGAAAAGAATCGGATCGAAACGATCCGGCAGATACTCAAACTGACTTATCCTCAGGTCAAAACCCAGCTGGATTACCGCAATCCTTTCGAACTTTTGGTGGCCACTATTTTATCGGCACAGTGTACGGACAAACAGGTCAATGCCGTGACCGAAACATTGTTTGCTCAATTGAGCACGCCGTCTGATTTTGCCCATGCATCCAGTCAGACGGTTGAAGCCCTGATCCACCCCACGGGATTTTTCCGCAACAAAGCAAAAAGTATTCAGAAATGCTCGGCAGCGTTGATTGAAAAACACGGCGGGCAGGTGCCGGAAAGTTTGCAGGAGCTGGTTAAGCTTCCGGGGGTCGGCAGAAAAACAGCCAATGTTGTTTTAGGGGCGGCCTTCGGTGTGCCGGGCATGGTCGTGGACACCCATGTGGCAAGGATATCCAAACGCCTCGGGTTCACGGAACATGGCGATCCGGTCAAAATCGAATTTGACCTGATGAAGATTATTTCGGAGGCGGATTGGAATGACTTTTCTCTGCAGCTGATCTACTTCGGCCGACAAACATGCAAGTCCAGAAAACCTGCCTGTCCCTCTTGCCCCGTGGCCGCCTGGTGTGATTATCCGGAAAAAACCACGGGATAGGGGACGGTTACTTCACTCCAACATGGCAATGCCTGGTCCTCCGGGCCAGGTCAGGGATAGATGGCTCTGCCATAGCGTTTTGGGTCTAAAATTACAAATTACAAGCACCAAATTACAAACAAATCTCAAATTCAAAGGTTCAATGACCCAAACCTTTCTGGACGAGACATCGTTTGGAATTTCGAATTTGGGTCATTGGAAATTGTTTGGTATTTGTAATTTGATATTTGTGATTTCAACCATACAATGAACTGCCAGCAAAGCAAATCCTCTCCGGGGATAACCAAAGCCTGGTCCTCTGGGCCAGGATTTGCACGGGATGCTCGTCCGATGACCGATTCTTTGCCATCAACCGATCCGGAGATGACGGAAAACTACTTCAACCGTCCGGTGATCCCCCTGCTGGTATCCCTGATTTGCGGTATTTGTCTGGGGTCCCGGTTCTGGGGACAGGACGCCTGGGCGTATGCCGTCATGGCCGGGGCCACGCTCTGGAGCCTGTTAATTATCAGGCAGGAAAAAACAGCCGTTCTTTCCCCCATGGTGGTGTTGGTCTGTTTAGGCTATCTGTTAATCCAGCCCTGGATTGTCCCGCGATTTCCCCCCGACCATGTTATTCATTTCGCGGGTAAACTTCCAACGCAGATTACCGGCGTCATCGACAGCCGGCCGGTGAGTTCCGGAAATCGTGTTAACTTTATATTGAAAGTGAAGCCCTCTGGCGAAAAAGGAGTCGTTTCGCCGGCACAAGGAAAAATTCGTGTGACCGTTTTCGGGTACGGACCGGAACTCTTGCCGGGGGACCGGGTGCGGTTCACAGGCAAAGTCAGGTCCGCGAAAAACTTCAACAATCCCGGCAGGTTCGATTATAGAAGGTTTCTGGCATTCCAGGACGTGTGGGGCACTGTCAATGTTTCGCGCAAGGAGCTTCATGTCGCCGGAGAGGATCATCATAAAGGGAGCCTGACCCTGTCGGATTTCCGGAATAAAATATCCCGCCTGATCGATTCCTCTGGCACCGGAGACCAGATCGGGCTGTTAAAAGCGCTGATCCTGGGAGACAGAACCACAATCTCCCCTGCCGTCCGGGAAGCGTTCCAGCGGTCCGGGACCAGCCATCTGCTTGCTATTTCAGGGCTTCACGTGGGCGTGATTGCCGCCGGGGCGTTTATTTTTTTTCAATGGCTCTTTTCACGGTTTACATTTTTTTTGTGGCAGGCCCGGGTTCGAAAAACCGCGGCGGTGTTATCTCTTTTCCCGGTATTCGTATACGGGATCCTGTCCGGGATGTCACCCTCAACCCAGCGCGCCGTGATAATGGTTGCGGTATTTTTGCTGACATTCCTGCTGGAGAAGAAGTATGATCCCGTAAATGCTCTGGCAGTGGCGGCCATGCTCATTCTGGTTCTGCACCCGCCCGCTCTTTTTTCCATTTCCTTTCAGTTGTCCTTTCTGGCCGTGCTGTTCATTCTGTACGGTTTGATCAAAGCTGAAAAGTTTACGGCACTGAAAAATGAAGGGTTGCAGATCTGCAAACGGGTCGGGGTCTTTTTTTTCATATCGTTTTTTGCCGCCATGGGCACCTTGCCCCTGGGCATGTATTATTTTAATCAGGTATCTGTGGTGGGTCCCCTGGCAAATCTTGTTATTGTCCCCCTCATCGGGTTTATCGTGGTCCCTTTGGGCCTCTTGGCAGTGTTTTTATACCCTGTCAGCGTTTGGCTGGCCACCGGCATGATCAGCCTGAGCGGACAGATATTGATGCACACGCTTAAAATTGTGGCCTTGTTTTCAAATTTACCCTTTGCAGCCGTAAAGACCATAACGCCGAGCCCGGCAGAGATCGTGGGCTTCTACCTGCTGATCTGGGCGGTGTCGAATCTGCAAGCCTTCCGTCGGCAATTTTGCCCGGACAGAAAAGGTTCTTTGGGGGGAAAGGCGGCTGCGGCCCTGATCGTTGTGCTCCTTGTGGCCGCCGGTGCGGACGCGGCCTATTGGTATTATCATCGATTGTGGCATCAGGACTTGAGGGTGACGGTGGTGGACGTGGGACAGGGCAGCAGCGCGCTGCTGGAAATGCCGGGGGGTAAGGTTTATCTGATTGACGGGGGCGGGTTTTCAGACAACTCGGTTTTTGATGTGGGCGCCCGGGTTCTGGCCCCGCTTCTGTGGCGAAAAAAAATCAGGACGGTGGACACGATGATTCTTTCTCATCCGGACAGCGATCATTTAAACGGGTTATTATATATCGCCGAGCATTTTAACGTAAAAAGCATATGGACCAACCATGAAGCTTCAGACAGCAGAGGATATCGCAGCTTTAAACAGATCATTGACAAAAAAAATATCCCTTATCCTCAATACAGGACGGCCCAGCGCACCCATTTGATTAACGGGGTAATACTGAAGATTCTCTACCCGCCGGAAGATTTTCTGGCCCCGGGGGCAAGACCGAGATGGGATGTGAACAACAACTCCATGGTCATCCATGTGCGCTTCGGCGCCATATCGTTTCTTTTCCCCGGCGATGTCATGACGCGGGCGGAAAAGGAACTGGTAAGCACTGCCGGGGAAAGTCTGCGCAGCACGGTTTTGGTTGCGCCCCATCACGGTCATAAAAAATCAAGCACCGCCGGATTTTTGCAAGAAATCAAACCCGAGGTTGTCGTTGTTTCGTCAGGGATAAGAAGCGCGGATATCCTTTTGGGCTCACCGGTTTTGAAACGATATGAGCAAAATGGGTCTAAAGTCTTTCTGACCGCCCGGCAGGGCGCCATAACCATGCGCACCAATGGCAAGTCTCTTGAAGTGGTGCCGTATATAAACAGTGATTAGTGCCCAGCCATAAATGACGGCCCCGGTAAGAGTCAGAGTTCAGACGGTTTTTAAAAAACAGGAATACAGTTTCAAGGCGCGCAAATTTGACGTGATGCGGCGCAACATACAGAAGTTGGGTTTTTTGCGAAACCGTCAATGTCCATTGACAACCCTGGCCTTTATATTTAGACTGACGCCAGAACAACCTTATGTGGGGGGCCATATGAAGAGATCCGCGGGCATTTTTGTTTTCTTCGGGCTGTTATTCTTTTTCGGAATAACCCCAATCCTTTCGGCTGACGAAACCGCCGACATTGAGGCGACCGTTTTTGCATGGCGTGACGCCTGGCAGGGAAAAAATGTGAATCAATACATCTCCTATTACAGCCCGCGGTTCCATTCAAAAAGGGGAGGCTACAAAAAGTGGGTCAAGGATAAAAAAAGGCTTTTTGAAAGATCCGGGGATATTGTTCTGGAACTGTCCGACATGCAGATTAAAACAGCAGACAACCGCGCCACTGTCGTTTTTGTGCAACTCTACCACGGCCCTTTCCTTACAGATGTGGGAAAAAAAGAGCTGATTATGGTCAAATCAAAGGGCGCATGGAAAATCCTGAGTGAGAAATGGGAGGCTTTGAACGGATACGCGCACATCATAAATAAGCCCAAGACGCCGCCGGGTCTTTCGAAGCCCAACGACCAGGCCGTTAAAGAAAAGGAGCAAAAGGAGTCCGACCCAAAGGCGCCGTCTGTAACCGACAGCAGAATCATTGTAAACAATATCCATTATAAAATTGAAAAAGACGGGGTGGAAAAGGTGTTTGTTCAAATGAACCAATTCTTTATCCCCGCCATTTTTGCGCTTGAGGGAGAAAATCCGAGAATCGCCGTGGATATAAAAAACGTGAGCCAATGGAGCGGGCACGAGATAATTCCCGTTAACGGGCAGTTTCTCAAGCAGATACGAACCCAGTTATTTGACGATACCCAGACTCTCCGGATTGTGCTGGATTTAAATTCAACGAAGAATTACGATGTGAAACCAACCTTTTTTAAACCGGAAAACATTTTTTCCCTGGAGGTCCGGGACAGCGGTTCAACCTCGAAACCGTAATTTTTTATTCTTTTATCTTTTGCGTGCGGTGCTGAATATAAGCGTTCCGCAGGGCTTCGTAAGGATCTATGGCCGCCTGCTTGAGAATTTCATAATCCCCGAGTCGAAAGGAAGTCTGGTTGACGGTGTCCAGGCCCGTTATGCCGTAGCGTGCTTCAGCAGGTGGAACGTAGGAGACCGGGTTTAAGAACCAGTTCCCGACGATCCCCACCGAGTCCCGCAGCGAAGAGGGCCCCAGCAGGGGCCAGACAATAAAAAATCCGTTTCCGATGCCGTACGTCGCCAGGGTTTGCCCTAAATCTTCATCATCCCGCGCAACAACATCGTATTTTGTCGCCGGATCCCCGAATCCCAGAACGCCGATGGTCGTATTGATCAAGAAGCGGGAGAGTTCTGCATTGGCGGTGACGCCGTTTCCCTGAAGGATGCTGCTGACAAAACGGACCGGCGTGGTGAGGTTGTGAAAGAAATTTTTGATGCCGCCCCGGACCACTGTGGGCACCACCGCCCGGTAACCTTGCGAGACGGGTTTTAAAAGCCAGAAATAAAGCTTATCGTTGAAGTGAAACATGAGACGATTCCAGGGGGCAATGGGGTCGGCAATTTTTACGGCAGGTTCCTGCGTCTCTTCTTTCAAAAAATCGAGACTTTCATCCATAAACGCCTTGTCGATGGGGTCGGAAGCTGGTTTTCCGGCGGTTGTACCCGGTGTTTGGGGCCCAATCCGGACCGGTCCCGGCGGCGGCCCCGGGGGCTTTCCGGGCGGGGACGACAGGTGCGTGACGTCGGGCAGGCGGGTTGATGGAACGGCGTCAGGTTTGTGCGCGCAGCCGGCAAAGAATGCCGCTGCCAGCAGCAGAGGCCAGATGATCTTAACCAATTTATCTTTTACCCCTTTTGTTATTTCTGACGGTCTTGGCCCTCTTTTTGCTGAACGGCTTTTCGCTTCACCCGATCGATCAGCTGACTTGGTTTTTCTTTTATCAAGATGCTGTTAAACTGGTCGCGGTAGTTTTTCACCAGGCTCACCCCTTCGATATTGATGTCATATACTTTCCAAGAACCTTGCTTTAAAATCAGGCTGTAATCCACCGGGGTCTCGATTTTTTCCCGGATAACCTTGGTTTTGACTACCGCCTGGTTTGTCCGGATCATTTCCTGGTTCAGATAAACCACCTTTTCGTTATGGTATTCTCCCTGAACCTTGCTGATGTAGGTATGTGCCAGAAGCTCGGCAAAACTGTCGGAGAACTCCTTACGTTCTGTCGGCGAGAAAAGCAGCCAGTTTCTGGCCAGGGTTCTCTTGGCCGTCTCCACAAAGTCGAACATATCGCGGGTAATCTGCCAGATCTGGTCCCGTTGCGGAATTCTCTGGGACGGGTCCTTGTATTGCGGGTCGTTCAATATACGGATCACATGATCCACCAGGCGTGTAATTACCTCGATCGGTTTTTCGCCGTAGGCTTTCGAAGCGCCGAGAAACGCCGTGGCCGTGAAAATGATGATAAACACCCAGACCGTTGTTGTTTTCAAGATATCACCCTCTTTTCTTTTTTCTTAAACGATTACCCGGCAATGCCGGTCAGACTTTGCCGAAAACATACTTGCTGAGCAAGTCCTCCACATCCAGGGCGGACTCGGTTTCGACGATGGTGTCCCCCGGTTTCAGCTTTTGGTCGGACCCGCCCGGGGAAAGTTTGACGAACTTGTCACCGATCAGGCCGGCGGTCTTAATGGACGCAATAACGTCATCGCTCAGGGTGAGCCCATTTTTGATTTTTAACCTGACTCTGGCATTCAGCCGTTTGGGATCGAGTGTGATGGATTCGACCTTGCCGACCGGAACGCCGGAAATCTCTACCGAGGATCCGACCTTAAGACCGGTCACCGAGTGAAAAAGCGCATCCACCGGGTAGTAGTTGTCACCGATCCATTCCATTTTCCCGAGCTTGACGGTCAAATATCCCACACAGGCAAAACCGATGAGCACGAAAATGCCGACCGATGTTTCAATGGATGATTTTTTCATTATTCCTCCAACAATTTACTTAACAGACTTGAAAATCATAAAACTTCTGTTGCCGCGCAACAGCACTTTCGAGCAGTTTTTCCAGCGGGCTGTCCTGCTGCGCTTCCACAAACCCCGCGCTGATGGAAAGGCAAAATCCGGGGCGAGGCTGTATTTCGAAAATTTCACTGCCTTTGATCTGGTCTCCCAGCGAGGTGCAAAAAATTTTTGCCTGCTCCGAATCCGTATTGGACAGAAGCACCATGATCCTGCTTAAACCGTGTCGGCTGCAGGTATCGGTGACGCGCAACCGCTTCTGTATGCGTCTGGCAAAATTATTGAGTACGGTCTGAATGGCCATGGGACCCAGAGTATCTTTAATTTCATCCAGGTTCTGCACCGTAAAAAGGATGATTGAAAATGAAATCTGGTGGCGTTGCAACCTCGCCATTTCTTCCCGGAATCTCATCTCTCCCCGGGTCGGCGGAGCGATGCCGGTTAAAATTGATCGATCGTTTTCTATGCCATGGATGAACTGTTGAACTTCAATATTCTCGGTCCGTTGAATTTCTCTCGGGGTCCCCTCAAAAATGATGCTGCCGCCATCCAGCATGAGAATACGCTGGGAAATATAAAAAACATCCGGAATTTCATGGCTGACAACGATTCCGGTAAACCCGAATTTTTTCTGATACTCGGATATCATGTTGTGAACGGCGTTTTTCCGGATCGGATCAAGACCGGTGGTAGGTTCGTCGAACAGAACAATCTCCGGATCCGTCACCAGCGCTCTGGCCAAGGCCACCCTTTTTTTCATGCCGCCTGAAAGCTGGGACGGATATTTATTGTTTATCTCATGCATATCAAGCTGCTTTATTTTTTCTTCCACCCGAAGTTTAATCTCGGAATTGTTCAAAGACGTTTTTTCCTTGAGCGGCAGGGCGATGTTCTCAAAGACAGTCATGGAGTCGAATAACGCGGTTCCCTGAAACATGTAGCTGAATTTTTTTTTCAAGGCCCTTCTTTCGGTTTTTTTGAGTTCCCAGAAGGACCGCCCCTGAAAGAGAATCTCGCCCGAATCCGGCTCTAATAGACCGATAATCAGCTTGAGCAGCACACTTTTCCCGCCGCCGCTTTTGCCGATGATGGTAATCACCTCTCCCTGGTAGATGCTTAAATTGGCTTCCTGCAGGACCTGAAGGGATCCGAAGCTTTTACTGATATTTTTAAATTGAATAAGTGGCTGATTCATAATCGGCTAAAGCAAAAAAGATGTAATGATGTAATCCGCAACTAGAATGGCCACGCAGGAGAGCACCACCGCGGAAGTCGTTGCGGAGCTGACGCCTTTGGCCCCGAATCCATCGACGCGCATATGGGTAAAGTATCCCTGGAAGCAACAGATGGTGGCAATGATAGCGGCAAAAATAATCGATTTAATAAACCCTCCCATGATGTCCTCCATGAGAACACTGGATTCCACACGGGCAAAATAGATACCCGGGCTGATGCCGAGCAATAAGGAGCCGGTTACATACCCGCCGAAAATCCCGATAACATCGCAAAGGGCGGTAAGCAGCGGGAAACTGATAATGGACGCGGCCATGATGGGACTGACTAAAAAACGGATGGGGTCGATGTCCATGGTTTCCAGTGCATCGATCTGTTCGGAGATGCGCATGATCCCGATTTCTGCTGCCATGGCGGATCCGGCCCGGCCGATGACCATAATTGCCGTGAGCACCGGACCCATTTCACGGACCAGTGTCAGCGCAACGGCGGCCCCAAGCAGTCCTTCGGAGCCGAATTTTACGAGGGTGTAATATCCTTGCAGCCCCAGAACCATCCCCGTGAAAGACCCGGTCAGGCAGATTACGAGTACGGATTTCATCCCGACAAAATGGATCTGCTGGATGATCTTGGATACCTGTATGGGAAAAGAAAAAATAAAAAGGAAGGCCTTGATAAAAAAAAAGAAGACCCTTCCCAATTCCTGGGTCAGAAAAATGGTTTTGCGGCCCACAATGGTCAGTGGGATCATGAATGCCGATAGAAGCATGATAAATAATCTCTTTTTTTTAATACAAACAATAGTAAAACGAATACAAAGTGTCAAGAAATATAGAAAGGAAATAAACTTGTGCTTGACTTTGCCGCCAACAATGTTATTTTAGCCCAAGTAAGTGTTCTTTCACTTCGAAAAAGCAGGACACCGACCCTCCTTTTTTTAAAGTAAGACCTTAATTCTGTAAATTCTATTTGGATGGCGATTTATATCAGGGGAATTATCTAAGAATCTCACGATCAGAGCGTCGATATTAACTGCGCCAGTAATTCGTTGCCGTTGATCATCAAGATGACCGAAACCTCCCGGCTGCTGTCAAACTGAGAAACTCTTGAAACATGCCCCATGTGATTTTTCTGAAAAATTTAAAAATTAAAGACAAAGGAGTTTGAAATGGATGATTTTTTATACAATTTAAGAGCGGGTAAAACCGGAAATTTTGATAGAAACCGGAGGAGTTTCGGCACCGGCCAGAACAGAACCGGGAAGGATTATAAAAAACCCGGGCCGGACACTACGGTTATGCTCGACCGGCTGTCCACGGCGGTCAGCGAAATTCTGCCGGCAATAAAAACACTTCTGGAAAGCATTGACGAGAACAACAAACGCCTGGCAGCTAATGGGGAGCTTCTTGCCAGGGCGGAAGAACGCAAGGCCGCGGCGCTGGAAAATATCGCGTCGTATTTAACCTCGGATCATAACAGCGAATTGATTCAGGAAAAGAAACAGGCGTTAAAAATGCCTGAGGCGGAACGGGTAAAGGTGCTGCAAATGATCAATGAAATGCGGAATGAAAATCTGAGTTTGGACAATATCGCCTTAAACCTTGAAAAAAAAGGAATCAATACGTTCTCCGGCAAAGGTAAATGGAAATCCCAAACGGTGCAGCGGTTAATTCAACGGGAAATCGAGGGCTGACCTTTTTCCGCAGCATTATCTTGAGACATTTGCAAAACCCCCTATTTTGCCCGATTTCGGCGTCAGGCTCAAATTTTAATCCTCAAAATACTTAATGTATTCCTCCGGTTAAAATTTTCGCCTTCCTTGAACTCGAACAAAATTTGACATTTTTCAAAGGTCTCATCTTTTCAAGCTTTTTTGAACCGCAACTGAGAGCGCACTCCCTGTGGCTTGCGACTTGTCGGCAAGCGCAGCGAAAAAAGATGGCATTCCTTACGGTCGCCGGAACACTGCCGCCCGGCAGCACATTCTCCGCCGCTTGCGACCGGGTTCTTCGAAACTTTCCCAGGGGTTCTAAAAAAAAAATACTTGAAAGCTTTCTCCCATTATGGTACGGCGTGCATGGTTTATATGCTGAACTTTTTATCCTTTTCCTTGCCCGCAGGGTAAAATATTATGCATCAGTTCATATTGATGACTTCGTAAAAAGAAGGAAAATACTTATCATGATTTCCAAAAAAGCACTGCAGGGCGCTTACGGTCTCGCGATTGTCCTGCTCTTGGTAGGTGTTTTAAGCTATGCGGCCTTTCCTTTGCAAAGACCCGAACTGCCTTTCAGGTGGCTGTTCAAGGGTATTGCCGGGAAAGTGTTGTTTGACCATAAAATCCATGCAGGCGATCTGGGTTACGGGATTTCCTGCAAAGACTGCCATCATGACCTTGAAGGGGAGGACACGGCCGCTGCGCCCTGCGCCGAATGTCATGAGCGTGAAAGTAAGGACCCGAAGATGATTAAGTATGAAGATTCATACCATAGACAGTGCGGCGAGTGCCATGAGCAGATTGAAAAGGGTCCTTTGAAAGAAGATTGCGCAAAATGCCATATATTAACATAGTCCATTTTTCGGTTATTATAATGAAGTGTAAAAGGGCAACTTATGTTTAAGCGAGCGATTTCCGGTATCCCCAGGCCGCAGCTTGAATATGAAACACTGCCGGATGCCATTACCGAACCGATAAAAATATCCACCCGTCAGATCACACTCTTATATGAAGGAGTCCTGGACGTCAAGCGTACGGTCTTGATCCAAAAAGGCGATAAAATCAAAACCGGTCAGAGACTGTGTCTCTACGAACCGGATGAAGCTTATGTGATTTCCTCCGTGACCGGTACCGTAACCTCCATATCCCCGCTGATGGGTGATTTCGGCAGATCTTATACTGCCATCGGGGTTGATGTGGCGCAGGTCGAGGTGCTGGATGATGAATTCAAGACCTGCTGCAAAGATCCATCCCTGAAAATGGCCGCAGATTATCTGTCTTTCACACCCGGCCGCCCCCCCTTGAAAAATCTGGCCGATCCTGAAAAAGCCATCCACACCATCGTTATTTCCGGGTGCGATACCGACCTTTTAATCACCGCCAACCAGTATGCTGTCCGGCATAAAATCGATGCGGTGAAAAAAGGTATCGAACTGCTGAAAAAGGTAACGGACATTAAAAACTATATTCTGGCTGTTCCGGACACACTGATGCAGGGGTATGGCGATATGGGTGCACAGGTGAAGGGTGTCAGATCCGGATACCCGGCCGCCCATCCGGTTTTTATTGTGAAAGCTATTTTCGGACAGGTGGTTCCGGCAGGCAAGCGCTGCGAAGATTTGGGGGTCAGTTTTTTCAGCGCTGAAGCGGTTGCGTCCATCGGCACCGCGTTTTACGAAGGCCGGATTCCGGTCACCAAAATGTTGACCCTGATAAAAAAAGACGGAAGCAAACGGCTGGCGATCGCCCGGATCGGAACGCCCATCGGCGCTATTATCGAAAAGTTTCATGCGCCTTTGCACGAAAAGGACCGAATCATCATGGGCGGCCCTCTGACAGGCGCTGCCGTCTATTCTGTGAATCATCCGATAGGGCCCGATACGCATACGATCATGCTCCAGGACAAAGACCAAATACCGCTCATTTCGGAGTATCCATGCATCAATTGCGGCGATTGTATCCGTGCCTGCCCGGCAAAGATTCAGGTAAGCATGCTCGTGAGATATTTAGAAGCCGGGCATTATCAGCAAGCCGCGGATCAGTATGACCTCTATTCCTGTATTGAGTGTGGTCTATGCAGCTATGTCTGCATAGCCTGCATCCCCATTTTTCAATATATTCGACTGGCAAAGTATGAACTGGGCCGCGCAGCGATTGGGGAGGCTGGAAATGTCTAACCAAAAAAAATTCATCGTTTCACACGCACCCTTCTGGCACATCGGCCATAAAATACCCGAAAGAAATGGTCATATCATGCTGGCAACATTGCCGGCCTTATTGGCCGGCCTTTACTACTACGGAATCCCTGCCCTCGGGGTGATTTGCCTATCCGTTTCATCCGCCATGATCTGGGAACTTGCCGTCAATCGCGTCTCAAAAATTCCGGTTACGATCGGGGACGGCAGCTCGGCGCTGATCGGTCTGCTCTTTGCCATGCTGCTGCCTGCCGCCGTGCCATGGTGGCTGGTGATTGTCGGGACGTTTGTTGCGATCATTATCGGCAAGCAGATTTTCGGCGGCATCGGCGCCAATCCTTTCAATCCCACCTTGCTGGCATTTGCGATGATCGCGCTTTCCTGGAAGGATCTGGTTGATTTCAATGAGGCGCTGGTGAATTATGACCTTAATTTCATCATGTTCTACCCCCTGACCGCCTTGAAATTCTTCGGGGTGACTTCTGTGAGTTCCTTTGACGGGCTGAGCCTTTTACTGGGCAGGCAGAGCGGCGGTTTCGGTTCGACCTTCGGCCTGGGCCTGATTCTCGGGGGAGGGTACCTGATGGCAAAAGGGGTTGTGAGATGGGAAATTGCAATTTCTTTTCTGGCCGGCATTTTCGTTACGGCCTTGATCTTTTTTGTTGCCAATCCCACTAAATTTGCCGGGCCGATTTTTCATCTGTTCAGCGGTTACACGTTAATCGGCGCTTTTTTCCTGGCGCCGGAAGATTCGTCTTCGCCGGTAAACTTTTACCCCATGCTGATTTATGGCGCCGGAGGAGGAATATTTACCGTGCTCATCCGCAATATCGGCGTGCATGTTGACGGGGTCGTGTTTGCGATATTGCTGATGAATATTGCAAATCCGCTGGTGGACAAGATCAGACCCAAAGCCTTTGGAAAGGTTGTTAAAAATGCGTGAAATGATAAAAATGATCCTTGTTCTCACCGTATTGAGCCTTGCTTCCGGGGGGTTGCTTGCGGCTTTGCGCAACAAAACAAGTGATAAAATCGAATATAATGAGCTTTCGTTTGTCAAAGGCCCGGCGATAACAACCATAATGAAAGGAGTCAGTAACAATCCGCTTGCTGACCGTTTTAAGATCAAAGACGATAAAAGTGAGAAGAGTTTCTTTGTCGGTATTCTGAACGGAAAACCCAATACCGTGGCTTTTGAAAGCTTTGGCAAAGGATTCGGCGGGAAACTGGGGGTTGTCGTCGGTGTGAATATGGACGATGATAAAATTGTAGGCGTGGGGGTTACGACCCACAGCGAAACGCCGGGGGTCGGCTCCAGGGCAAAATCAGATCCGACATTTGTCTCGCAGTTTAAAGGACAGCCTTTGATTGAAACTTTTAAGGTGAAATCAGACGGCGGGAAGGTGGATGCCATCAGCGGCGCCACATTGACCTCCCGGGGCGTTTCCACAGCCCTGACGGATGCCGGGGCGCTTTATAAGCGCCTTAAGCCGCAGGTGGTTGAAAAATTAAAAGGTTTTGTGAAGTAGGGGGATAGGGATGGCTAAGTCGGTAACCCATGAATTTGTCAAAGGCCTGTGGCGTGAGGTCCCCCCGTTTCGGCTGGTGCTGGGGCTGTGCCCCACGCTGGCGGTGACCAAGGCGGTGGACACGGGAATCGGAATGGGCGTGGCGATGACGTTTGTGCTGGTATGCTCCAACATGCTGGTTTCGAGCATGCGTAACATCATTCCTGCCAAAGTCCGGATCGCAGCCTATATTATTATCATTGCCACCTTTGTGACGGTTGTTGAACTGCTGATGCAGGCATTTGCCTATCCCATGTTTCTTCAGCTTGGAATATTCATACCGCTCATCGTGGTCAATTGCATTATTTTAGGCCGCGCCGAAGCATTTGCATCCAAAAACGACATCATCCGGTCATGTGCGGACGGTCTGGGGATGGGCATCGGCTATACCCTGTCATTGGCCGTTCTGGGATCCATACGGGAAATCCTGGGCAACGGCACATTCTACGGCCTGGCGGTGTTCGGGCCGTCCTTTAAACCGTTTCAATTCATGGTAGAGGCTCCCGGAGCCTTTGTCAGCCTGGGCCTTATGCTTTGCATCATGAACCTGGTCGGGAAAAAATAGGAGAAGATCGATGGGGGATTATATACTCCTTGCCTTAAGCTGTATATTTGTAAACAACATCCTGCTGGCCCAGTATCTGGGGAATTGCCCTTTTTTAGGGACCTCAAAGAAAATGGAAACGGCCATCGGGATGGGCATGGCGGTGGTTTTCGTACTGGTCATGGCCGGGGCCATCTGCTGGATTACGGAAGAGTTTATCTTAAAGCGGTTCCAGCTTGAATATCTTCGAACCGTCTCGTACATTCTGGTGATTGCGGCCCTGGTTCAGTTTGTTGAGATGTTTTTAAAGAAAAGCATTCCGGCGCTTTATGCCGGTTTGGGGATATTTCTGCCTTTAATCACCACCAACTGCGCCGTACTGGGCGTTGTTCTGATCAATGTGAATGAAGAATACACCTTTTTGCAGGCCCTGGTCACCTCCTTCAGTTATGCTGCCGGATTCGGACTCGCCCTGGTTCTTTTTGCAGGGGTGCGCGAACGTATTCTGATTGCCAGGGTTCCCAGGCCTCTCCAGGATACGTCCATCGGACTTGTTACCGCCGGATTGTTTTCACTGGCTTTTTACGCCTTTAAGGGAATGGTTTAGGCAGGAGGAAAATATGACCGTTGCTATTCTGTTCATGTTGGGCCTGGGGGCGGCATGCGGCGTCATATTGACCATCGCTGCCCGGGTCTTTTATGTTTATGAAGACCCGCGCATCTCCGAGGTTGAAGCCTGTCTTGCGGGCGCAAACTGCGGCGGATGCGGGTATCCGGGGTGTTCGGGCGCAGCGGTGGCCGTTGTGGCAGGAAAAGCTCCTGCCAGCGTATGTATCATTGCAGGTCCTGAAGCGGCCACCCAGGTCGGTGCAGTGATGGGGATGGCTGTCAGCAGCGTTGAACCTTTGCGTTCGCTCAACATGTGCCTGGGCGGCCAGCGGGCCACAAATCAGTACCATTACCTGGGGGTCAACTCCTGCCGGGCCGTTGCCACATTATATGGCGGGCAACGGGATTGCCGGGTCGGCTGCATCGGGCTTGGCGACTGCGTGAAGTCCTGTAAGTTTGACGCCCTTGCACTGGGCCCGGATGGATATCCTGTCGTGGACCAGATTAAATGCGTCGGTTGCGGCGCGTGCGAGAAAGTCTGCCCCAAAAATATATTGAATGTCCGGACCATGTCCCATCGTCTTCTTCATCTCAATGAAGAAGACGATGCCCTGGCGCCCTGCCGGCAGACTTGTCCTGCGGAAATTGATATTCCCAAATACATCGCTCACATCAGGATGGGGGATTATGACGGGGCGGTCCATACGATCAAAGAACGCAATCCGCTGCTGTTGACCTGCGGCCGGGTGTGCCCCCATCCCTGCGAGGACTACTGCCGCAGAGGTGTCGAGGATGAGGCGGTTTCCATTAATCAATTGAAACGATTCGTGGCGGACAGGGAGATGAATTCCGGAACCCGTCTTCCGGTGCGCTGTGCCCCGGAAACAGGAAAGAAAGTCGCCATTATCGGCGCAGGGCCTGCCGGGCTCAGCTGCGCATATTTTCTCCGGCGTTTGGGGCATCAGGCGGCCATTTTTGAAGCCATGCCGGAACTGGGCGGCATGCTCAGGTACGGCATCCC
The DNA here is from genome assembly GCA_030688615.1 of Desulfobacterales bacterium. Classification (GTDB taxonomy): domain Bacteria; phylum Desulfobacterota; class Desulfobacteria; order Desulfobacterales; family JAUYIZ01; genus JAUYIZ01. The sequence goes on along the minus strand of JAUYIZ010000129.1, from coordinate 1,504 downwards.
GGAATACCGGCTTCCTAAAAAAGTCCTGGATTGGGAAATTGAAGGAATTTTAAATCTGGGGGTGGAAGTGAAAACCAGTGTGCGCTTCGGCCGTGACTTTGACCTGGATTCGCTGTCTCAGGAAGCATACGATGCGGTTTTTCTCGGTGTCGGCGCCTGGAAAGACTATGGTCTGGGCGTGGAAGGTGAAAATCTATCCGGGTGTTTTACCGGCATCAACTTTTTAATCCGCATCGCAACCGGGGAATCCGTTCCCGTCGGCAAAAAGTGTGCGGTCATCGGAGGGGGCAATACCGCCATTGACTGTGTCCGCACGCTTGTGCGTCTGGGGGCCGAGGAAGTTTACATCATATACCGGCGGACCCGGGCTGAAATGCCGGCCAACCGGGTTGAGATTGAAGCGGCGGGGCACGAGGGGGTCAAGTTTCACTTTTTAGCGGCGCCGGTAAAAGTGATCGGGGATGAAAACAATAAAATTACCCACCTGGAGTATTTAAAAATGGAGCTTGGCGAGCCGGATGCCAGCGGAAGACGCCGTCCGGTGCCCGTTGAAGGCTCCGAAACACGCATCCAGCTGGATATGCTGATCACCGCCGTGGGTCAGGGGCCGGATGTGTCCTTTGTCGGTGAGAGCAAAGGACTTGAGGATCTGAAAATTACCCGGTGGAATACCATTGAAACGGAAAGTCTTGAAACCCTTCAAAGCAGCATCCCAAAAATTTTTACGGGCGGGGATTCCGCCACCGGCGCATCGCTGGTCGTGGAGGCCATCGGGGCGGGCCGGAGAGCAGCCAGATCCATCCATCAATATCTGACCGGCCAGGCCGTCACAGCGCCGGAAAAATCCTTATTTAAGAAACATATTCCGGAATCCATTTTCAAATCGGTTGAGGGCCTCCAGAAAATCCCGCGAACTAAAATGCCGGAACTTCCCGTAGAGGTGCGGACCCATTCTTTTGCAGAAACCGATCTGGTGATTTCCAAAAATGAAGCCGCGGAAGAGTCACAGCGGTGTTTGTTTTGCTGCCGGCTCTGCTATAATAAAGACAAGGAAAGTCTGGCGGCCTGACCTGCCTTTTTTATGCAAACATAGAAAACCTGGTCCTCAGGGCCAGGTCAGAGATAGATGGCTCTGCCATGGCGTTTTGTGTCTAAAATTACAAATTCCAAGCACCAAATTACAAATAAATCTCAAATTCCAATATTCAATGACCCAAACCTTCCATGACGAGACATCGTTTGGATTTTCCAATTTTGGTCATTGGAAATTGTTTGGTATTTGTAATTTCAATCATACAATGAACTTCCAACAAAGCAAATCCCCTCCGGGGATAACCAATGCCTGGTCCTCAGTGCCAGGATATTTATCCGGAAAGCAGCACCCCTCGATACAATGTGATATCCAGGCCGAGCTCAAAAATGCCGTATATGGTGGCCAGCGTGATACCGCCGATCAGAAGGGCGTTGACCCATTTTGATCCATGGAACCTGGTGTACGAAAAAA
>JAUYIZ010000082.1 GCA_030688615.1 Desulfobacterales bacterium | reverse complement strand
CCTAAAAAAATATCTCCTGAAAAAGTTCCTAAGAGCTTTGAGGACATGGCCAAGCCCCAATGGAAAGGGAAAATAGGCATACCCAGTGCTACAAGTGGCTGGACAAGAAGAGCATTTGTACTGGGAAAAGAAAAGGTTTTCGATGAATTGCGGGGTATACTGAAAAATGACGTTATCCTGGGAAGATATTCAACTTTGCACAACCGCTTTCAATTGGAAGAAATTTGGATGGCTTTCACGATTTCTTCCTATTGGCATTATGCCATTACAAAAGGCGTTCCTGTGGCCTGGCAAAGCCTGGATTATGCGGAAGTTCCCTATTATGTTCTTGCAGTAACCAAAGGCTCAAAGCATCCCAATGCCGCCAAGTTGGTGGCTGTTTACCTGGCGAGTCCGGCGGGAGCCAAATTTATGCTTGAGGAATCGGGAACAGGCAATCTTTTTTATCCAGGCAACTTCGAGAACGATTTTAGTGTGCAGAACAAAAAGCAGGGCATTCGTGAGGTTTTTACGGCAGAGGATATGAAGCTCATCAATTTTATTGACAGCAAGGATTTCAATGCCTGGGGCAAGGAGCTTAAACTGCTTATCGATACGGGCGGGACGGCTAAAAATAAGAAAAAAAAATAAGAAAAAATCAAATCTTAATGTCTATGCGGATTCATGTAATAAATTTTTAAAATTTTCTGCTGTAAATCTCAAGGTTTTTTTCTAAAGTATCCTTGGCAAAAGCCGGAAAGCTGTCCAAGCTGCAGCAGCTGCCGGCTGTGGGGCATGGATTTGCCGGGGCTCTCTTTGACGGCTACAACCAGCCGCTGCTGGTCAAACTTTATCGTTGCCCGGATTGCGGGTGTGTCATCCGGCTGCGATGGACTTCAAGCACCCCACAGACCCCCAGGTCGAGACCGCCAAGGCAAAAATCGCGGAGTGTACCAGGCGGTCTTCGATACCCGCTGACAAGGACGTGGGAGGCTATTCTATTTCCGATTTATTTCTTCTTTTTTGTTTGTGTCCGCACGATAGGCATGCCCATCGCCTTGACGATTTCCGCAAGGTCTTCGTCCGCATGGAGGCTGTCTTTCCATGTGGCCATGGAAAGCTGCTTGCCTTTGAGAACTTCAGTAATTTCGTTTCCTTCAAATGCCGGGTGCCCTGAAAAATTTATTTGGTCAAGAATATTCTGGGCTTCGCGGGTGCCGGTCCATGCCAGAAACAAAATGCCCGCGTTGGGATGCTTGGCCTTATCCGGCACAAAGACGAGCTCCCCCAGTCCTACGGGAACAGGCTCGGGGAACACGATACCGATGCTTTTGGCTTCGCCGAAAACCTGCAGATCTAAAACCTGATCCCGGGTCTCCCCGCAAAAAATATGGTACGCGCCGGCTGTGAGCTTGGAGGCGGCTGTGGCACGGCTGTGTTCAATACCCGGAACATTGGCGGCCCAGCGTTTGGCATAATCCAGCGTTTTCTCCCGGCCCCAGGCGTCTTCCATGACTAGACGATTCAGGTGTCTCGGCCGGACATGCATACCGCTCTTGCCTTTCCATTTGGGGTCGGTGCATGTTTCCCAGGTAAACTTCCGGGCCTCTTCATCCGAAACCAAATTCCGGTTGTAAGCGATTCCGAAAACCATGGATCTAAGGTAAACGCCGAAATTGTACGGGTGGGTTAAGACCTTATTAACCCCTAATTTCTCCCAGTCCAATATGCGGGTAAGCTTCGATTCCATGATGGTGGGGATCATGGTTTCGCTCAGGGTCGCCACATCCCAATCGACAAGTCCCGAAACCATTTCAGATATAATTCTTTCCCGGTCCCGCGGCCCGCCGATGCGCTTAAAGTCCACTTTAAGAAAAGGATAACGTTTCTGAAAAGCCTTGATGTACAACTCCCCCGCAGGCTTTCCGTGGACCTTGCTTCGCAGGGTCACGCCGATTTTTACGGCCCCTTCTTTTTTGGCGGCCTGGATGTAGGGATCGAGCGGGTTTGCGCGCGCGGCAAGAGGCTGAAGCACAATCACAGCAGCGCACACCATGAGAGAAACGCACATTTTCATCAGTCTGTTCATCGGAACCTCCTTTATGCCTTGAAGTTTTGGGGCCGGAATTCCCCTGGAGAAAGAAAAGCCTTTACGACCGGCCCCGGACTATTGTTTAGACGGCAATCTGTTAAGGTAATAATTCCAGAGCCGTTCGGTTATGGCCGCCCGCTTCTGGTCTGAATCGCCGGTAATCGCCACCTCGACTTTTTTAATTTCCTCAGGGGTTAAAAGAAGGGGCTTTCCAATCATACCGGCCCAGACCTGCATCTTGCCGGTTTCTTCAATCCGTACCGATGATATCAGGGCGGATTTAAGACCTTCATCCACGACCACGACACCATGCGCCCTAAGCATGAGGGCATGGTGTTGCCCCAGCAGCTGAGCGGCGGCAGCGCCCTGTTTTTCAGTAATGATCAGTTCCGGATCCATATAGATCGGAACACCGTCAGCGAATTTAACAGCACTGTTGATTACGGGTTTTAGGCTCTGGCCCACGATTCCCAACAGTTTCACGTAGAATGAGTGGAAATGGGAAACGCTCATTACGTCCGGGCGCACACGATAGATGCAGGTATGTATCCAGGTTTCCCCGTTGGGCAAGCCTTCTCCATCTATCTTTTTACCTGCCAAATTGATGGTTAATATGTCTTTGGACGTCACAAGGTCCGGGCTCATTAAACACGGGATTAAAAACTTATCCGTTCCCTCCAACCGGACGCTTATGTGGCCGAATCCCTGTGCAAGGTCTTCATTGGCCAGAATTCTTGAGGCTAAGGACAGCTCTTCTTTTAGACGAACGAGATCTTCCATTAATTTTCTCCTTTTGTCTTCGGTTGCAAAAAGATTGACAACAGGCTGAAAAATTTTTATATGTCAACAATATCATAATATTCATTAATCCGATCATCTGTGTAAGGACCTTCTTTTTAATATTACAATTCCCTGTTTAATAATTAAAAATTATATTTTTCTCAAGACAATACCCACGGTAAACGGTTATGAAAAGATTAGAAAATGTCAGGGTGCCCATGCGGGATGGTATTTGTCTGTCGGCAGATATCTACATGCCGGACCATTCCGGATCGTTTCCAGCCCTATTTTCCATGTCCCCCTACGGCAAGGAGGTGCAAGGATTTCCTGCGGCGCTCTTTCCGCATGTGGAAGCCGGGGATATGGACTATTTCGTCAATAAAGGCTATGTCTGGGTAATTGCCGATTCGCGGGGAAGATATCCATCTGAAGGCCAGTGGAACCTCTTTGACAAGGAAGAGCAGCAGGACGGGTATGAACTGGTGGAATGGATCGCGCGCCAGCCCTGGTGTGATGGTAAGGTGGCTGGCATGGGGATGAGTTATTTTGCCATAATTCAGTATTTGGTGGCAGCTCTGCAACCCCCATCCCTTAAAACCATCGTGCCCATCGGCGGATGCTTTGACTTTTACCGGGATTTTGCCTATTATGGGGGGCTTTATCATTCAGGATTTTTAGCGCGATGGCTTACCGTCACCCTGGCACGCTGCCTGCCGCCTGACGGGGCGGCCCCGTTGGAAAAATGGCTTCCTCCCCGTGATGTGATTCTGGATACCCTGATGCATCCCCATGACGGTCCATACTACGATGAAAGGTCTTTGGCAAACAGGCACCATCGGGTCAAGGTGCCGGTATATCAAATTATAGCGCCTTCAACCTTGAGCCACCGCCGCCTTCTGATGGCCTTTGAAAGCATCGATGCCCCCAAGAAGCTCCTGATCGGGACCGGTTCGGGATGGGCTTTACTTTACAATGAATCTTTGAAAATCCAGATCGGACGCTGGCTGGACTACTGGATGAAAGATATCCAAACGGGCATTATGGAAGAGCCTCCGGTAATCCTGTATGTCCCCGGAAAGAATCAATGGCGGTATGAACAAAATTATCCGATCGACAGAACCGCCTGGACCACCTATTATCTCTGTGCGGGCGGTGACCGCGGGGCGAATGAAGCCCCCTTCGGACTGTTGTCCCGGGATATGCCCGGAGAAGAAAAACCCGATAACTATTCCTGGCCCGAATCCCAGAAGCAGGTGGAAACCGATCTTCCGGTGCTGGCCTTTAGCACCGCTCCTTTGGAAGAAGAAATTGAACTCGTTGGCCCCGCCAGCTTAACCCTTTATGCCTCCTCCAGCGCCGATGATACGGCCTGGGTGGTCAGGATAGACGACCAGGCGCCGGACGGTTCCCTGGCAGTAGTCGGTTTCGGATGGCTTAAAGCTTCCTGCAGGAAACTGGATGAGACCCGGTCCGCCCCGGGACGTCCGTACCATACTTATAAAAATCCCACACGGATAGAACCCGGCAGGATCTACAGGTATGAAATTGAAATCTGGCCCATGATCAACTGTTTTAAGGCCGGACACCGGCTTAGAGTCCGGATCGCCAGCAGCGACTCGGCCAAGCTTGACGGCATGGTTTCTATTTTCCTTTCGCCCGAGACCCCTGCAGTTAACACCATTTATCATGACCGTCAACACCCGTCCTGTTTGCTACTTCCGGTAATCCCACCCGACACCACTGCCGGAAAACCGCAACTCGACTTTGAATATAAACCTATTGCGCATGCCGTAAAATCGTGGGTCTAGCAGAGTTTACGCCTTTTTGACCGCCACCGGTCAGGATGATAAACCAGCCTCAGCGGCCCACCAGGGGCCCGAAGATCTCCTTGGCCAATGCAAGATATGTTTCCCGGTTCTCCACCACCCATTTCTCCATGCTGCTCGCACCGGGAAAGTATCTTTCCCCGGGCATCCGCATGGATTTTGGGTTGACGATTCCTTCGGTGGGGATATCATTCCGAGCCGACATATATCTCATCGCCCTCTGGGCAAAACCCTGGCCGTCTTTACTCAGCAGCCAATTGACAAATACCTTGGCCGCGTTCGGATGGGGCGCCTTGGCCGGGATACCCATATTTCCGGCGCTATAACTCAAATAGGTGCCTTCCTTCACCGTCACATAAGCAATGTGGGCGCCGGCATTCATAAATTCAGCTATCGGACGGCCTTCCACCGAAACAGCGACCGCATATTTCCCCCTGGCAAGCCACTCTGCCATTTGCCGCAGGTCCCTGGATAATGTCAAATTCTGTTTGGCCACCAGCTGGCGATAGAAATCCTCGTCGGTAATTTTGTTAATGAGGTAGCTGCAGAAACCCTCGAAACCGCTTCCCGTAATCGTGGGGTCGCTCCACACAATTTTTCCTTTAAATTCAGGTTTTAAAAGATCACGCCACGACTGGATCTCCCCCGGTTTCACCAGGTCGGTGTTGATCGTGATGGAACGGTTGGGATAGGCGAAGAAATGTAAGAAATGTTTGTTATCGTCTGTCCAGGGAAGATGATCGAGCGTATACCAGAACTTTGGGTTGGTGACTTCCGGCAGGATCAGCTTATCTTCCATGGGTTCTGTCACGCCCATCTGCTTGACGGAAAACAACGTATTGCTCCCTGCAATGACGACATCCGCAAGGTTCGAACCGGCGGTTTTTTCCGTGCGAAGCTTCCGTGACAAATCGGCTCCCCTGCCGGCGGTCACCTGGATATCAATTCCGAACTTCTCTTTGAAACCAGGCGCCTGTTTTCGGAATGCAGGTCCTATCAGATTCACATAGACCGAAACAACATTTTCTTTTTTCCCGGCTTCCAGCGTCTTCTTCCACTCCGCCTCCCATTGGGCTTCGGCCTTTACATAGCCCATTAATGTGGCAGCGACGGAGATCGCCAGGATTACAACGATGAAATATTTTCCGCCTGATTGTTTCATGTGCTGACCCTCCTTGGATGGATGCGCCGATACAACGCGTTTTTGCCACATTTTTAATAACTTTCATCTGCCGATCAGGGGCCCGAAGAGGTCCTTAACCAGCGCAAGGTATTTCTTCTGGTCCTCATTTATCCATTTCTCTATGCTGCTGGAGACAATAAAGTATTTCTCTCCGGGAATCCTCATGGATCTTGGGTTGACGATACCTTCTGTGGGAATATCATTCCTGGCAGACATATATTTCGTTGCCCTCTGGGCGAAATCCTGTCCATCTTTACTTAGAAGCCAGTTGACAAATACCTTGGCCGCGTTCGGATGGGGCGCCTTGGCAGCTATGCCTACAACTCCGGCATCATAACTCAAGTAGGCACCTTCCTTCACGGTTACATAATCAATATGCGCGCCGGCATTCATCATTTCGGCGATGGGGCCGCCTTCCAACGAAACGCCCACAGCGTACTTCCCCTTGGCAAGCCACTCTGCCATTTGACGCAGGTCCCTGGATAGGGTGACCTCCTGGGTGGCAACCAGCTGGCGGTAGAAATTCTCATTGGTTACCTTATTCATGATATTGGTGGAAACACCATTGAAGCCGCTGCCGAAAATACTGGGGTCGCTCCATACAATCTTTCCTTTAAATTGGGGTTTCAGCAGGTCCTGCCACGATTGGATTTCCCCGGGCTTTACAAGGTCGGTGTTGATGGATATATCACGATTCGGATAGGCATAAAAAGGGAATAAATGTTTGGCATCGTCCACCCACGGAAGTCGGTCCAGCGTGTACCAGAGCTTCGGGTTGGTAACTTCCGGCAGTATCAGTTTGTTGTCCATAGGCTCGGTCACGCCCATTTTCTTGACGGTGAACATCGGATTGTTTCCGCTTAGTGCGACATCGGCAAGATTCGCCCCAGCCCTTATTTCCGTGCGGAGTTTCTCTGTCATCTGGGCGCCCCTGCCGGTCGTAACCTCGACTTCGATTCCGAACTTCTTTTTGAAAGCAGGCGCATTTTTTCTCACTGCCGGAGCTAGCAGACTAACATACACCGACACCTTGCCTTCTTTTTTCCCGGCTTCCAGCGTCTTTTGCCACTCCGCTTCCCATTGGGCTTCGGCTTTTACGTGACCCATTAACAGAGCAGCGGCTAAGATCGCCAGAACGACAACAATGAAATATTTTACACCTAATTTATTCATGTGCTGGTCCTCCTTGGATGGATGCGTCGATACAACGCGTTTTTACCACATTTTTAGTAACTTTCATCTGCCGATCAGGGGCCCGAAGATCTCCTTGGCAAGGGCAAGATATTTCGGCTGGTGCTCTTCAATCCAGTTTTCCGTGGTGTTGGAGGCAATGAAATATTTCTCTCCGGGCACCCGCATTGATTCCGGGTTGACAATGCCTTCCGTAGGAATGTCATTCCTGGCAGACATATATTTGGTCGCTCGCTGGGCAAAACCCTGTCCGTCCCGGCTTAAAAGCCAGTTTACAAAGACTTTAGCGGCGTTCGGGTGAGGTGCGTCGGCCGCAAAGGCTATGATTCCGGCGCTGTAGCTTAAATAGGCCCCCTCTTTCAGGGCCACATAGGCAATATGCGCGCCGGCATTCACCATTTCGGCGATGGCACGGCCCTCTACCGCAACAGCTATAGGATATTTCCCCCGGGCAAGCCACTCGCCCATCTGGCGCAGATTTCTGGACAAGGTAATCTCCTGGGTAGCTACAAGCCTGCGATAGAAATTCTCATCTGTCATCTTACTCATAAGGTTGGTGGCAAAACCGTTAAAGCCGCTGCCGAAAATACTGGGGTCGCTCCATACGATCTTCCCTTTATATTGGGGTTTCAGCAGGTCCTGCCACGACTGGATTTCCCCCGGCTTTACAAGGTCTGTGTTGATAGCGATATCGCGATTCGGATAGGCATAAAAATAGAATAAATGTTTTTCCTTGTCCAAATAAGGAAGATGGTCCTGGGTGTACCAGAACTTGGGATTGGTGACTTCGGGAAGTATCAATTTGTCATCCAAAGGCACTGTTGCCCCCATATTCTTGGCGGCGTACATGGTATTGCTCCCGTTTATAGCCACGTCAGCAAGATGTATCCCGGCCGCCCTTTCGGTGCGCAGCTTCTTGGTTAAATCAGAACCCCGGCCGGGGGTAATTTCGATCTGTATGCCGAACTTTTCCTGGAAAGCAGCCACCTCTTTTCGCAGGGCAGGTGCCAACAGGCCGATATATCCGGAAACCTTGCCTTCTTTTTTGCCGGCTTCCAAGGTTTTCTGCCACTCCGCCTCCCATTGGGCTGCGGCTGTTTCGTAACCCATTAACGCGGCGGCAATGGAAACCGCCAAAACCATTACCATGAAAAATTTACCGCCTGGCTTATTCATGTCCCGATCCTCCTTCATAAATGTTAATAACCGGTTTCGCTCAACTTTATTAAAGGCGTTCGATAATGTTCTCGTCGCCTGGTATATCTTGGGGTCTTTGCTTGCCCGGGGGCCTGCGACTTTCAATACTTTGATGTCATAGTCTGTCAGCCAGTCATTAATTGCACGTGGAAATCCGGTTCGCCCGTCTTTCAGCTCCTGGCATTCGAGGCCTTTGTTCTGGTGTTCCGGGCCAAGCGGCAGACCGCGCCAGTCTAGGGTTCACGCAAAAATTAATTTACAGTTTTAGGCGTTGAGGTGCCCGGATGGCAAGGCGCGAAAACGCAGGAATATCTGGATATTCCGAGTTTTCGCAACGCAGCCATACGGGATGCATCGGCGTATAAAATGTGAAGTTATTTTTGCGTGAGCCCTAAAGGGCGTTACGCCGTTTAAGCGGCAGGTTAGGATCGCCTAGTTGCTGGGTGTCAGCAAGCTTGCCGGCGAAATAATCGAAAAACAGACCAATGTTTCGAACCTCACCCATAACCGCCGCCTTGCGCGTCCGCTCTTCATCATCCGGCCAATCGTAGGGCAGGCCGGATGCAGCAACTTCGAGTTGCTGCTGGCAGGCAGCCTCAAGGTGAACGCCAACGACGATCAAAGTCTCAATGGATTCGCCACAGAATACGACACCGTGATTCCGCAGGAAGATGGCAGGGTGGCCGTCAAGGATATCCACCATCCGGTCGGCATCTTCGGGGCTGCGTATCAATTCAGATGTGCGGGTGTAGCGCGGCGGCGGCTTTGCAAAAAAACTGCCGGAGTTGCTCAGTGCCCGCAACGGCTCGCTTGTGCACGAGAACAACGTGCCATACCGCGGGTGCGTGTGTGCCGTGACGTTGATTTCCGGGCGCCGCCTGATAATTTGCGCATGGATGGGCCATTCGCTGTGGCGTTGGTTGCCGTTGCCGTAAAGCAGGTTGCCGTCGAAGTCGATGAGTTGATGATCGGTCCAGTCCTGCACCTCGCCGAGCGTCATGCCCCAACGTTTGATCCATACGCCGCGCCCCTCCGGATCGCGCAAGGCAAGATGGCCGAAGGTAAAATTGCCGTGGCCTTCCATTTCGAGTATCCGGCTCGCCAATGCCAGCTTGTCCAGAGACGTCTTTACATCATCCGATATATCAACGATATTGGAAGGGTTCTTTGCTGCCATTCGGACCTCCAGAAGTTGAATAAAAACCACTCGTTGGCAGAATTGGCGATGGCGGTGACTGAATGATAACTTGCAATGTCTACAGTATCTGCCGCCAAATTTTTTTTAAGACATATATTTGGTATTCTTAAAGAAATCAACAAAAATATCTTTTTAACAGATAAACAGACCAAAAGGTGAGCAGATTTCATAAGGACGGATGTTGCAATGACCATCCGGCGCGGTCATCGTTGACAAACCCCACATTTTGAGATCAATATCTCCTTGACGTACAAGACTGAAATTCTTATACTTCGGCCATAATATCCCTCTTAAATCGCCGCCCCTGCTCGTCATATTGGACATATGACAGCAGAAGGGGATACCTTCCTCATGTAGTCCGGGTACTCCGCGTTTGCGACGACATCACGGGAGACATCGGCTTCGGTTACCTCTGGCACGAGTTGTGTCATTTTCTTCTCGCGCGATGAACTATGTAAATCAGCAGCTCCATCTCTTTATGCCAGTTGAAGTTGTCTCGTGTACGCCCGGCAAGGGCGTGAACTTATTTGGTGGAAGTCAGCTTTATACCCAGAGAACAATAAACTCCACTATCGTATTCAGGCACAGGGACTTCATGGTTATCAAAATCGGAAAGAACCAGGGACCGATCCCCCAGGCCTTTGAACTTGACCGCCGCAGATTCTTTGAAGGCGCAGGAGCGGCGGTCGGGGTGTAAATTCACTTGACCGGCCACCCGATCGAAGATTATGATATCTGTAATGAAAAGCGCGGTGATAATGGCACGTTCACGCCGCATTCTGGAAGCTCGTTTTTATCTGGATACTCTCAATCATAGATTTGAGGTCTGAAAAGCGACCCACTGCATATGGTACCCCCTTTTTTCAAGGATCAAAATAAGTCGAAATGGGATTTGGACCGCAGGCAAAAGCAGGTGTCGATCAACCTTGGAAATCACCACCCTCCGGAAGCTCCCGAGGTTTGAAATTTGGCGCCACCGTGCTCTTACTTCCTGTCTGCCCGATTGAGTACGATCAGTTCCATGCGGTTGTTTGCATCCCGGTTTTTGCTCGACGGACCTTCGGTCAAAACCACGAGATTGCCGTCAACTTCGTTTTGATCGAGCCAGTTGCGCGCAAACGCTTTCCAGTCATCCGGATGTTCCGGCACATGAACCGGATACACGCCATAGGAGAATTGAAGCCCGTGACAGGTGCTTTCAGAGGAACTCACCGCGGTAATCCAGATCGGCAGTCTGAACCGGGCAATATTTCTTGCCATATAGCCACTTTGGGTGGGAACGATGACGGCAGCCGGTGAAACATGCTCCAGGGTCCTTTCAACACTGGATGCAATGAGATCCGACAGGCCGAGTTCTCTGTTCCGGCTGAACGTTTTTGCGGTTTCCTGTAAACGATATTCAGACCGATGCGGTTCGACGGCAGCGGCGATTCCGGCCAGCATTTCAACAGCCTCTACAGGATATCTGCCCATGGCCGACTCTCCGGACAGCATGACACAATCTGTTCCGTCAAGGATGGCATTGGCGACATCTGTGGCTTCCGCCCGGGTGGGCCGCAGGGTATTGGTCATGGACTCCAGCATCTGGGTGGCGGTAATAACCGGTTTACCGAGCCGATTTGCCTGGCTCACCAACTGTTTTTGAACCACGGCAATTTGTTCAATGGGCATTTCCACACCGAGATCACCCCGCGCAATCATAATACCATCGGCTTCGCGCAGAATACCTTCCAGATGATCAAGTGCGCGGGCACGTTCGATCTTTGCAATGATAAACGGTCGATATCCCAATTTTTCGGCAGCCTTCCGGACAGCCACAATGTCCGTTTCGGTTTCAACAAAAGACTGGCTGACCGCCTGCACACCGTTTTTCAAGGCAAATTCCAGGCACTCAAGATCGCGCCCGGTAAAGGCACAGATTCCCAGATTGATTCCCGGCAGATTTAATCCCTTGTGGGACCGGAGAATACCGCCCACGATGACTTTACAAACAATTTCAGTATCTTCCACCCTTATTACTTCAAGTCGAATGATGCCGTCATTTAAATACAGCTTGTCCCCGGGAGCTACAACCTGCGGGAGTTGAACGAACGTCACCGAAACACGCCGGTGATCTCCAAGGATCTCTTGGCTCGTCAATGTAAACCTGTCGTCGCGTTTCAACTCGATCGGTTCCTGAGCCAACTCCCCAATTCGTATTTTCGGACCCGGAAGGTCGGCCATGATCGTCAAACGCCGGTCAAGCTTTTGCGCGGACCGGCGCAGATTGCCGATGGTTTTTTTATGGCTTTCGAAATCACCGTGTGAGAAATTTAGTCGCGCAACATTCATTCCGGCTTGAATCATTTGCGCCATAATTGCCGGTGACTCGGATGCGGGCCCGATGGTGCATACGATCTTGGTTTTGTTTTTGGTTAATGACATCCTCTAAAATTTTTCCTTGAAATAAAGTGTCCGGCAGGTACAAGGGTCCCGTCTCCAATTCCCATCTCAGTGCCGAATGCGCTTTGGCAGGGGTCGTCGTTTTTTCTACCGGCACCGACTCACCGGTCAGGGATGCCTCATCGATCCGGAGGTTTTTGGATTTTATCAAAGGATCATTCCCATTTTAATTGTATTTGATTTGCATATCAACACCAAAAACCCATTGGGTACAGAATTTGAATGATCCATGTGAAAATCCGATGATGAAAAAAATATTCAGCACCGTAATTCCGCCTCGCTGGAACATGATTGCAAAGAACACCATTGACGAAATAATTTTCAGAACAACCAGCATCAGAAATCGGATTATCCCGCATACGCGAAATATATTCTTCATATCACAGTCGTTTTTATGCTATACCGTTAATTATGAAATTGGGGGAAAAAAGCTTCAAACGGCAACGGGCCGGGGGACGGCGAAAGAAAAATATATGAAACACCTTCGGGTTTTTGTTACAGGTTTTGCACTTGCCGGCTTCTTCATGGGATCCATGATCCATCCATCCACAGCGGCACCAATGGCTGCGCGGGGAGACCGCGATAAGCCTTTCGTCTTTGCTTCGGTGGCAACGTTTGATGAACCCTGGGCGATGACTTTTTTACCTGATGGTCGTCTGCTGGTAACTGAAAAAGCAGGCCGTCTTCTCATCGTTTCGCAAGACGGCAAGAAATCAGGTCCCATATCGGGGGTTCCTGCCGTTGATCATGGCGGTCAGGGCGGGTTGGGCGATGTCATTCTGCATCCGGGTTATTCGACCAATGGACTTGTCTATCTGAGCTACGCGGAGGCCGGTGACGGGGGTCTTCGCGGTGCCGCGGTCGCACGTGCCAAACTGGCCTTTACCCCTGATGGCAATGGGAAGCTGGTTGATCTTAAAATTATCTGGCGTCAGGAGCCCAAGGTAACCGGCCGTGGTCACTTTGGGCATCGTCTTGCATTTTCACCCGAGAATTTCCTTTTCATCACCTCAGGCGAACGCCAGAAGTTTACCCCGGCGCAGGATATGAACCAGAACCTCGGAAAAATCATCCGGCTTACCGATGACGGGTCCGTGCCTTCCAGCAATCCATTTGCAGATCGCGCGGGCATCGCGAAACAGATCTGGACCCTGGGCCATCGGAATCCGTTGGGTCTGGCTTTCGACGCTGAAGGTCGCCTGTGGAGCCATGAAATGGGTCCCAGGGGCGGAGACGAGCTTAATTTGATTAAACGCGGCGACAATTACGGCTGGCCCATCGTTTCAGACGGCAACCACTATAACGGCCGCTCCATCCCGGATCATTCGACGCGACCTGAGTTCACGGCGCCCAAAGTCTCGTGGACCCCTGTTATCTCGCCGGCCGGGTTCATCATCTATGCGGCAGATATGTTTCCCCGTTGGAAAGGCAGCGGATTTATCGGTGGACTGTCTTCCGAAGCCCTGATCCGGGTCGTAATGGACGGGGAGACGGCCTATGAAGCGGAGCGCTTTACTATGGGCCGGCGCATCCGGGAAGTGGAACAGGGACCGGATGGGGCCATCTGGGTGCTTGAGGACGAAACCGGCGGGCGACTTTTGAAATTGACGCCCAACCCTTAGGGCTCACCCTTAATGCGGTGATCCCGCAATGGTTCAAAAAGCCGCTGTCAAAGCTTAAAAGAAGACAAAATCAAACCCTAAATAAAGGAGATCAGCCATGCGAAATCTGAAAACGGGAATCATGACGGTCATCGGCGTATTGACTTTCGGCCTGATGCTGGCGGGGGTCGAACCGGCGCAAGCTGCCGGAGAAGATCCGGCACAATTTTACAAGGATAAGACCATCACCTGGGTGGTTGCCAGCAGCGCCGGCGGTTCCACGGACCTTTTGGCCCGCATCCTCGCCCCGTTTTTGAGCGAGGCGACCGGCACCAAGGTAAAAATTGAAAATATGGGCAGCGATGAAGGGGTCAATTGGGTTTACACGGATGGCTCAAAGGACGGGCTGACCATGCTGTGCAAATCAACGGACGCGGTCATAAACAATGACCTGCTGAAGGCGCCCGGCGTAAAGTATGCGGCTGAAAAATATCTCTTCATCGCGGATATCGCACCCGATGCCAACATGCTTTTCGTGTCCTCAAAGTCCAAGTACAGGACCCTGGATGACCTGCGAAAGGCCAGGGCGTTAAAGGCCGGGGCCACTTCCGCGAAAGGTTCACTGGCAACCAATGCTGCGGTGACGCTTGAAATCCTGAATCTGGATGGCAAAGTCATCACCGGCTACCGGGGACAAAAGGGGGTGGTCCGAGCCCTCCTCACCAATGAAGTCGATCTGATCGTCACCCGGGCCAGCGCCCTGGCCAACGATGTCAGATCCGGAGAGCTCGTAGGCCTCTTTTCCATCGCCGCCGAAAGAAGCGGAGCGCTTCCGGACGTGCCGACACTGGAAGAAATCGGGGTAAAGGTGCCCGTGAAACTGCAGGATGCCCGTTCCGCAGCGGACTCCGGCGGCACTTCCGTTGCCATGCCCCCGGGCGTGCTTCCGGAACGGGTTGAATACATGAGAGCAATATTCGACAAAATATCCAACAACAAGGATTTTCAGGCAAAACTGGCAAAATCGACCGGATTGTTTTCCCCCTTCGTCCCGGGCAAAAAGTTGCAGGCAACGATGGCGCGCATGAAAAAAGACCAGGCGCTGGGAAATGAGCTTAACGGCATTTTAGCCAAATTTACCATGGTAAGATAGGCCGGGGCCCTGGTCCGGTATTACAGCATTTCAGGACATGGGCAGGAAGGTGAAAATGACCGCGCTCCATATGGCATGGGAGACAATTACCGGCGCCAAATTGCCCCAGCGCCAATACATCAGCCCCCAGAATGCCCCGGCGACGGCCGCAGCCCCGATCAGCATCAGATTGAAAGACCACACATGCACCCCGGCATAAACGATGGTGGTCCAGAGAAAACCCTGCCGGTTTCCAAGACGCTGCATCAAATTGTGCTGCAGGTAGCCACGCCAGTATAATTCCTCGCAGGGCCCGGTTAGAAAGAGCAGGAGCCCGGCAATGAGCCACACCGGGGTGCCCTGGCCTTTGTCATAGATGCTGCCGATTTGATATTCGGCAAAGGGAAAAAGCATGCGCGAGGTGTGTTTGCCGGCCCAGAAAATCAGGTAAAGCACTGCCGCGGAAGAAAGCCCCATCAGGAAACTGCGGGTGTCGAATTTGAGCCGCATCTTTTTCCCGGCAGGCAGCCACAGGGACAAAACCGCCAGCAGGGCCGCTGAAAAAGAAATTTTAAGCCAGAAATTACCCCAGGTGGAGTAAAAAGTGACCCCCCAGAGCAGGGTTGCCAGCAAAACGGTGCCGACCAGGGGGGGCCATCGAAAAAGGGCGCTGTTCAAAACAGACCTTCCAGGACCAGCGAGACCACCAGCAGAAAGCCAAAGGCCGTGTCCAGTTGGGCGGTCTGCGCATCGGCATCCAGGGGAATTTTCCGGATCATCTGGGCCAGCAGACGATATGCCAGCGGCAGGGAAAGTAACACAATCAGCGACCAGCGGTGCAGCGGTCCAAGGAAAGCCATCAGCAGGATGGCGCAATAAGCCAGCACCACCAGGGTGATATAAAGCCGCAACCCGTTGCGCCGGCCGATCAAAATCGGCAGTGTGCGAATCCCGTGGTCCCGATCATGGTTGATATCCCGGACATTGTTGATCAGCAACACCAGGGCCACCAGCGCACCGAAAGGCAAGGAGACCCAGAAGGCTTCCCTGCTGAAACTTTGCCGTTGGACGAAATAGGCGCCCTCCACCATGAACGGTCCCCACATCAAAAAAACCGAAAACTCCCCGAAACCGCGGTATTTGTATTTCAAAGGCGGGGCGGTATAGAAAAAGCTTGCGATTGCACCGATCAGGCCCAGCCATAAAATCGGCCAGCCGCGAAGGGAAAACATATAGATGCCTGCCAGGATGACCAGGCCGTAAAGCAGCAGCGCGACATTGCGGACATGGATCGACTGCAGTTTGGCTTCCAGCAAAGGGTGGGGACGGTACTGGGCCGTGGAAACCTCTGACGTGTCCACCCCGCTTAACACATCAAAATGGTCATTGATCAGATTGGTGGCAGCATGCAAAACGATCATGCTGAAAAGCGTAATCAGATAAAGACCCCATGAGAAGGCGCCGGACTGTGCTCCCAAGGCGCTGCCCACACTCACCGAGATGGCCGTCATGGTAAAAGACCAGGGTCGGCTGGCTAAAAACCAGTTGCGATAAATGTTCATTTACATACTGCTCCCGTCAAACATATCAAATTAGTAAAAACTCACTTTTTACTATTGCAAAAGAAGGGTTGTGTGTCAAGCCAAAATAGGCTGAGCGATGTCAGAATCAAGCAGCCGGGAATGCGCTCACGGTTGCCGGTCAACGGCCGGAATTTTAAAGGATGCCCACGCGACGGTAGTGTCCTAATTTATTTTTTTGCTCCCACCCTGTTTTAACTTCCTATTTTCTTGCCGTGAGATTTGCTTTCAATTTTCAGTGGGAAATAATCTATCTGATCTTGCCAAGAAAGTTATTGACATGCGGCAAAATAGAACACTATATTAGACCAACTTAATAAACGGAGATAGTTCAATGGAACAACCGGATATTCGTCTTCAAATAGAATCAGCGATAAACGACCCTGAACTTCCTAAAGTTTATTCAAATTCATTTTCATGCGCATTAGGATTTGGGGATACGGTTATTTTGTTTAAAAATGGATCTAAACCAGTTGCCTTATTAAATATGTCGTTTACTACCGCAAAAACTCTTGCCATTAAAATTCAAGATTTAATTGCTCGTTTAGAAAATACCAGCGGTAATAAGATCATGACAACTGGTGAAATTGAAATGTTTTTTAAAGAAGATATTGAAAAAATTAAAAAAGAAAGAAAAAATACAAATGGAAAAAAGAATGTTTGAATCATCTAATAATTATTTATTCATTCCTATTTCTGAATATTTTTCTGAAAAAATAAAAGGTTTTAAAAGACTCCCCAAAGGATGGAATCGGGGAGATGGTGTTCCCCCAGACGACAGAACAATTTATGAATCCATAGAGATAGCTAATTATGCGTATAATAATTTTTTGTTGATTGATTCAGTTCCTGGATTAGATGGTGAAATTCAAATTGTTCTATATCATCAAAAAACAAAAGAACAACAATATATTGAACTTACTTTTGAATCAAATAATTACAATATTACTCATTTTGAAAATAAAAATAAGAAGTGGAAAATTATTAAAGATTATAATGTGAAATCTCTGAAAGATATTAAAAATGAAATTGATAAATTTATAAGAGAAATGGTTTTATGGAAAAGTACGTTAGAATCTTACCCAAAAAACAATTTTATCGCGACCTCGGAAGATTTGGAAGTGTTGCTTTTAAAAACCTTAGAGGTGGCATTTCCGTCATCAAAGAGCCATGCATTTCAGACGCCGGAATATCAATATGCGACCATCTAAAAAAATATTATAAAAGTATTGATGACCCCCCTCACATATTCTGGATGTTTAATAAAAAAATCCTGCCCGATAAAGTAAAGATTAAACAAAAAGATAGTTCTACAGGAGATAAATGCCATTATGAAATTGAAGGGCTTGGTGACAAGGTGGCAAAAAAAATATTCACAGAAAATTTTAATTTGATAGCGGATGGTAAAATTTGCAATAATCAAATACCAAAAAAATTAACAATGGAAACAATTTTATTATATCTTCACCAAGCCGGATAGGCTATTTTTCGCTCACAATAGATGCTTTTACCGCATTAACTGCCGAATTGATCGGCCCTTGATGTAAAACTGCAAAAAACTTCCTTTGTCCCGAATCATCAACCAAATAAGACCAGGCATAAGCTTTCTTGGCAGTTGGGTGATCGATCAGTTCAAAGACTTGAACAGTACCTTCCCAAACCGCCTCGCCTTCAAAGGTTTCTTTGACAGGAGCTGATTCAAGCCATTTGGATTTACAGCCATGAAGGTCAAAAATGGCCTTTTTTAGTGCTTCTTGTGTGGTTTCAGTTTCTACCTTCCTCCCATTAGGGATAGAAAATTCACTGGCAATCAGCCGTATGCCCAACACATTTGGCAAATTCTTTTCAATCAAACTGTGAAGCTCTTGTTCATTTAGAAAATCGCTTCGATCAACCTTATCAAGCGTCTGACCATCTGGAAGGATTTTATAAAGAGGCATAATATTTATCCTTTCTTTTTATTCCTTCTCAAACCCCTGGCTTGAAAAATTCAGCGTGCGGCTGTTTTCAGTGACAACCCGAACAACGTGATCCGGAGCGCCGGACGGAATATTCGCATCCACTTCAAGGGTGACCGTCACGGTCGCTCCCACCAAGCCGGAAAGGTGCGCGATCACTTCGTCGGCAATGCGGCTGGCATCGCGACCGACGCGGGTAGGATCAAGCGTGACGGTTCCATGAAAGCGCTTGGGCTGGGTAGATGCGGGTATCGGTTGTTCGGGGGGTACAGTTCCCTGTTCTGGTGTTCCAATACCCCCTTCACCCTTGGAAGTTCCCGTGGTCGGCACACCCGGCGTTTGAACTCTCTCGGCCTCCATTTGCTGATACGCGACTTCCGGTATGACGATCAGTCCTTTCGTATCTGCGGTCAGGGATACGATTTGCCCGGTGCGCAAGCCGCGGTAGCGGCCTTGATCTTCATCAAAGCTGTCAGCGAATCCGAAGGCGTCCTGCACCCACGTCAGCAACGCCAACCCCTCGGCAATTGCATTGAGCAGCACGGATGAATCCTTAAGCCGGGGCAGGTAAAGGTAGCGTGCGAAGTCTTCTGCGAGCTGGGTTACAGGTACATGATTTCCGCGCCAGAGGGGAACGCGATCCAGCTCCATCCGCAACCGCGTGGCGGCAAAGCTGGTGATCAGCAGTTCGTCGTTTTTTAGCTTTTTGCTTGCCCGCACGGCCAGCGCATCCTGCCCCGAGAGCCTCATGGCCTGCCACTCGATCGGCGCCTGCGGGGTCGTCTGCATGGGCGCCAGCAGCCACTGGTAGGTCTCCGGCAGTCGCGCCGTCATCGCGCCGACGGCGGCGGTCTTCTGGGTTTCGGCTTGTTTTACCTGCTGCGGGTCGAGATTGAGCGTCTCCTTCTCTAATAAGATTGATTCCCAGGCCAGGTACTTGCGGGTCGCCTCGTCAAGGTCCTGCAATCGCGTTTTGTCCGCCGCAAGAAAGACAAGCGTGTTGCGATAGAGCCGGGGGGTGTTGCCGCGCGACTCGATAATGGCCCTGGCGGCAATCAAAGCGGCGCTTTCCGGTTCTTTGCTGTACGGGTGATCGACTCCCAGCACAACCAGTCTGGCGTCGAGGTCATCGGGCACGTCGTGCCCCGACTGCGGCATGGGGTGGATACGGCTGAAATTGCCGGCCTGGCGCAAATTTTCGCGCAAGCGCTGATTTAGCTCCAGCACGACCTTGTCAGGATCGCGTTTTAGCTGCTCGGCGCGGTCCTCGGCCAGTTTAGTGACGGTGGGCTGGGTCGAATACCAGTATCGCGGGCCGTCCTGGTAAAGGTAGGTGGCCGCACCGGCCAGCCGTCGCAACGCATCACCGAACACCGCCGGTGATTCGCCCGGCATCACACAGCCAAGCTTGACGCGGCGGTCCTCAAGACCTCGATGGGCGGCGGTGGTGATGGGCGCCGAGCCCAGATAGATGGCGCGCGCCACACGGCGGCAGGCTGCTAATTTGCCAAGATTGGGCACTTCGCCATCCAATTGCAGCGGCAAGGAATTTGGGCCATCAACGTCCTTTTCGATTACGGGCACCCAGTTGTCCGACAGGTAGCGCGTCAGTTCGAATTGCACCCGCGAATCGTCGATCGAAATGTTGGCCGGCAAAATAAGCGGGTTCTTGTCACCCTTTTCCCACAGGCTGTGGATCACCCCTGCCATCAGCCGCAGCACGCCGCGGGTGCGCTGGAATTTGACCAGTGTGGACCAGTCGATGTAAAGCCGGTCAAAAATCTCGGGGTGGATGGGGTATGCGGCCTTGATGCGCTTTTCATAATCGGCGCTGCGGCATTCAGGCGGAAACTCTGCCTGTTGCGCCCGGTAGAAGTCCGCAAAAGCCCGTGCCACTACGTCGCGATCCTTGAACCGTGCCGGATCGACCATGGGCTCGAACAACCGCCGGCGCACGATTTCAAAACCTTCCTCGGCGCTGGCCGGTCGCCATGAGGATTCCAGACGTCCTACCACGTTGCGCAGCCGGTCGAGCGCTTCGCGGCCACGCTGGCCGCCTACTTCTACGTTATCGGCCTGCGCATGGGGTGAACCCATCGTGTCCGAAGCCGGCAGACTGATCACCAGCAGACAGTTTCCGGCCAGTTTGGCCGATTCCGTCAACACCTGGGCGAATGTGAACTGGGTTTCAAACCCGCCCGCCGGCAAATTGCTTTGGTCGTGAAGCTGGCGTGCGTAGGCCACCCATTCGTCGATCAGGATCAGACAAGGCCCATATTCCGTAAACAGTTCGCGCAACACGTCTCCCGGGCTGGTTGCTTTCTCGTCGTCGGCCTGGATGCGGGAAAATGCGGCTTTCCCACCGAGCTGCCAGGCCATTTCCCCCCACAGTGTTCGCACAACGGTGCCGTCGGGTTTGGTGACAGGATTGCCGGGTGAAATTTTATTGCCCACTATCACCACGCGGCGCACCGGCGGCGCTTGCGATGTCCCGGCCTCCTGCATGACCGCATCGATGCCTGCCAGGTCCGTGGGTGCGATACCGGAAAACAGGTGATAAAGCGCCAGCATGGAGTGGGTTTTGCCGCCGCCGAAATTGGTCTGGAGCTGCACCACCGGATCGCCTCCCTGTCCGGACAGGCGATGCACCGCACCGACAAGCATCCCCTTTAGACTTTCGGTGAGATAGGTGCGGCGGAAAAACTCCACCGGGTCCCGATACTCGTCCGTGCCTTCGCCCAGATGCACCTGCCAGAGATCGGCGGCGAACTCTGCTTGCTGGTAGCGGCCGCTGGCCACATCCTTGTGGGGCGTCACCACTTCGCGCCAGGGTTTGAGATGATCTGATGCCGTACTCTCGATGGCCGCACCGGCGCTCTTGCGTTTTTCATTGCGCATCTGCTCGTCGAAAATCAGGCGTCGAAGTTCCATCTTCATCTTGCCTATCTCATCGGCCTGGGGTGCGGAAACGGCTGCAAGAAGCCTCATCATGGAATCCAGCGCCCGATCCGCATCATCGCTGGAGAAGGTCTCCTGGTGCGCCCATTTGTTGCGGTGCTCGCGCAGTTCGCTGACCAGGCTCCGTTCGGTGTGCCCGAGAGTCAGGCGAAAAACATTGTTCCAGGATTCCCACATGAGCCGGAGCAGGACGCCCGCATCCCACTGCTCCATGGGTTTTCCGGCGTTCAGGCGGTCATCGCTTATAAATCGGCCGGCCTCGGCCTCGGCGTGATCTTTGTACACGTTTGTGAACTCGCGCTGGACGAAAGGTCCGAGCCCGCTCTTTAGAAGCTCCAGCGCCTTGCCGACGCGTTCGTGGTTGGTAATTGCCATGTTCATTCACTCCATATTCATAAGTTCCGGGCAAAGAAATTCAACCGTTATGCCGTTGCGCCCCAATGCTTCGCGATACTCCCACCAGTCTTTGTCCGATGCATTCAAAATAGGCGGAAATGTGCCACTTGCGATAGCTACTGCTACAAACTTCCTATCGCTTCGATCAAAGCCGGCAAGATCAGGATCATGCGGGAACTCCAAAAAGTCCCCATCTCCAAATGATAAGGCGGTAATATTAATCTGTTGACAGCGTCGCCGGTTGCCCTGATTGTCCCAGAGCCATTTAAAAAAAGCATCCCCTGGACCCGGTTGACCGGAAGGAGACAGGTAGCGCCGGTATTCCGCGAAAATCCGGAAAGCATCATCAACCACTACCACTTGCTGCCGGGCTTTGCTCAAGGCCTTAATACATGCCAGAATACAATCCACATTGGCGGATTCATGCCTTCTGTTAGCGACAATGCCCACGTTGGTGTCGATTACCACCCATGAACTCATTCTTAACCTCTCTGCATTCGTTTTAGGATGGCCTCCTGTGTCTTGGCAATCTCTTGATATTCATCCCCGAAAAAACCTTTGGGCCAGTTGGTAATGGTTCCGAACAAATCCAAATCCAGATGCATTAACCGGGACTCCCCTTTTTCGGTTTTACAGAAATAAAGAGCAGCATTTTCAGGCTTTAAGATGTCTTCAGCCATTCTGAGCTGCAAACGACGCAGCAAATGTTCGCTGTGGCTTTCCAGGATGATCTGGATGCCACGTGTACGGACCGCATCGATGCATACATCAGCAAGCCCGGCTTGCACGGATGGATGCAGGTGGATCTCGGGTTGTTCGAGTAAAACAGTTGACCCCTTCGGGGCGTAATAACACAGGGCTATGACTGGTAGAATTTGCGAAACGCCAAACCCCACATCCGTGATCAACACCTCCGCCGCCTTGGTGCGGCGACGTACCCAAACCTGAAAAAGCTTCCCGTCCGGTGTGATCGGCCGGACACTGAAACTTTCGATCAATCCCAGTTCTTTGAGCCATCTTGCGACCCGTTCCTCCAAAGTTAGCCGTTTTCGGCCGCGACCAAGGGAAATAGACTGCCCTGCATCCCGTGACGACAGCAAGGCATCCACCACCTTTTCCCCACGCCGGCCCATATCCGCAGGCTGTGCACCCTAAACAGGTATCTGTTCACGTTCCTAAGCATACCCAGCGCAATCCGTATGGCAAGACAAG